>CAMYMQ010000322.1 GCA_947259335.1 uncultured Alphaproteobacteria bacterium | reverse complement strand
CTCGCACAGCGGCGAGCCGATGCACGTCCGCGTCGGCCAGGGCTGGCTCGATCGGCTGGGCCTGCCCGTCCAGGCGCTGGCCTGCGGTCCCCATGTGCCCCTCGGCGAGGTCGCCGCCAACGGCCTGGTGGCGGCGGGGCGGACCCCCGGCAGGCTGCACAACAACTGCTCGGGCAAGCATCTGGCGATGCTGTCGACGGCGCTGTTCCGGAAGGAGCCCGCCGACGGCTACACCGATCCCGGCCACCCGGTGCAGCAGCGAATCCGCCGGCTCCTCTCGGAAATGAGCGACTGCGACCTGTCCGAGGCCGAGACCGCGACCGACGGCTGCGATGCCCCGACCATCGCCATGCCGCTGGCCGGCCTCGCCCGCGCCTTCGCCAAGTTCGCCGATACCCGCTGGCTGCCGGTGCCGCGCCAGTCGGCGATCCGGCGGCTGCGCGTCGCCATCGCGATCCACCGCGAAATGGTCGGCGGCACCGACCGCTTCTGCACCGCGCTGATGGCCCGCAAAGGCCAGTCGCTGGTCCTGAAGACCGGGGCAGAAGGGGTCTTCGCCGCCGCCCTGCCGCAGCTCGGCCTGGGCATCGCGCTCAAGATCGACGACGGCGCCACGCGGGCGTCGGAGGTGGCGGTGGCCGCCCTTCTGCGGTATCTGGAGCTGTTCGACGACAAGGACTGGGTGGCGCTGGAAAGCTACGTCGCGCCGAGGCTGTCGAGCCACGCGGGCACGCCGGTCGGGGAGATCCGGGCCGCCGAGGGCTGGCTGGGAAAGAACTAGGAAGCGAGGGGATATGCGCGCGGTAGTCTGTCGCGAATGGTGCGATCCGGCCGATCTGAAGGTGGAGGAGACACCGGCGCCGGAGCCCGGCGAGGGCCAGGTCCGCATCGCCGTCCAGGCGGCGGGGCTCAACTTCGGCGACACGCTGATCATCCAGGGCAAGTATCAGGAGAAGCCCGAGCTGCCCTTCGTGCCGGGGATGGAATGTTCGGGCGCGGTCGACGCCGTCGGCCCGGGCGTCACCCACCTCAGGGAAGGCGACCGGGTGATGGCGATCACCGGCCAGGGCGCCTTCGCCGAGCAGGTCGTCTGCGACGCGCGGTCGGCGACCAGAATTCCGGACTCGATGAGCTTCGAGCAGGCCGCCGCCTTCCCCGTCGCCTATGGCACCTCCCACGTGGGCCTGCGCCACCGCGCCAACCTGCAGGCCGACGAGGTGCTGCTGGTCCACGGCGCGGCCGGCGGGGTCGGCCTGACCGCGGTCCAGATCGGCACCGTGCTGGGCGCCAACGTCATCGGCACCGCGCGCGGCGCCGACAAGCTGTCGATCGCCCAGGCCAACGGCGCCAACCACGTGATCGACACGGCCGAGGAGGATATCCGCGACCGGGTGAAATCGATCACCAACGGGCGCGGCGCCGACGTGGCCTACGACCCGGTCGGCGGCAAGGTGTTCGACGCGAGCCTGCGCTGCCTCGCCTGGGAAGGACGGCTGCTGGTCGTCGGCTTCGCCTCCGGGGATATCCCGCAGGTCCCGGCCAACTATCTTCTGGTCAAGAACATCGCCGTCGTCGGCTTCTACTGGGGCGCCTATTTCAAGAAGGACCCGGGCGTGATCCAGCGCTCGTTCGAGGAGCTGCTCGGCTGGTTCGACGACGGGCTGCTCGCGCCCCACGTCTCCAAGACCTTCGACCTGGAGGAAGCGCCGGCGGCGATGGAGCGGATGCTGACCCGCAAGTCGACCGGCAAGGTGGTGCTGACCACGGGGATCACGCGGCCGGCGTGAGCCGGCACGGCCGCCCGCCTACGACTCCCGGATGAAGTAGATCAGGTCCAGTTCCGGCGGCTCGATGCCGGCCTGGCTCAGCAGGCCGTGCGCCTGGCCCCGGTGGTGGGTCTGGTGGTTGAAGACGTGCATGTAGACGATGTCGCGCCGCGTCTCCTGCGGCTCGCCCGCCATGTTGGCATAGCGCAGCATGCTCCGCAGCTTGTCCTCGTCCAGCGCGTCGACGCTGTCGACGATGCGGCCGTCCTCGATCTCGCGCGCCTCGCGCAGGGCGTCGAAATCGTCGAACAGGATCTGGTCGAGGGTGCGGATGCCGTGGGGCTGGCCGTTCAGCCGCGACAGCCAGATCCGGTCGGCCGCCAGGATGTGGTTCAGCGTGCCGTGGATCGAGCCGAAGAAGGCCTGCCGGTCGCGCTTGCGCTCGGCGTCGTCCAGCCCGGCGCACGCCTCGTATAGCCGCCGGTTGGCCCACCGGTTGTAGCGGCCCATGCGCTGAAAGCTCTCGGGCGACATGATGTGCCTGGGTCCGATCTCTGCGGGATGTGTTGGAACGGCCCCGTTACTAGGCTGATTTGGGGGTGAACACAACGGCAGCGGAGACGGCGGCTCATTCCCGATTTGCATGGACGCAGGCGTGCTTGCCGGACCCGGCGCACGGGCCGGTCAGGCCCGCCAGAACGGCTTGGCTGCCTCGCGATCGGCGTCGGTGCGCGCGACCCCGATGTCCCGCAGCAGCCGGTCGTCGAGCCGGGCAAGCTGCCGCCGCGAGCGCGACCGGTCGAGCCAGTCGAGGCCGCGGTCCAGCGTCTCGATCAGCCGGCGGTGAAAACCGCGGCGCATCTCGTAGGGCTGGGAGGCCCCTGCCGCCTGGCCGAACAAACCATTATTCTGGCTATTCATAATTTCCACCTTTCCGTCTTGGCGTCGACGGTCGAAATGCCTCTGTCGATGCCAATAATTCACTCCGATTCTTGCTTTTTGGCGGAAAATGACAAACGATATATTCTTGGGTCATGAATTAAATATTCTAATGTAATGATGCGCCGTTTGCCGCCGCTCAACGCCGTCCGCGCCTTCGAGGCGGCCGCCGCCCGCTCCAGCTTCTCGCAGGCCGCGGAAGCCCTGAATGTGACCCAGGCCGCGGTCAGCCATCAGATCAAGGCGCTGGAGGAATGGTTCGGCTTTGCGCTGTTCCGGCGCGAGGCCCGCGCGGTCCGGCTCACCCCGGAG
>CAMYMQ010000321.1 GCA_947259335.1 uncultured Alphaproteobacteria bacterium | reverse complement strand
GCTCACGAGACGGCCTCTGGCGCGGTCGGTGCGCCGCCCGCGCCCGTGCGACCCCTCATACCCATGGTGTGGCCGGGCCGGTTGACAATTCGCACGCTCCTGAACCCCGCGGAGCGCCCAGTCTGCCATACCGCGCCACCGGGCAGAACAGGCAAGGCGGCAGGGCAACGCGCGGCGGGGCGCCGCGCCCGGCCGGCACTCAATCGGAACTCAGATCTTGCGGAAGTGCAGGATGCCCCAGGCGAGATAGCCCTTGTCGGCGGCGTCGACCCAGTTCTGGAGCCCCGTGAGCATCCGGTCGACATAGTCCCGGGAGGATTTGCCGGTCATCTCGTCGTAGCGGGCCAGCAACTCCTCGCGAACGCGATGGTAGTGATTGCGCAACTGGTCCGTCAGCGGTTCGATCGAGACCACTTCTAGGCCGTTGCGGCCGGCCGCCTCGCGGTAGAAGCCGATCGAGCCCAGCGACGACAGGTGAATCCGGTCGTAGACCGGCTGCAGCACGCCGTCGGGGCAGTCGTCGGCCTGCATCGGGTCGGTGAAGATGAACTGGCCGCCCGGCTTGAGCACGCGGGCGACCTCCTGGACCACCTTGTCCCTGTTGCCGCTGTGCAGGATCGCGTCCTGGGACCAGACCACGTCGAAGGTGGCGTCGGCGGCCGGAATGTCCTCGAAGCTGCCGTGGCGGACCTCGATCTTGCCGGACAGGCCTTGCTCTTCGTTGCGCTTGCGGTTGCGGGCGTTCTCGGTCTCCGAGATGTTCAGGCACACCACCTCGCACCCGAACGTGCGGGCGAGGTAGCGGGCCGAGCCGCCATAGCCCGACCCGATGTCGAGCGCCCGGCTGTCGGCGCCAAGCCCTTCGATCTGGTGGGCCATCTTTTCCACGGTCCGGCGGCTGGCCTGGGCGATTTCGTCGCCCTCGCCCTGATACAGGCCGATGTGGATATCCTCGCCGCCCCAGATGTTCAGGTAGAACTGGTCGGCGTCCTCGCTGTCGTAGTAGCGCTCGGCGACCTCCGCGACGGCCGCCGCCGTTGTGCCGGCGTCAGTCGTCATTGACGCCACCATAGGTCTTCTCGGCGATGTGGACGAAGAAGTCCGGCTCGTGGTCGGCGTAGGTATCCTGGAAGTCCCCGAAGGTCTCGATCTTCTGGAAGCCGACCTCGTGCATCAGTTTGCGCACGTATTTCTTGCGCAGCGGGAACATGTTCAGGTGATACGCGGACTTGTCCGGGAAGGTGTATTTGAACCGGGCCAGCCCCTCGTCGACATGCTCCGGCTCGGCGGACACCTGGTCTCCGCAATAGTAGTACTTGTGCTTGCTGTCGAAGCCGACGTCGAGAATGGCGTCATAGTTGCGCTGGTCGAGGATCAGGACGCCGTCGTGGCGCAGGGCGGCATAGAATTCCGCCAGGGCCCGGCGCCGGTCGTTCTCGTCGAACAGGTGGGTGAACGAGTTGCCGAGGCAGATGATCGCGTCATACTTCGAGTGGACATCGCGGTTCAGCCAGCGCCAGTCCGCGTGGATCGTATTCAGGATCAGGCCGCGGCTGCGGGCGTTGTCGAACGCCTTGGTCAGCATCTCGGCGCTGCCGTCGACGCTCGTGACCTCGAAGCCCGCCTTCAGAAGCTGGACGGAATGGAAGCCGGTCCCGCTCGCGACGTCGAGAATCTTGTGTTTGCCGCGCTTGCGGAGTTCGTCGATGAAGAAACCGCCTTCGCTCTCGGCGCGGGCGTCCCAGTCGATCAGCTGGTCCCATTTGTCGACGAAGCCGGAAATATACTCTTCGCGATAGTGATCGGTGTCGCGCACGGAGACGGGATCATCGCCAAACTCCTGTTCGCTGATGAGTTCCGTCCGATGTTCGTGTTCCACAGAAAATCCCCTTGGTTCTTGCGTCTGGGCGCGTTCCGACATGACGGACGACGATATTGAAACGCCGAGCGACCATGCGGGCTCGGCTCAAACAACATCGATCGGGTCCAGAGTGTGACCCTGGACCTATAACAGCCCGCAAATTCAATCGGAATGTTGATTCGGGAAATATATCGCGCTAATGTGTACCGTTTTCAAGGGCGCAATTGAATATTAATAATAAGTCAGCGTCGGGCTGGCGCTCATATTTGTGAAGGATTTCCTTTTTCTTTGAATATTTGTCTTTCGTTTATTTTATTATTTTCTATATCAGAGAATTCAAATCTAAAGCGTTACATTGCCGTTTCGGCATGGTGATGGGCAGCCAATGGGCAGCCGTCGGAAATCCGGTGGGCATGCCAGGGTTCTTGCGCCGGCCCGATGGTTCCCGGTGGGACACACAACGCCTATAGCTTCACGCAGACGTTTCGCATTTCGGTATAGAATTCAAGGGAGTGAACGCCGCCCTCGCGGCCGATGCCCGATTGTTTCGCGCCGCCGAATGCGGTCCGCAGGTCGCGCAGGAACCAGCAGTTGACCCAGGTGATGCCGACCTCGATCTTCCGGGCCGCCCTGTTGGCGCGGGTGATGTCCTGCGACCAGATCGAGGTTGCCAGCCCATAGCGGCTGTCGTTGGCCAGCGCGATTGCCTCCTGGTCGGTATCGAAGGGGCGGATGTGGCAGCACGGCCCGAAGATCTCCTCCCGGATGTTGGGGTGATCCTCGTCGAGCCCGGTCCAGATCGTGGGCTCGATCCAGGACCCCTCGCCATAGTCGCCGCCCAGGGACGGAATTCCGCCGCCCGTCACCACCCTCGCGCCGTCCGCCGCGGCCCGCTTGTAGTAGCCGAGCACCTTATCCCGGTGCTCCTGGCTGATGAGCGGGCCCTGGCTGGTCGCCTTGTCGAACGGATCACCCCGCTTGAGCCCTTCCGCCTTGGCCTTGAGCGCCTCGACGAAGCGGTCGAAGATCGGCCGCTCGACGTAGACCCGCTCGGTGTTGAGGCAGACCTGGCCGCAGTTGGCGAAGACCGCGCGGCTCATGCCGTCGACCGTGGCGTCGAAGTCGCAATCGGCGAAGACCAGGCCGGGGTTCTTGCCGCCCAGCTCGAAGGAGACGTCGCGGATGCCCACCGCGGCGTTCTTCATGATCGCTTCGCCGGTCGTGGTCTCGCCGGTGAAGGTGATCGCGTCGACGCCCGGATGCTGGGTCAGGAACTCGCCCGCCGATCCGGGGCCGAAGCCGTGGACGACGTTGTAGACCCCGGGCGGGACCCCGGCGTCGTTCATCACCTCGCCCAGCAGGGTCGCGGTGGTCGGCGTCTCCTCCGACGGCTTGACGATGACGGTGTTGCCGCAGGCAAGCGCCGGGCCGACCTTCCAGGTCATCAGCAACAGCGGCAGGTTCCACGGGCAGATCACGGCGATCGTGCCCTTGGGCGCCCGGACGGCATAGTTGATGGCTTCCTCGCCGGCCGGGGTCACGGTCTCGAAGAATTCCGAGCCATGCGAGCGGATCACGTCGGCGAAGATCTTGAAGTTGGCGGCGCCGCGTGGGATGTCGATGTGGGAGGCCAGCGAGACCGGCTTGCCGGTGTCGGCGATCTCGGCCTTCAGGAATTCGTCGAACCGGGCGTTGATGCCGTCGGCGACCTTGTAGAGCAGGTCGGCCCGGTCCTGGGGCGACATCGATCCCCAGGGGCCGTCCATCGCCTTGCGCGCGGCCCTGACCGCGGCATCAACCTCGGCCTGCCCGGCCTCATGGACCCGCGACACCACGGCGTTGTTGATCGGGTTCCTGTTTTCGAAAGTCTTTCCCGTCGTTCCCTCGGTGAAGGCGCCATCGATGAAGTTGAGAACGTCGGCGTTGGACATGGGCTGGTCTCCTGCGGGTGCCGGACGGGCACGGGGAATGATGGTCTGTCGGGGACCAATCCATGCCATTGACCTGCGTCAACTTCCAGCCCCGTCCCCGCAAGGGGCCCATCGAAGCACCGCGCGGGCGGGGCGCCTCGCGGCCTCGGCCGTTGCGCTGACCGTGCCGGCTCTGGTTAATGAGGGTCCGAAACCACCGAAAACGGGGATTGCGCGTGTCTGACTGGGTCGAAACCTGCCGCGGCGTCGTCCTGCCGCAATACTGTGACCATTTCGGTCACATGAATGTCCGCTTCTACGGCCATGCCTTCGACGATGCCGGCTTCCATGTCTGGACGCTGATCGGCATGGGGCTGAAGGATATCGAGGCCCGCGGCGTTCACACCGTGGTCGCCAGCTTCCACATCGACTTCGTCCGCGAGATCACCGCCGGCGAGCTGTGGGTCACCCGGGGCGGCTTCGTCCGGGTCGGCACCAAGAGCTGCACCCACCGCCAGAAGATGTTCAACGCCGATACCGGCGTCCTGCATGCGGTCAATGAGGTCGTCGAGGTCTTTTTCGATCCCAAGACCCGCAAGGCCGCGCCGATGCCGGATGACATCCGCGCCCGGATCGAGGCCAATCTGATCGACCCGGAAGGCCCGTAGCCGCCGTCTTGCGTGCTGGCGGCCGATGCAGGCGCGTTTTTGTCTTGAATAGCGTTTCCAAGTTACAATATTCCACTATGGAATAAATCAGAGTGGAATTATGGAAACCAAAACCTTGTGTCTCGGCGCCCTCTGCCTGGGCGACGAGACCGGTTACGACATCAAGAAGCGCTTCGAGGAAGGCTTCGGCCATTTCCTCGACGTGGCGCCGAGCGGCATCTATCGCGCGCTGAGCGACCTCGAATCGAGCGGCAGCGTCGTCGCCGAGCGGGTCGTCCAGGACGGCCGTCCGAACAAGAAGGTCTACCGGATCACGGAGCAGGGCCGGGACGAGCTGGTCGCCGCGATGATCGCATCGCCGGCGCGCCACCGGGTCCGGTCCGAGTTCCTGTTCGTCATGATTTTTGCCCAGATGCTGCCGCGCGCGGTGATCGACGGCGCGATCGACCGCCAGCTGGAGGAGATCGACGCCTTGATCGCCCATGCCGAGAGCTGTCTCGAAGAGGCCGGGCCCGACGCTCCGCCGGGCGGTCTGTTCGTGGCCCATCACGGCCTGGCCATCCTGCGGGCGCAGCGCGAGTCGCTGGTGCGCAACCGGCAGATCTATTTTCCCACGCAAGCGGAGGCCGGTGCACCGGCATTGGCGCAATGACCGCAACCGAAGAAAACACGGTGCTTGATTCTCCCAGGCGTCGCCGCTTCCGCCCGATCTGGTTCGCGGTCCTGTTCGTCGCTGGGGTCGCGGCCTGGATGGCGAGCGGCCAGCTCGTCTCGTCCGAGGACAAGCAGACCGCGGCCGCGACCGCCGAAAAGAAGCCGGTCACACCGGATTTCACCGTCGCCGTGATGACGCTGCGCGCCAAGCCGATCACCCGCTTCATCCTGGTCCAGGGACACCTGAAGCCGAACCGTACGGTCACGCTCCGGGCGGAGACTCCGGGCCGGGTCGTCGAGGTCGTCGCCACCAAGGGCCAACGGGTCAAGGCCGGGCAGGTGATCGTCCGGCTGGAAGCCGCCGACCGGATGGCCAAGCTGGAACATGCCAAGGCCAAGGTCGCGCAGACCGGGCGCGATCTGGAAGCGGCCCGGAAGCTGATGGGCAAGGGTTTCCAGACCGACTCCAACCTCAAGACCCTGGCGGCTGCCCACGAATCCGCCAAGGCCAACCTCAAGGCCATGCAGGTCGACATCGACCGGCTGACGATTCGCGCGCCCTTCGACGGCGTGCTGAACGAGCGCGCGGCGGAAATGGGCGGCTATGTCGCCACCAAGGACGAGGTCGCGACGATCGTCGACGACAATCCCGTGCTCGCCATCGCCGAGGTGGCCCAACAGAATGTCGCGCGCCTGAAAATCGGCGGCAAGGCGTTGGTTGGTCTGATCAACGGCAAGACCGTCGAGGGCCGGATTCGATACATCTCCGCCCAGGCGGACGACGACACGCGAACCTTCAGGACCGAGATCGAGATTCCGAACCCGGACCACGCCAACATCGCCGGGTCGACGGCCCAGGTCCGGATCCCGGTCGAGACGCTCAAGGCCCATTTCATGTCGGCGCAGTTTCTCACGCTCGACGACGACGGGGCGCTGGGCATCAAGTCGGTCGGGCCCGACGGCAAGGTGGCCTTCCACGGCATCGAGGTCGTCCGGGCCGAATCGGACGGGGTCTGGGTGTCCGGCCTGCCGGATACGGTGCGCCTGATCGTCCGCGGCCAGGGCTTCGTGCGGGCGGGACAGACGGTGCAGGTCGCCGAGGCCCGACGTCCTTCCGAGCAGACCGCGCCGCCGCGCGCGCAAGAATAGACTTCGAGGAATCCGCGCCATGCGCGCTCTGATCGACGCCGCCTTCGCTCGTTCGCGGACAGTCCTGATGACCTTCGCCTTCCTGATCGTGGCGGGGGCGCTCTCCTATGTCTCGATCCCGAAGGAAGCCGAGCCCGATATCGCCATCCCGCTGATCTATGTTTCGATGGTCCATGAAGGCATCTCGCCCGAGGATGCCGAGCGCCTGCTGATCCGCCCGATGGAAAAGGAGCTCAAGACGATCGAGGGGCTCAAGGAGCTGCGGGCGACGGCCAACGAGGGCTATGCCGCGGTCACGCTCGAATTCGACGCCGGCTTCGACAGCGAAACCGCCCTGCGCAAGGTCCGCGAGAAGGTCGATATCGCCAAGGCCAAGCTGCCGGCCGACACCGAGGAGCCGCTTGTCAACGAGGTCAACACCTCGTTGTTCCCGATCCTGACCGTGGCGATGTCGGGCGACGTGCCCGAGGCCACGCTTGTCACCCTGTCGCACCGCCTTCGCGACAAGCTGGAGGCCTTGCCCGGCGTGCTCGAGGCCGAGATCGGCGGCGACCGGGAGCAGGTGATGGAGATCATCGTCCAGCCCCGGATCCTGGAGACCTACAACCTCTCCTTCGAGACGTTGCTGTCGCTGGTCCAGCGCAACAACAAGATCATCGCCGCCGGCGCGCTCGACACAGGCGCGGGCCGCTTCGCGATCAAGGTGCCCGGCGTCATCGAGACCGTGAAGGACATGCTCACCATGCCCATCAAGGTTCACAAGGGCACGGTGGTCACGTTCGGGGATGTCGCCACCGTGCGGCGGACCTTCAAGGACCCGACCGGCTTCGCGCGCATCGACGGCAAGCCCGCGGTGACCCTCGAAATCCGCAAGCGCACCGGGGCCAACATCATCGAGACGGTCGCGGCGGTCAAAAGGCTGATGGCCGAGGAGCAGAAGGACCTGCCGGCGGCCCTGAAGGTCAGCTATCTGCAGGACAAGTCCCGCGACGTCCGCTCGATGCTGGGGGACCTCGAGAACAACGTGCTGACCGGCGTCATCCTGGTGATGATCGTGATCGTCGCCTCGCTCGGCCTGCGCTCGTCGATCCTGGTCGGCCTGTCCATTCCCGGTTCCTTCCTCGCCGGCATCCTGATCCTCAGCCTGATCGGGGTGACGATGAACATCGTCGTCCTGTTCAGCCTGATCCTCGTGGTCGGCATGCTGGTCGACGGCGCGATCGTGACCACCGAACTGGCAGACCGCAGGATGGCCGAGGGCGACAAGCCGCCGACCGCCTTCGCCTACGCCGCCAAGCGCATGGCCTGGCCGGTCATCGCCTCGACCGTGACCACGCTTGCGGTGTTCCTGCCGCTTCTGGCCTGGCCGGGCGTGGTCGGTGAATTCATGAAGTTCCTGCCGCTCACCGTGCTGATCACGCTGACCTGCTCGTTGCTGATGGCGCTGGTCTTCATCCCGGTGCTCGGCGGCATCATCGGCCGCAGCGGCACGACCGCCGGCCGCCAGCTCGAGGCCATCCGCGCGGCCGAGACCGGCGACCTCGACAGTATCCGAGGCTTTTCGGGCTGGTATGTCCGCCGGCTGCGCTGGGTGGCGGGCAATCCCGGCAAGGTCTTCCTCACCGTGATCGCGCTCATGGTCGGCACCTATGTCGCCTACGGCATGCTCGGGCGCGGCGTCGAGTTCTTCCCCAAGGTCGAGCCGAATTTCGCCCAGGTCCAGGTGCGGGTGCGCGGCGACCTGTCGATTCACGAGAAGGACAAGATCGTCGCCGAGGTCGGCAAGCGGATCGCGGACATGCGCGAACTGCGCGCCGTCTACGAGCGCACAATCGGCGGCCGGATCAAGGCACAGATCACGCCCGACACGGTCGGTATCGTCCAGCTCGAGTTCATCGACTGGGACAAGCGCCGCCCGGCCCAGGAGATCATGGCCGATATCCGCGAACGCCTTAAGGGCATTCCCGGAATCGTCACCGACGTGCAGGAGGCCCGGCGCGGCCCCGCGTCCGGCAAGCCCATCAAGATCGACGTCTCCAGCCGCCGCCCGGGGGAACTCGTCCCGGCGATCGACAAACTCCGCCGGATCATGCGCGAGATCGGCGGGATCGTGGAAATCGAGGACAATCGCGCACTGCCGGGCATCGAATGGCGGCTGGTCGTCGACCGCGACAAGGCCGCCCGGTTCGGCGCCGACGTCGCGTCGCTGGGCCAGGTCGTCCAGTTGGTGACCCGCGGCGTGAAGGTCGCCGAATACCGCCCCGACGATGCCGACGAGGAGGAGGATATCGTCCTGCGCTTCCCGGCCAGCAAGCGGAGCCTGGAGCAGCTCTCGAACCTCCGGGTGCCGACCAGCAAGGGCCTGGTGCCGATCGCCAACTTCGTCACCCTCAAGCCCGCGCCCAAGACCGGCACGATCGAGCGCATCAACTCGCGGCGAACCATCACCGTCCAGGCGGATGTCGCCAAGGGCGCGCTGGTCGACGACAAGGTGCGGGCGATCCAGGCCGCGCTGAAATCGGCCGACCTGCCCCAGGACATGGTCATCGCCTTCAAGGGCGAGACCAAGGACCAGAAGGAGGCGATGACCTTCCTGATGTCCGCCTTCGGCATCGCGCTGTTCCTGATGATCCTGGTGCTGGTGACCCAGTTCAACAGTCTCTACCAGGCCGGACTCGTGCTCAGCGCCATCCTGTTCTCGACCGCCGGCGTGCTGGTCGGCCTGCTGATTACGGGGCAGACTTTCGGTATCGTCATGGTGGGCCTCGGCGTGATCGCGCTGGCCGGCATCGTCGTGAACAATAACATCGTGCTGATCGATACCTTCAACGACCTGCGCAAGAGCGGGCTGGCGCCGCTCGAGGCGATCCTGCGCACGGGCGCCCAGCGCCTGCGTCCGGTGATGTTGACCTCGATCACGACCGTTCTCGGCCTGATGCCGATGGTGCTCGCCGTTAACGTCGACATCGTCAACCGGGACATCAATATCGGAGCGCCGTCGACCCAGTGGTGGACCCAGCTTTCCAGCGCCATCGCCGGCGGCCTGACCTTCGCGACGGTGCTGACCCTGGTGCTGACCCCGGCGCTTCTGATGATGTGGGAGCGGCGCCGGGCGAAGAAGGCGGCGAAGCGCGCCAGCGGCCGCCGGTCGTGGCTGGGCCGGCTGTTCGCGCGGGGTCCCCGTCCAAGCCACGCGGGCGCGTAGGGGCAGCTTCCGGCAATTACCCCCTAGGCAGGTCGGCGCCGACACGCCATCGTCGCGCGACAAGAAAAGGCGAGCGGCGAGGGAGGAAAGCAGCCGTGTCCGAGTTCATTGAACTGCCTGACTACGAGGCCGCGGCCTCGGTGCGCCTGCCGGCGCCGGAATTCTACAATTTCGGTTTCGACCTGATCGACCGGCGCGCGGCGGTCGCCGACAAGACCGCCTTCATCTACGCCGACGCCAACACCGGCGAGGTGTCGCGCCACAGCTTTTCCGACCTGTCGGCGGCCTCGAACCGCTTCGCCAACCTGCTGGGATCGATCGGCGCGGCCAAGGGCGACTTCGCCTTCATGATGCTGCCGCGTATTCCGGCCTGGTACGAGACCATGATCGGCTGCATCAAGTGCGGCGTCGTGCCGATGCCCGGCACCGGCCTCTTGCAGCCCAAGGACATTGAGTACCGGATCAACAAGGCTGGGGCGAAACTCGCCATCGTCTGGCACGAGCATGCCGCCAAGATCGACGTCGTCCTCGGCCGTTGTCCGTCGCTCGAGCATCTGATCGTCGTCGGCGGCGCCCAAGACGGCTGGATCGACTATGAGGCCGCCGTCGAGCGCCAGGCCGCGGTTCTGGACCGCGCCTCGGCGGCGCCGACCCGCGCCGACGAGCCGATGCTGGCCTTCTTCACCTCGGGCACCACGGCCTTTCCCAAGATGGTGCCGCGCAATCACGACTATGCCATCGCCCACACGCTCACCGCGCGCTACTGGCAGGACCTCAGGCCCGACGACGTCCACTGGACCCTGTCCGACACCGGCTGGGCCAAGGCCGCCTGGGGCATGCTGTTCGGCCAGTGGCAGATCGGCGCGACCCTGTTGCTCTACAACCCGACGGCCCAGTTCGACGCCGAGGAGCATCTCAGGGCGATCGCCGAGCACGGCGTGACCACCTTCTGCGCCCCGCCGACCATCTACCGCGCCTTCGCCCAGCTCGACCTCGCGCAGTACGACCTGTCGCCGCTGCGCCATTCGATCAGCGCCGGGGAGCCGCTCAATCCCGAAGCGATCAAGGTCTGGAAGGAGGCGACCGGCACCATCGTCCATGACGGCTACGGCCAGACCGAGACTATCAACGTGGTCGCCAACGTGCCGGGGATGGAGGTGCGGCCGGGGTCGATGGGCAAGCCGGTTCCCGGCCTCGACGTGAACATCGTCGACGACGAGGGCACGGTGCTGGAGGAGGGCGCGGTCGGCCATGTCGGCATTCGCCTGACCGAGCCGTGGCCGCCCGGCCTGTTCCAGGGTTACTGGGACGACGACGCGGCCAACGCGGCCTGCTTCCGCAACGGCTGGTACTATACCGGCGACACCGCCTACCGGGACGCGGACGGCTATCTCTGGTTCGTCGGCCGGGCCGACGACCTGATCTCGTCGGCGGGCTACCGGATCAGTCCGTTCGAGGTCGAAAGCGCCCTGATCGAGCACCCGGCGGTCGCCGAGTCGGCGGTGATCGGCAAGAAGGACGAGCTGCGCGGCGAGATCGTCGCCGCATACGTGGTGCTGGCCAAGGGACACGAGGGCGGCGAAGCGCTGACGCGCGAGATCCAGGACTTCGTCAAGGCGACGACCGCGCCCTACAAGTATCCGCGCCAGATCGTCTTCGTCGACGCGCTGCCCAAGACCGTTTCGGGCAAGATCCGCCGGGTCGAGCTGCGCGCGATGGCGAACGGCGAGGGCTGACCGCCGGCTATTCCGCGGCGGCGGCGGTCCGGTCCGTCTCCAGCGCGTCCGTGACCCGCTGGAGCATGTCGAGCAGTCGTTCCTGTTCCCCGGGCTCCAGCACGGCCGCCATCAGGGCTTCCTGGGCCTCGACCCGGGCGCGCATCCGGGCGAGCAGGGCGAGACCCGCCGCGGTCAGCCGGAGCGCGTTGGTCCGCCGATCGTGCGCGGCGCGCTTTCGGGTGATGAGCCCGCGCCGGGAAAAGCCGTCGAGGACCGGCGACAGGGTCGACTTGTCGATGCCGAAGGCCCGCGTGATGGCGGTCTGCGAGGCATCGGGGTTGGCTTCCAGAAACGTCAGCAGGCTGAACTGTCCGGGCGAGAGATCGATGCCCGGGGTGACCGCATCGAGGTGCCGGAAGGACGCCGCCTGCGCCCGGCGCAGGTTGTAGCCGATGTATCCCGGCAGCGGCCCCAGGGAGGGCTGATCCGGCGCGTCGCTCATGGCGGCTCCAGAAATGGTTTGCATACCAAACTAATTTCTCTATACCATCCGGCCTTCAGGATTGCAAAACTGGTGTGCCGGCCGGCGCGACGGCCGGCGCCGCTGGAGAGGCCGCGCCATGCTCACCGCCGAACAGAACGAGCGCATCACCCGCACCGGACCGGGCACGCCCGCCGGCGCCTTCATGCGCCGCTACTGGCAGCCTGCGGCGCTCACCGAGGAGCTGGAAGGGAACCGGCCCGTCAAGCCCGTTCGGCTGCTGGGCGAGGACCTCGTCATCTTCAAGGACGAGGCGGGGCGTTACGGCCTCGTCCATCGCCATTGCTGCCACCGTGGCGCGGACCTCGCCTACGGCCGGCTCGAGGATGGCGGGCTCCGTTGTCCGTTCCACGGCTGGCTGTTCGGCGTCGACGGCGCCTGTCTGGAGCAGCCGGCGGAGCCGCCGGGCAGCGACTTCAAGACCCGGGTGCGCCAGCCGTCCTATCCCTGTGTCGAGAAAAACGGCATCGTCTTCGCCTACATGGGACCGGGCGAGCCGCCGGCCTTTCCGGACTTCGACTGCTTCTCGGCGCCCGACGCCTATACCTTCGCCTTCAAGGGCTGGTGGGAGTGCAACTGGCTGCAGGCGATGGAGGTCGGCGTCGACCCGGCCCACGCCTCCTTCCTCCACCGATTCTTCGAGGATGACGAGGAGGAATACGGCCAGCAGTTCCGGGGCAAGACCCGGTCCGTCTCGGTCACCCAGGTGCTGCGCGAGTACGACTGCCCGGAGATCCAGGTCGAGAACACCGACTATGGCATCCGGATCGCCGCCTTGCGCCGGCTCGACGACGCGCGGATGCACATCCGCATCACCAACGCCATGTATCCGCACGCCGCCATCATCCCGATGAGCGAGGACATGACGCTCACCCAGTGGCACGTGCCGATCGACGACACCAACTGCTACTGGTACTCGATCTTCACCGCCTACGGGACCAAGGTCGACAAGGCGACGATGCACGAGCAGCGGATCAAGACCGTGACCCTGCCGGACTATCGCCCGATCAAGAACCGCTCGAACGACTACGGCTACGACCCCGACGAGCAGCGCTCGCGCACCTATACCGGCATGGGCATGGACATCAACGTCCACGACCAGTGGGCAGTCGAGAGCCAGGGACCGATCCATGACCGCACCCGCGAGAACCTGGGCGTGTCGGACAAGGCCATCGCCGCCTACCGCCGCATGCTGCTCAACGGCATCAAGGCGGTCGAGAAGGGCGAGGAACCGCCCCTGACCCTGCGCAACGGCGACGCCGCGGGGCTGACCGGACCCGTGGGCATCGACACCATCGGCCCGGCGGAGGGCTGGCAGGACACCTGGCGGGCCCATGAGCGCGAGCGGCGCGACCGCTCGGCCTGGGCCCGGGCGGACTGGTAACCCGCGTGGCGACACCCGAAGCCACCGTCGGCCGCGACGGCTTCGTCG
>CAMYMQ010000320.1 GCA_947259335.1 uncultured Alphaproteobacteria bacterium | reverse complement strand
GCCAGCCCGGGCGCCGCCACACGGGCCGCGGCGCGCGCCAGAAGCGCCGTCCGGGATAGACGGCCACCGGTGGCGGTTCGGCGGCGTAGTACCGCTCTTCCTGCCAGGAGGGCGCGGCACGGCGATTTATCGGCTCATCGGCCGCGTCACGGCGCTGAGCGGGCGGGCTGTATGTCCGTTCGGTGGCCTGGTCGTCGAGATCGGGTTCCGTGTCCCGGTCGGTCCGGCACCACGTGCAGGTTTCCGTGCGCGCCGCGACATCGGGACGGCCCTCGGGCGCTTCCGTCTTCGAGGCTGCCTCGGCGGTCGACCGTTTGGCGGCCGGCTGCGGGGTCGGCTGAACTTCGATACGGGGCAGCTTGCTGACGGTCACGGTGCGGGGCAGGGCAACCGCCTGGGTCGGCCTCGGGGACGGGCGGAGCTGGATTTTCGAAACCAGCCGCCGGGCTTTTCGGCCCAGTCTCGCGAACTTGGCCTCGCCCCGGGCCCGGTCGGCGTCCGCGATCTTCCACTTGGTGACGAGCAGGTGGCGGAACAGGCCGGCCTCGACATGGCCCCTGGCCTCGGCGCGGCGGTACCAGAACCAGGCCTCGCCCAGGTCCCGGCCGACACCCTGGCCCAACTGATACTGGCGGCCGACGATATAGGCGGCCTTGGCGTTGCCCTTTTCGGCCAGCGGTTTGAGAATTTCGAAGGCGCGGGCGTATTCGCCGCGCATATAGGCCTGGTGGCCCGACTCGAAGGTTTGGGCACCCGCGGTGGCGCTGAGGAAGGCCACACAAAGGCCCGCTATCAATCCTCTCAAGCTCATCCCCGACCCGAGCTTTCTTCCCGTTGTCTTGTTTTACGAAGCAGGCGTTAACAAAATCCCCGGGCGCGGCCCAAAATCGCCACAATAAATGCGAACGGCCGGTCCAGAGGACCGGCCGCACGCGACCGCGGGCCTTGGGGGAGCTGAGACACGGAAAGGCCCGCGGTTCGCCAGACACACGGATCCGCGGGGGATTGCCGGTGTCTAGGCGCCCACAATGCGCCACGGAAGCTGAACCCAACCTGAGGTGCGCGTTCATCTGGCGTTCAGGCTTCTCCCCCCGGTTTGCGGTGGTCCCGGCCAGACGCTAGCTTTCGCGTCGATGGAACTATTCGAGGACTAGAAGCGTGCTGAAGCTGCTGGCCGCACCCCTCGCGGGTGCCGCTGCCCTCCTGGTCTGCGCCCTGGTGATGGGACTCGATCCGCTGGTCGCGGCAATCGTCGGGGCGCTGGTCTGGGGCGGCGTCCAATTGGTCTGGGGGCTGTCGCCGGCAGTGCCCGGGTCCGGGCCGGCCAGGCCGCTTTCGCCCGGACAGGCCCGGCAGATCGAGGCCGCGCGGACGCGGATCGCCTGCCTTTGGGGCCTGGCGGAGAGTCTGCGGGCAGTGTCGGTCGCCCGATCGCTGGACTCCATCGCCGGACGGGCTGAAGCGATGATCGCGCGGGTCCACTCCGAGCCCGGACAGTTCGAGGTCACCCGCAAGGCCCTCGGCAACTATCTCGCACAGGCCCTGGCTCTGGCGGAGCGGTTGCGGGAAGCGGAAGCCGCCGGGCGCGCAGATGATGTGATGGTGTCGCGGCTCGGGGCCACCTTCGAGCGGCTCGACACCCTGTTCGCGGCGGTTGAGGACCGGGGCGCGGCGTTGGACCGTATCGACCTCGACGCCCGTATCGCGGTACTCGAAGCGGAGATCGACGCCGATCTCGCCCTGCGCAACGACTGAGCGGACCGCGCCCATGACCCGGATCTTGCTGCTGGCCCTGTTGTTCCTGCTGGTCGGCGTTGCCATCGGGCTGCTGATATCGGCGCGCCACCGGAAAACGGCGGTGCGGCGGTCCCCACCGCCGGCACCTGTCTCCGATCCCTCGCGGGAACGGCTGGTCCGGCGCCTGATCGGCGGCATCCTGCTGCTCGCCGCGGCCCTGATCGCGCTCGGCTACGCCTACTACGGCGCCTAGGCGCGGCGCTGGCGTTGGACCCGGCCGGACGGTAAATTCGCCGTGAGCGCCAAACTTATGGCGCCTTTCGTCCGTACAGGCTTCAGTCGAACAGGCCGGGGACCGGCCGCCGGATACCATCGCAGCCATCTGAGGAGCGCGTGCCATGAACAAATTCGCGATACCGGTCGTCGCGGCCATTCTGACCGCCGCCGTGTCGGGTCCGGCCCTGTCGATGGGCAAGTCGGATAGCGCGACGACGCCGAAAGGGGGCTACACCCAGGCCGAACAGGCGGTGAAGGCGCGTGAGTACAAGCGGGCGATCGGCATGCTTCAGAAGGTCGTGTCGATGGAGCCCAGGAATGTCGATGCCCTGAACTATCTCGGCTACAGCCACCGGCAGCTCGGTCAGTACAAGCAGTCGCTGGTCTATTACCGGCGGGCGCTGGCGATCGATCCGGGCCACAGGGGCGCCAACGAGTATCTCGGGCAGCTCTACCTGCGCACCGGGAACATGAAGGGCGCGAAGGCCCAACTCGCCAAGCTCGAAAAGCTGTGCCCGAACGGCTGCGAGGAACGGGACAGCCTCAAGGCCGCGCTCGCCAAGGCAAGCAAGAGCTGACGCTTCGGGTCAGGCGGCACTCTCTCCGGCTGCCGCACCCGAGTCGCGGCGGGCCGGCGCGCGCGCCGGGGACTCGCCGAGAGAGGCGGGCAGGCTGGCGGCATCCTCTATCGCCCGGACTTTCATGGTGCCCTGTCGGCCGCGGATCTTGACGGTTTCCTCCGGATAACCGCTCAGGTCGATGCCGGCATGGGTCTCGACGGCGTGCGACACGATCAGCTGGACGCCCAATTCCTTGGTCATCGCTTCCAGGCGGCTCGCCGTGTTCACCGAATCCCCGATCGCGGTCAGCGTCGTCGCGCGGCCATAGCCCATCTCGCCGATGATCGCCGGGCCGATGTGGATGCCGACCCCGATGCGCAACGGCTCCTCCAGATCGTGCTCCAGGGCCGCGTTGAGGTCGCGCAGCCGCAATGCCATGTTGCGCGCGCCCGCCAGGGCCTCGCGGCAGGCCCGGTCGGGATCCTTGCCGATGCCGAACAGGGCCATGACGCCGTCACCGATGAACTTGTCCAGATGGCCGCCGGCGCTGGTCACGGCCTGGCCCATGGCCGCGAAATAGCGGTTGAGCACGAAGACCACGTCATAGGGCAGCTTGCCCTCGGAGAATTTGGTGAAGGCGCGCAGGTCCGCGAACAGGATCGCGATCTCCCGGTCCTCGCCGTGCAGGTGAGAGGCCTGGGCGTAGGCGTGGCGCGGTGACGCCGTCGCGGGCAGCATGGGCGTGACCTGCAGGGGCCGGGTCGGACGGATCTGGCAGGCCAGCCGGACGTTCGGCGGCGCGCCGACGCGCGCCAGGACCTTCGCCTCCTCCGGGGAGGGCTCGGCGAGGAATTCGTCGCCGTCGCCGACCCGGACCCGGCAGGTGGAACACCGCCCGCGTCCGCCGCAGACGGCGGCGTGGGGCACCCCGCCGAGGCGGCTGGCCTCGAGCACGCTCATGCCCGGCAGGGCGTCGACGATCCGTCCGGCCGGATAGTGGAGCCGCACCACCCCCTTGGCGCGCTGCAGCCAGCTTCTCACCACCCGGGCGACGAAGGTCAGCAGGATCAGCCCGAAGAAGCCCCACTGGAAGCCGTTGACGACGGACAGCGCGAAAGCGTATTGCGCGCCGTTCGGCAGCCGGAACGAAGCGATCAGCTCGCGCATCGCGCCCTGGCTCTGGGCCAGGGAGAGGATCTCACGGCCGCCGTGGTTGACCCCGAGCAGCGCGATCAGCGGCAGCGCCACGGCGACCGACAGGAGAACCGGCGCCCAGCTCCGGTACCACGGCTTCAGGCGCATCCAGAAATGCAGGCCGATGGTCGCGTGCACCCAGGCGACCACCAAAGTGACGGTCTGCAGGATGCCGTCGATCGGCGAGGCGATCCAGAAGACCCACAGGATGTAGAAGTAGTTGTCGACGGTCCCATACTGCTGGGCGATGAACGCCGTCCCGACGACATGGCCGACGAGCTGGAACGGGATCGCGAAGCCCAGGACGAGTTGGGTCACCTCCCACGGGTGCATCCGGAGCGTCTGCCGGGCATAGAGCGCCCAGAAGGCGAGGCCCATATGGGCGAGCAGCGCGGCCAGCAGCAGCGTGGTGGCGACGGGATTGCGCCAGATCGCGAGAAAGACCTCGCGCCCCGCGTTGGCCGCATCGATCGAGACCAGAAGCAGGGCGTGGTTGACCAGGTGGGCGGTCACGAAGACGAAGAGGAACAGCCCCGACCAGAGCCTAATTTTTCGCGCCATGCACAGTCTCCGGCCCGTGGGGGGCCATCATAGCGCCGACCGTCAGCCCTGTCCGCCGCCGTCGCCCCGGCGGAAGGCGTCGAGGGCCGCGGGCGTGTCGAGATCGAGCAGGATGCCCGGATCGTCGACCTCGGCCTCGGCGATCACCGAGGCATAGCGGGTGAGCAGGGTTCGGGCGCCCCGGTCGCCGCTGACGGCGGCCATTTCCGGGAAGAAGCGGCGGGACCAGAGAACCGGGTTGCCGCGGCGGCCGTCCCGGGTGGGAACGACGATCTCGCCGTTTTCCTCGTAGGCGAAGATCTCGATCATCGCGTCGATGGTTGCCGGATCGAGCGCCGGCATATCGCCGAGGCAGATCACGGCGGCGTCGACGTCCGGCGACAGGCTCTCGATACCGGCCTTGAGCGACGTGCTCATGCCGGTGGCAAAGTCGGGATTGTGGACGATGGTCACGGGCAGGCCGTCGAGGGCCGCGCCGATCTGGGGCGCGTCCCGGCCGGTGACGACGGTGACCGGGGAGGCACGGGACGCGAGGACCTGCTCGACGGTGCGGCGGATCATCGGGGCGCCGTCGATGGGTTCGAGCAGCTTGTTGGCGCCGCCCATGCGGCTCGACCGTCCGGCCGCCAGCACGATCGCCGCGACGCCCGGCTCCTTCCGGCGGCTGTCCTGGTCGCGCGGCGCCGGCCGGCTTGGAATTTCGAGCAGGAGGCCGCCCACGCCCATCGCCGCGACATCCGCGTCGGAGACCTCGACGCCGGCGGCGATGCGTTCGAGGATCCAGTCGGTGCCGTGAAGCCGGGGCGAGCGCGCCGACCCGGGCATGGCGACCACCGCGACCTCTCCGAGGCTGCCGACCAGCGTCAGGTTGCCGGGGTCCACGGGCATGCCCAACCGCTCGATGCTGCCGCCCGCGGCGACCAAGGCGCTGGGGATCACGTCGCGGCGGTCCATAATCGCCGATGCGCCGATCAGCAGCAAAAGGTCGACCGAGCCGGCCATGTCTGCCACCGCCCCGCGGATCGCTTGGATTTCGTGAGGGCAGGTCGCGGTTCGCTCGAGACTCGCGCCGATGCGCGCCAGCCGCCCCTTGGTGATATCGACCGCCTTGCCGATCAGCGACGGCTTGCTGCCCTCGACCGTGGTCTGGATCAGGCCCGCGCGCAGCGGCCGGAAAGGCGCGATGCGCAGGACCGGACCGGCCTTTTCGAGCATGGCCTCGACCTCGGCCAGTCTGGCCTCGGGAACGGCGAAATTGATGATCTTGACGGTCGCGACCAGCTGGCGCGCCTCGATGACGGCATAGGGGCGCAAGGTGGCGAGCGTGATCGCCTCGTCGACGGCGTTGACACCCGCGACGGCGTCCTCGTCGATAACCAGCAGCCCGCGCTCGGTGGCGTGAAGATTGCAGCGGCCCGTACCCGGCCGGCCATGCCGGATATTCCGGTCGGTCAGCCGTTCGGCAAGACGCTCGGCGGCGGCGTCCTCGCCGACGTCGCCGGGCTCCAGACGCGCGACGGTGACGCTCTCGTATCCGGCCTGCCGCAAGGCTTCGGCATCGGTCTCCGACAGCAGGCTTCCCTTGGAAATCCGGCCCCGCTCGACCCGGAGCGAGTGGGCGAGGATCGCGCCTACCGCTGTTTCGGTCGGGACGGAACCGAACTTCATGAAGCGCGGTCGGCCGCCGGCGCGGGACCGCGCCGCAGGGTCTCGGTCACCTGGGCCATGATCGCCAACGCGATCTCGGCGGGCGACTTGGCGCCGATGGCGAGGCCGATCGGCCCGTTGATGCGGCCGATCTCGTCCTCGGAGAAGCCCGCCTGGCGCAGGCGTTCGACCCGCAGGCCGTGGGTCTTCCGGCTGCCCAGAGCGCCGATGTAGAAGGCGGGCGACCGCAGCGCGCCTTCGAGGGCGGGATCGTCCAGCTTGGGATCGTGGGTCAGGGTGACGATCGCCGAACGCCGGTCCGGCCCGAAGCGGGCCAGCGCCTCGTCTGGCCAGTCATGGGTCATCCGGACATTGGGAAATCGCGCTTCGGTGGCGAAGGACTGGCGCGGGTCGACGATGGTCACGTCATAGCCGAGCATCGCGGCCATCGGCGCGAGCGCCTGCGAAATATGGACCGCGCCGACGACGAACAGCCTGAGCGGCGGGTTGTAGACCTGGAAGAAGAGTTTCCTGCCCTCGATCTCGACGGTCCGGCTCCTGTCCTCGCGCAGGGCCGCGCTGGCCGCTTGCTCACCCTCGGCGCCGAGGGTGAGCTCGCCGCCGAGCATGTCCTCCCGCAAGAGCGTCTGCGCGCCGCTGCCGAGATCGGTGACGAGCACGCCCGGAACCTTGTCGGATCGAAGGGCGAGCAGGGCGGTGAGGGTCGAGGATTTCACACCATTGTCCTCATGACAGTGTCCTCATGGCGTCAGTCCAGCTTTTCGACGAAGACCTGGACCTTGCCGCCGCAGGCCAGCCCGACCTCCCAGGCCTGCTCGTCGGAGACGCCGAAATCGAGCAGCTTGGGCGCGCCGGCGTCGATCACCTGCTGGGCCTCGGTGACGACCGCGCCCTCGATGCACCCGCCGGAGACCGAGCCGATCATCTCCTGGGCGTCGCTGACGGCGAGCTGGCTGCCCACCGGCCGGGGCGACGAGCCCCAGGTGGTGACGACGGTCGCGAGGGCGACGCCCTTGCCCGCGTCGCGCCACGCCTTGGCCTGGGTCAGGACGTCGTCGGTATCGATCACTGAAGCGTCGGTAGCCATCGGGTCACGCTCCTTTCCTGTCTATGCCCCACGTCGCTCAACGCCTCGGTCAGCTGTTCGAGGCTTTCAAGATTGTGGACGGGGCGGAAGTCGTCGACGTGCGGCAGGATCGCCCTGATGCCTGTCGATTTTGGTTCGAATCCGTCGTAGCGCAAGAGCGGGTTCAGCCAGATCAGCCGCCGGCAGCTCCGGTGGAGCCGGTCGATCTCGCGGTCGAGGCCGCGCGCGGCCTCGCGGTCGAGGCCGTCGGTGATGAGCAGCACGATCGCACCCTGTCCGAGCACGCGGCGCGACCACCAGCGATTGAACTCGTGCAGGCTCGCGCCGATCCGGGTGCCACCCTCCCAGTCGCTCGCCGCGTCACCGACCTTTTCCAGCGCGACATCGATGTCGCGGTAGCGCAGGTAGCGGGTGATGTTGGTCAGCCGGGTGCCGAACAGGAAGGTGTGGACGCGGTCGCGGTCGTTGGTGACGGCGTGCAGGAAGTGCAGCAGCATCCGCGAATAGCGGCTCATCGATCCGGAGATGTCGCACAGGATGACCAGCGGCGGGCGCCGGGTCTGGCGCTCGCGCCGGGCGAGCTCGATGGTGTGGCCGCCGCGCAGGCTGTTGCGCAGGGTCTTGCGCATGTCGATGCGCCGGCCGTGCGCGTCGGGCTTGTACCGCCGCGTGATCACCTTGCTGAAGGGTAGGCTCATCCGCCGGAGCACGGCCTTGGCCTGTTCCAGCTCGGCGGTGGACATCTTTTCGAAGTCCTTGCGCTTGAGGACCTCCTGGGCGGTCCAGGTCATCACCGCGTCGAGCTCGGTCTCGGTCTCGTCGGGTTCCTGCTTCTTGTCCTCTTCGGCCATGCCGCGGAGCGCCTCGGCCAGCCGGCGCGCCATCTGCTCCTGCTCCTCGTCGGGCGGCAGGTCCATCTGGGGCAGGATGACGCTCATCAGGCGTTCGAGGATCTTCGGATTGCGCCAGAAGACGTGGAAGGCCTGGTCGAAGAGCTCGCGCTGGTCGCGCCGGTTGACGAAGACCGCGTGGAGCGTCCAGTAGAAGTCCGTGCGCCGGCCGATACCGACCGCGTCGACCGCCTGGAGGGCGCGGATGACGTGGCCGGGGCCGACGGGTAGGCCGGCGGCGCGCAGCACCCGGGCGAAATGCATGATGTTGTCGGAAAGCTTGCCCCCCATCCCGGCGGGCAGGTCGGGCAGCGTGTCGTCGGGCGGGGTCATCGCAGGGCGGTCCGGGGGCGTGGCGTTTGCGGCCGCGGCTGTCAGGAGGCCCGCGTCCGGGAGGCCTGCGCCACCTCGCTGCGGATCTGTTCGAGAATCCCGATCGCCTCGCTGTCGCGGATCTTGGCGATGTCGTCCTGGTATTTCAGCAATGTGCCCAGGGTGGCGTTGATGGTTTCGGGGTCGAGCGCGACCACGTCGAGCTGGGCCAGGGCATGGGCCCAGTCGATGGTCTCTGCGACGCCGGGCAGCTTGAACAGGTCCTGCTTGCGCAACGCCTGGACGAAGGCGACGACCTGCCTGGCCAGCCCCTCGCCGACGCCGGGCGCCTTGCGGGCGAGGATTTCCAGTTCCCGGTCGGCGTCCGGATAGTCGACCCAGTAGTAGAAGCAGCGCCGCTTGAGGGCGTCGTGGATCTCGCGGGTCCGGTTCGACGTGACGATGACGATCGGCGGCTCTTCGGCCTTGACCACGCCGATCTCGGGGATCGTCACCTGGAAGTCGGACAGGAGTTCCAGAAGAAAGGCCTCGAATGGCTCGTCCGTGCGGTCGAGCTCGTCGATCAGCAGCACCGGCGGGCCGCCCATATGCGGCTCCAGGGCGCGTAGCAGCGGGCGCTTGATCAGGAACTCCTCGGAGAAGACGTCGCCGCCCAGGGCCGCGCGGTCGGTGTCGCCCGCCGCTTCGGCGAGGCGGATCTCGATCATCTGCCGGGAATAGTTCCACTCGTAGACGGCGCTGGCGACGTCCAGCCCCTCGTAGCACTGCAGCCGGATCAGGTCGCGGCCGAGGGTTTCGGACAGCACCTTGGCGATCTCGGTCTTGCCGACCCCGGCCTCGCCTTCGAGGAACAGCGGGCGGCCCAGTTTCAACGCCAGGAAGATGGCGGTGGCCAGCGACCGGTCGGCGACATAGTCGCCCTTGGACAGGAGGTCGAGGGCGGCGTCTACCGTCGCGGGCAGGGGCAGGGTGTCGGTCATGGCTGGGCGATCGCGTGGTGGTCGGTCATGGGGCGCGTCCGGCAGCGGCTGCGGTCCGTCACAAGGAGACGGGCGGATCAGCAGACCCGCCCGTATCTCTATATGGGCTCGATGCCCGCGATGGAAACGCGCGTTTTGCCCTACTTCGCGCCGGCGACGGCCCGCTTGGCCATGACCGTCACCAGGTGGGCGCGGTATTCGGCGCTGGCATGGATGTCGGAATTGAGGCCGTCGTCTGAGACCTTGATATCGGCGACCGCGTCCGGCGACCAGCTGGACGACAGCGCCTGTTCCATTTCCGGGACCCGGAAGACGCAGGGGCCTGCGCCCGTCACCGCGACCCGGACACCGTCCTTCGCCTTGGCGACGAACACGCCGACGATGGCGTAGCGCGAGGCCGGGTTCGGGAATTTCATGTACCAGGCCGCCTCCGGCACCGGGAAGCTGACCTCGGTGACGATCTCGTCTTCCTCGAGCGCGGTCTCGAACAGGTCGACGAAGAAGTCGTCGGCCGCGATCTCGCGCTTCGTGGTCTTGACCGTCGCGCCGAGACCGACCAGCGCCCCCGGGTAGTCGGCCGCCGGATCGTTGTTGGAGATCGAGCCGCCGATGGTGCCGCGGTTGCGCACCGCCGGGTCGCCGATCAGGCCGGCCAGATGGGCCAGCGCCGGGATCGCCTTGGCGACCTCCGCCGACCGGGCGACGGTGTCGTGGGTGGTCATCGCTCCGATCGTGACGGTGTCGCCCGTCACGGTGATGCCGCGCAGGTCGTCGACCCCGTTCAGGTCGATCAGCGTCGACGGCTGGGCCAGGCGCTGCTTGAGCGTCGGGATCAGCGTCATGCCGCCGGCGACGACCTTGGCGTCCTCGTCGGCCTTCAGCGCTTCGGCCGCGGCACCGGCACTGGATGCCTTGGTGTATTCGAAATTGTACATCGAACCTCTCTCCCGTTAGGCGGCGGGCCGCGCTTCGCGAATGGCGCTCCAAACCCGTTGTGGTGTTGCCGGCATGTCGAGATGGCGCACGCCATAACCCGACAGGGCGTCAATGATTGCGTTGATGACGGCGGGCGGCGACCCGATGGTGCCCATCTCGCCGCAACCCTTCACGCCCAGCGGATTCATCGGGCAGGGCGTTATCGTCAGGTCGCTGTCGATGTTGGGCACGTTGTCCGCGCGCGGCATGGTGTAGTCCATGTAGGAGCCGGACAGAAGCTGTCCCGAGCCCTGGTCGTAGACGCCGTTCTCGAGCAGCGCCTGACCGATGCCCTGGACCACGCCGCCCTGGATCTGGCCGTGAACGATCATCGGGTTGATGACGTTGCCGACGTCGTCGATCGCGGTGAACCGGGCCACCTCGGTCACGCCCGTGTCCGGATCGACCTCGACCTCGCAGACATAGGCCCCGTAGGGGAAGTTGAAGTTGAGCGGATCGAAGAAGGCCTGCTCGTCGAGGCCGGGTTCGAGCGCGTTCTTGTCGGCTTCCGGATCGCCGGTGAAGTGCGGATAGTTGTGCGGCACATAGGCGGTGAAGGCGACCTCGGCGATGTTGACCGACTTGTCGGTGCCCTTGACCGCGAAGTTGCCGCCCGAGAACTCGATGTCGTCCACCGACGCTTCGAGCAGATGGGCGGCGATCTTCTTGCCCTTCTCGATGATCTTCTCGCTCGCCTTGACGATGGCGCTGCCGCCGACCGACAGCGACCGCGAGCCGAAGGTGCCCATGCCCATCTGGACCCGTCCGGTGTCGCCCTCGACGATCTCGATGTTCTCGTAAGGCACGCCGAGTTTGTCCGAGACGACCTGGGCGAAGGAGGTCGCATGGCCCTGGCCGTGGGAATGGGAGCCCGAGAAGACGGTGACGTTGCCGGTGGCGTTGAACCGGATCTCGGCCGATTCATAGAGGCCGGCCCGGGCGCCGAGCTGGCCGGCGATCGCCGACGGGGCGGCGCCGGTCGCCTCGATCGGGGTCGAGATGCCGATCCCGCGCAGCTTGCCGGCGGCCTCGGACGCCTTTCGGCGCGCCTCGAAGCCGGCGTAGTCGGACAGCTCCAGCGCCTTGTCGAGTGCCGCGCCGTAGTTGCCCGAGTCATAGAGAAGGGCGACCGGCGTCTGGTAGGGGAAGGCCTCGGGCGCGATGAAGTTGCGCCGGCGGATGTCGACCGGATCGACGCCTACCTCCTTGGCCGCGGCGTCGATCAGCCGCTCGAGCATGAAGGTGGCCTCGGGCCGCCCGGCGCCTCGGTAGGCGTCGACCGGCGTGGTGTTGGTGAACACCGCCTTGACCTCGGCGAAGATGGCCGGGGTCGTGTACTGGCCCGCGAACAGGGTGGCGTAGAGATAGGTCGGGATCAGCGGCGCGAAGGCCGACAGATAGGCGCCCATGTTCGCGATGGTCGAGACGCGCAGGCCCAGGAACCGGCCGTCGCCGTCCAGGGCGAGCTCGGCCTTGGTGATGTGATCGCGGCCATGCGCGTCGGTCAGGAAGGATTCCGATCGCTCGGCCGTCCACTTGACCGGCACGCCCAGCCGCCGCGCCGCCCAGCAGCAGGTGGCATACTCGGCATAGGGATAGATCTTCGAGCCGAAGCCGCCGCCGACATCCGGCGAAACGACCCGGAACTTGTGCTCGGGCTGCTGCAGGACGAAGGCGCCGAGCAGGAGGCGGACGGCGTGGGGCCCCTGGCTGGTGCACCACAGCGTCATCTCACCCGTGGACGAATCGAAATCCGCCACCGAGGAGCGGGGCTCGATGGCATTGGGGATCAGCCGCTGGTTGACCAGATCGACCGTCGTGACGTGCGACGCCTTGGCAAAGGCGTCATTGGTGGCGTCGGCGTCGCCAAAGCCCCAGTCGAAACAGATGTTGTGCTTGGCGTCGTCCCACACCTGGGGAACGCCGTCCTTGATCGAATCCTGGGTGGAAATGATGGCCGGCAGCGGATTGTAATCGACGGCGACCAGTTCGGCCGCGTCCTTGGCCTGGTTGCGGGTCGCGGCGATGACGACCGCGACGGCCTCGCCGACATAGCGGACGCGATCCTGCGCGATGATCGGCCACGGGGGCTCGATCATGGGCGAGCCGTCCTGGCTGGTGATGCCCCAGCCGACCGGCAGTCCGCCGAGACCATCCGCGGCGACATCAGCGCCGGTCAGGACGGCGACCACGCCATCGGCGGCGGCCGCGGCGGTCGTGTCGATGCTCTTGACGTCGGCATGGGCGTGCGGTGAGCGCACGAAGTGAGCGTAAACCTGACCCGGCCGGTTCACGTCATCGACGTAGTTTCCGCGGCCGCTGATAAAGCGCCGGTCCTCCCGGCGCAGGACGGTGGCACCAATTCCAGTCTCAGACATGGAAATTCCTCCCTGGAGGCGGCGGCGCTTTTAGTTGTTAGGCATTCATGGCCTGGGCGCCGGCCTTAATCGACTTGACGATATTGTGATAACCCGTGCAGCGGCACAGATTTCCCTCGAGCCACTCGCGAATTTCCTTTTCGCTCGGGTCGGGATTGCGCTTGGCGAGGTCGATCGCGCTCATGATCATGCCCGGCGTGCAGAAGCCGCACTGGAGGCCATGGTTCTCGTGAAAGGCCTGCTGCATCGGGTGCAGCGTGTCGCCGTCGGCGAGCCCCTCGATGGTCGTGACGTCGGCGCCTTCGGCCTGGACGGCGAGCATCGTGCAGCTCTTCAGGGACGTTCCGTTGACATGCACGACACACGCGCCGCACTGGCTGGTGTCACATCCCACATGGGTCCCGGTAAGGCCCAGTATTTCGCGCAATAGCTGAACAAGCAGCGTGCGCGGTTCGACTTCGGCGGAGACGGCCTTGCCATTCACCGTCAGGGAAACGGTCGATGTCATCTTGAGTATTCTCCCGAATTGGACGCCGGAAGCTTTGGCTGTTTTTGGGTAACCGGCGCGCGGACGCGATCGCTGCCGGGCAGTCTAAACGTGCACGTTGACCGGTCAAGCAACGAATGTGGCTCGGCCGATCACGACGAGGGCGGCGAGGATCGCTACCGTCAGAAGAGGCGCCCACGCCCAATCCGCGAGGCCGGAACGGACCGTGGCCGGTCGATCGTCGGCGCGCGCGGCGTCGATATCGACCGGTGCCCGGCCGGCTTCCGCCATCTCCCGATCAGGCCGCATTTTCGCCCTGGGTGCTGCCGGGCGCGACCTTTTCCGCGAAGTTGCGGAAGAACTGGTCGGCCAGCTTGCGGGCGGTGCCCTGGATCAGGCGCGAGCCGATCTGGGCGATCTTGCCGCCGACCTTGGCGTCGGCTTCGTAGGTCAGGATGGTCTCGCCGCCGTCGTCGGCCAGGTGAACCACCGCGCCGCCCTTGGCGAAGCCGGCGACGCCGCCCTTGCCTTCGCCGGCGATGCGATAGCTCTCCGGCGGGTTGAGGTCCTCGAGGGTCACGGCGCCCGAGAATTTCGCGCTGACCGGGCCGACCTTGGCCTTGACCGTCGCGGTGAGTTCGGTGTCGGACACCTTCTCGAGCGATTCGCAGCCCGGAATGCATTCGCGCAGGACGTCGGCGTCGTTGAGCGCCTGCCATACCGTCTCGCGGGGCGCCGGGATCCGGTATTCCCCCTTAATTTCCATGCGAAACTCCTCTTGATGAACGGCCGGACCGTAGCCCCCGCAGCGCCTGCGGGCAAGGTCGTTTGCGGTCACAGGATGCCAGGTTGGGCAAGCTGCGGATCGATCATCAAAAAGATGAGAGTGCCTAATAATCTGCCCGGAAGCGCGCGCCGATATGTCGGCGGATCGGACGGTCTCCCGAATCGGCAATGGCATGGAACGTCGAGGCGTGCGCTGTCGACGGCATGGCGGGAGTCCCGCGTTTTTGCTGCGACCTTGGGGCCCCGGGCTTGTGCGCGCGGCGATGGCTGTCATGGCGTGAAAAGCCTTCCGGTTGCGCGCGTCCCTCAAACGGTCTCTCGGTGTTCGGGTGGCAACACGACGCCCGGCAATGGGACCGGCGGGCTGTTCGGCCAGATCGCGGGATCGCCTCCGGCCTGCTCCGACAACGGTAGGTAGATCGTCAGCGTGAGGCTCGTCCGGTCGAATATCTTGCGGCCGCCCAGGCCGTCGATGACCGCGTCGGCAACCGAACCTCGCACGGCGACGGCGTCGACCAGATGGTGGGCCATTGCGCTGGACAACGGCGCGGTGCCGTCTCGGCTCGCTGCTGTGAGGACTCCAATGAGCCGATGTTCCGGCTGATACATCAGTGAGACATGGGCGAGATCGAGCTGCCGCGCTCGCTTGAGCATCGATTCGAATGTATCGGGCAAGCGCTCTTCGCCGCTACCGTCCGAGAGAGCATACCACTCGAACCGGTTGACACGATGAGTCGTGATCGGCGCGAGGTCGAACGCGCCGCAAACGCGCCAGGCGAACCGAACCGGATCGATGAACCAGGGACGCTTCCAGAAGGTCGTCTGTTCGCCCTCCATGGTGCAGCTCTCGAGGAAGTCACGAAATCCGCAGGCGTCCTCGTAGGTCTTGAAGAGATAGCGGCCACCGGCCGCCAAAGCGCCGTCGGCGGGGTCATGGCGCATCGGCAGATACTTGTGGCGCATGCCCGGCATGTGGACGACCGACGGTCGATCGGCTTCGACCACCGTGGACAACAGCCCGGGTGTCACTTCGGGAGGAAGGCCGATTTCCGATGTGAATGCGCCGGCCACGTCTATTGGCCCGATGCTGTAACCGCGTGCGTCCAAGGAAGCCTCCTGTCACCGATGTGCTCGTACTTTCGCCCTGACCAAATGCCGAGATCGGCGATCAGGCGATTGGGAAGACGCTAGCGCCGCTGAACCAGCTGAGTCCTTGCGTTCCGTGCAGCGATGTGCCGCAATCTGTGCACAGGCAAGCGCCGAATCGAGGAACTGCCATGGTCGATCGTCGACAGCCATCGGCGGCTGCGGCCGACGCCCGCGAGACCATCGCCTTTACTACCGAAGATCTGCCTGTGGAGGCGCGGGCGGACCGTTGGCGCCGCGCAATCGGCGCGCCGTTTCCGGGACTTGCCGTCGATTGGCTGTCGGACGAACCGATTTCCGCGCGTTTTAGGAGCCACGCCTTCGCCGCCGCTCGTGTCACGGAAATCAGGAATACGCCGGTTCGCGTGGAGCATCAGCCGCGGCGGGACGGTGCGGGCGACTACCAATTGGTGCTTCACCTCGCCGGCTACGGTAGCTACACGCAAAACGGTCATGAGGTGATTCAAGAAGCCGGCGACCTTGTGTTGCTGGATACGGCGCTGCCCTATGTTTCGACATTTGGGGTCAGTTTCGGACTGTTGGTGTGGAACTTGCCGCGCGCCAAGCTGGCCCCGCTGCTGTCCGCCCCCGAGGGCGTGGTCGCGCGCCGGATTTCTGGACGCCATGGGCTGGGTGCCCTGTTGAGCGCCACCATGCGGGCACTTGTCGCGGAATCAGAGCACTTCGCCGCCGAGACGCAACGCCACCTTCAGATGTACTTGTTAAGCCTGACGGCCTTGTCGGTAGGGGCGAGCAGTGAACTTCAGTCCGTTCCGCGGGCGACGTATCGTGCTGCTCGCCGGCAAGAGATTCTGACCTACATCGAGGCGCATTTCCGCGACGACGGCGTGTCCGTCGAACGGGCCGCCCGCGACCTTCGGATGTCCCAGCGCTGGCTGCACGCGCTGCTCGAAGGCAGCGGAGCCGGCTTCGCGGCGCGGATCACCGAACGCCGGCTCAAGGCCTGCCAGGAGATGTTGGACGATCCTGTGAACGATGGCCTTTCGATCGCCGAGATCGCATTCGACTGTGGCTTCGGTGACCTGTCGACCTTCAACCGACGGTTCCGGGGCCGATACGGCATAGCGCCGAGTCAAGCGAGGCGCCGCCACGCCCGCAAGAACGGCATGTAAACAGGTCTGGGCGCGCCGGCGACTTAGTTTTGACAAACCTGGCGTGAGCCGCCAATCTTCCGACACGGCTCCGGTTGCTTAACGCAACGTACAAGGGGCGATTGAAAGAGGGAGGAATACATATGCGACTCGCCCATAATCTCTTTGCGGGTGCTGCGATTGCCGCTGCGGCGGCCATGGCGGTCAGTGTCCCGGCCCAGGCGAAGGTCGAGGGCGACACCATCATCCTCGGCGCCGCCGTTTCCAAGACCGGCAAATACGCCACCAACGGCAAGCACACCATCAACGGCTACAACCTCGCCGTCGAGCTGATCAACGCCAAGGGCGGGGTCAAGGTCGGCGGCAAGTCCTACAAGCTGAAGATCGTCTATTACGACGACGAATCGACGCCGGCCCGCGGCGCCCAGCTCGCCGAGCGGCTGATCAGCCAGGACGGCGTCAAATACCTGCTTGGCCCGTACAGCTCGGGCCTGACCAAGGCGATTGCGCCGGTCACCGAGAAGCACAAGATCCCGATGGTCGAGGCAAACGGCGCCTCCCGCTCGCTGTTCACCCAGGGTTACAAGTATCTGTTCGCGGTGCTCTCCACCTCCGAGCAGTATCTGGCCAGCGCCATCACCCTGCTGGCCGAGCGGGCCCAGGCGATGGGCAAGAAGCCGGGCGACATGAAGATCGCGCTCGCCTTCGAGAACGATCCCTTCAGCCAGGACGTGCGGGCGGGCGTGCTCGAAGACGCCAAGAAGTACGGCATGAAGATCGTGATCGACGACAAGCTGCCGCCGGAGCTGAACGACATGACCGCGACCCTGCGCAAGGTCAAGGTCGTGAAGCCGGACCTGCTCGTCGTCTCGGGCCATTCCAAGGGCGCCGCGCTCGCCATCCGGCAACTCGCCGCGGCCAAGGTCAACGTGCCGATGCTGGCGATGACCCATTGCGACTCCGCCCAGGTCATCAAGAAGTACAACAAGGCCGCCGAATACACCCTGTGCGCGTCCCAGTGGGCGCCGAGCCTGACCTACAAGGACGCGGTCTTCGGGTCGGCCTCCGACTTCGCGGCGACCTTCGAGAAGAAGTTCGGCTACGCCCCGCCGTACCAGTCGGCCGAATCGGCGGCCGCGGTCCTGGTCTTCGCCGATGCGTTCCAGCGCGCCGGCGCGTTCGACGTCGCCAAGGTCCGCGACGCCCTGTCGGCGACCGACATGCAGACCTTCTACGGCAACGTGAAGTTCGACCCGACCGGCAAGAACATCGCCAAGCCGATGGTCCTGTTCCAGGTTCAGGACGGCCAGTACAAGGTGGTCGCGCCGACCAAGTGGGCGTCGTCCAAGATCCGCCATCCGACCCCGCCCTGGAGCCGCCGCAAGTAGCAGCGACGGTTCGTTGCCAGCCCTTCAGTGTCACGGCGCCGCCCCGGTGGCGCCGTGACCGGCTGGTGTCCCATCGCGGACGCGAAGTCTCCCGCGCCGCGCCACATGTGACGACCCTGGGGGCGGGCTCGCCGGCATGATCGACAACCTCATCCTGTTACTCGAGAACCCGGTCGCCTTCGTCGACCTGGCGATCAACGGCGTGCTGATCGGAGCGATCTTCGTGCTGGTCGCCTATGGCATGGCGCTGGTCTGGGGCGTCATGAACATCATCAACATCTGCCAGGGCGAGTTCGTGATCCTCGGCGGGTTCGTCGCCTTCTACTTCTCCAAGTGGGGCATCAACCCCATGCTCGGCGTGGCCGCGGCCTTCGTGCTGCTATTGATCGTCGGCTGGATTCTCTATCGCCTGGTCATCTTCCGGATCGTCGACCGCGACCTGTTCACCTCGATCCTGGCGACCTTCGGCATCAGCATCCTGTTGTCGCAGACGATGAACGAGATATTCTCGGCCGACGTCGAGATCGCGCGCCACGGGCTCGGAACCTGGAGCCTGTTCGACGGCCGCATCACGCTCGAGCAGATAAAGCTGGCGGCCTTCGCCCTGGCCATGGTGATCGGCCTGGCGCTGGTGATCTACATGAAGAATTCGCGGGCAGGGCAGGCCATCCGGGCGACCGCCCAGAACGCCCGCGCGGCCCGGATCATGGGCATCGACACGAACGCGGTCTACGCCCGCACCTATGCGCTCAACGCCGCGATCTGCGGCGCCGCCGGAGCGCTGGTCGCGATGATCTTCACGATCCAGGCCTATGGCGGGCTGGCCTTCACCGTGCGCGGCTTCCTGGTCGTGATCGTCGCCGGCCTCGGCAATCTGCCGGGGGTGATCATCGCGGGCCTCTCGCTGGGCGCCGCCGAACAGGTGGCGAGCTTCGTGTTCGGACTCGAATACCAGCTCGCCTTCGTCTTCGGCATGCTGGTGCTGATCGTCATCTACCGGCAGATCCGGCTCGGCTTCCGGCGGCAGTATCTGCGATGAGCGCCACGATGAGCCAGACAGCGCGCATCCAGAAGCCGCGTTTCAACGCCCAGACCTGGATCATCCTGGCGGGCATCGCGATCATCGGCAGTGTCGCTCCCTTCGTCGAGCCGACGCTGGTCGGTCAGATGACCGTGTTCTGGATCATGGTCCTGCTGTCCTATACCTGGGACACGATGGGCGGCCAGATGGGGTACAACTCCTTCGGCAACGTCGTCTTCTTCGGCATCGGCATGTATGTCACGGCGGCCATCCAGGTCGGCCTCTACACCGACCTCGGCACCTACACGGCGGCCAAGGGCGGCATCAAGCTGACGCTCACCCTCGGCCAATACTTCACCGGGCTGGCGATCGGGCTGGTGGCCGCGGGACTCGCCGGCTTTCTCGCCGCGCTCCTCATCGGCTCCGGAATCCTCGGGCTGCGCGGCCACTATTTCGCGATCGGGAGCCTCGCGCTGGGCATCTTCGTGGCCGAACTCGCGAGCGGCTGGGAGCTGATCGGCGCCGGCTCGGGATTGGTGCCGCCGCTCTATCCGGGCGTGGAGTCCGCCCGCAGCCTCTGGCTTTACTTCGGCTGTTTCGCCCTCGCCGGGATCACCTTCCTGGTGCTGCAATGGGTCTATTCCCGCCGCTTCGGCCTCGCGCTCAACGCCATTCGCGACGACGAGGACAAGGCGGAGGCGATGGGCCTCCACACCACCCGCTACAAGACCATCGCCTGGGCGATCTCCGGCATATTCCTCGGCGTCTGCGGCGGCCTGGCGGGCAATTTCTTCCAGTTCATCGACCCGCGTGACACCGCTTTCTCCGGCGCGACCTACGGGGTGTGGATGGTCCTCATGGTGGTGCTGGGCGGCAAGGGGACCTTCTGGGGCCCGCTGATCGGCGCGCTCTTGTTCCACGTCTTCAAGGAACTGTTCTGGTCCTATCTGCTGGGCCTGCAGTACATCGCGCTGGGCCTGCTGGTCGTCGTTATCGTCGTCTTCTTCCCCGAAGGCATCGTCGGCTGGTTCCGCGAGCGCTTCCCCCACTGGTTCGGGGAACGGGTCGACCCGCCCCCCGAGGCCACGGCCGCCGACCCGGTCCGGGAGCCCGCGGAATGAGCACCATGCTGGAAGTCCGCAACTGCTCCAAGGCCTTCGGCGGCGTCGTCGCCAACCACGACATCTCGATCGAGGTGCGCGAGGGCGAGATCGTCGGCCTGATCGGCCCCAACGGGTCGGGCAAGACCACGCTGTTCAATTCGATCGTCGGCTATCACCCGATCGACGGCGGCTCGATCCGCTTCCTCGATAAGGAGATTTCGTCGCTCCGGGTGCCGAACATCGCCCGGCTCGGCCTCTTGCGCACGTTCCAGCAGACCCGGATCTACGGCAAGATGACCTGCATGCAGAACATGGCCGCGAGCCTGCCCTACCGGGGCGAGGGCTTCGCCGGCATGTTCCGCAGGTTCGATTCGGGCGTCGCCGACCGTGCGGAGGAGCTGCTCGAATTCGTCGGCCTCTATTCCAAGCGCAACCTGCGCGGCGGCGACCTGTCGTTCGGTCAGCAGAAGCTGCTCGAATTCGCCATGGCGCTGATGAACGAGCCCAAGCTGCTGCTGCTCGACGAGCCGACCGCCGGGATCAACCCGACGCTCATCAACGGGCTGATCGACCGGCTCAAGCGCGCCAACGAACAGCTCGGCATCACCCTGCTGGTCATCGAGCACAACATGCGCGTGATCATGAACCTGGCCGAGCGGATCTACTGCCTCGCCCACGGCGAACTCCTGGCGGAGGGGCTGCCCGAGGCGATCCAGAACGACCAGCGCGTCATCGACGCCTACCTGGGGGCGCACTGATGATGCTGCCCGCAGAAAGACAAACCTCTCGTGCATCCCCGGACGGCCCCAAGGGCCGATCCGGGGCCCAGGCTCCTGTCCTGAATGCGCGCTATTTCGTCTATATCCTGGCCAGCGGTCGCAACGGCACGCTCTATGTCGGACTGACCAACAATCTTTGCCGCAGACTGGATGAACACCGCGAAGGCGTCGCGTCCAAATTTTCCGCCAAGTGTGGGGTCACCCGTCCCGTTTACTTCGAGCCCCACGAGGAAATCGACGCGGCGCGGGGGAGGGAATATCGCCTAAAGCGATGGCGCCGGTCATGGAAACCGGCGTTGATCGAAGAACAAAATCCAGATTGGAGTGACTTGTCGGAGATGATCGATGTCTGAGTGGCAGCCTGGGCCCCGGCTCTCCGCTCCGCTCCGGCCGGGGATGCAATAAATGGTTGGTTCGGGAAACGATTCCAAACCCAAATCCACCACCGGCTATGGCCTCGGGTCCGTCGACACGGTCATCTCGGTCGACGACGTCCAGCGCGAGGCTCAGAAGCTCTCCGCGACCGCGCCGCCGGTCGCCGCGCTCGATGCCCTGGTCGAGGGCGCGCCGGCGGTCGCGATCGACGATCTGGTCGCGGGCTACGGCCGGATGGAGATCCTGCACAGCTTCAGCCTGCGGGTCGGCACCGGCCAGTCGCTGTGCCTGATCGGGCCGAATGGGGCCGGCAAGTCGACGGTGCTCCACTCGATCTACGGATTCACCAACATCTTTTCCGGGACGATCCACGCGGGCGGCACCGACGTCACCCGGCTCGGCTCCAACGACAAGCTCAAGAACGGGATCGCCTACATCCTGCAAGACAATTCCGTCTTCCCCGACATGACGGTCGAGGAGAACCTGCTGATGGGCGGCTATCTGATGGACAAGCCGGCCGACGCCAGGGCCGCTGCCGAGCGCGTCTTTCAGAAATACGACCGCCTGCGCGAGCGCGCCAAGCAGCCGGCCCGGGTGCTGTCGGGCGGCGAGCGGCGGCTGCTGGAGATTTCCCGGGCGCTGGTCATGGACCCGGACGTTCTGCTGGTCGACGAGCCGTCGATCGGGCTCGAACCCCGCTTCATCGACATGGTGTTCGATATCCTCGACGATCTCCAGCGCACCGAGGGCAAGACGATCATCATGGTCGAGCAGAACGCCAAGAAGGGCCTGGAATTCGCCGACATCGGCTATGTCCTGGTGTCCGGCGAGCTGGCCAAGGCGGGCCCGGGCAGCGTGCTGCTGGAGGACCCCGACGTCGGGCGGCTGTTCCTGGGCGGGTGACGCCCCGGGGAGGCCCCTCCCGGTCCTCTCTCGCTACAGGAACGTCAGCAGCAGGTAGATCCCGAACAGGATCACCACCCAGGCCGCCATTCCCGTCGTCTGCCAGGTGCGCGCCAGGATGCCGTCGGGCCCGCTGTGGCGGAACAGCCGGTCGAGCAGACCCAGCCCGGCGCGCGCGCTGGCGAAGGCGAGCGCGCTGCGCAGCGGTGCCGCGG
>CAMYMQ010000319.1 GCA_947259335.1 uncultured Alphaproteobacteria bacterium | reverse complement strand
GCCGCCCACGGCCGGGGAACGGCGGGCGGCGCTGCGGGCGCTGGAGGCGCGCACAAAAGCGGCGCTGGCCTCGGGCAAGGCCGGCGACATGGCCCCGTTGCTTCAGCGGCTTGGCGCCGCGCTTCGCAAGATCGACGCTCGGCCGGACGCCGATGCGACGCTCGCCCGCCTCGACCGGGACCTGATCGGGACGTTGCCGCGCCAGCTCAAGGCGCTGGCGGAATCGCTCAAGGCCAAGCGGGTGACGGTCCAGTCGGTGCCCGAGACCGTGCGATCGCGCTATGTCTCGCCGGCCGGAGTCCGGCGCATCGAGGTGGTCCCCAAGGGGACGATCGAGAACAGCGAGGCGTTGCGGCGCTTCGTCGACCAGGTCGCGGCGGTGGCGCCGGGGGCGACCGGGTCGCCGGTCTTCGAGCTGCGGGCCGGCGACGCCATCGTCGACGCCTATCTGGAGGCGACGCTGATCGCCTTCGTGCTGATCTCGCTGATGGTCTTCGCCGTCTTGCGCCGACTGCTGACGACGGTCCTGGTGTTGACGCCGGTGTTCCTGGCCGGGGCGTTCACCCTGGCCGTGTGTGCCCTGTTCGGGCCGGATCTCAACTTCGCGAACATCATCGTCCTGCCGCTGCTGATCGGGCTGGGTGCCGCGGGGGGCATCCACATCGTCCGGCGGGCCGACCGGGGCGGCGGGGCCGATCTGGTCCATACCAGCACGCCGCGCGCGGTGTTGTTCAGCGCGCTGACCACGCTGGCGTCCTTCGGCGCGCTCGCCCTGTCGAGCCATCGCGGCACGGCGAGCATGGGCGAGTTGCTGTTCATCGCCATCTTCTTCACCCTGATCTGCTCGCTGTTCTTCCTGCCGGCCATGATGGCCTATCTGCTCGACCGCGAGACGCTATTGGCAAAGGAGCCGCACCCATGACCAAGACCCTCGTCACGGGCGCGACGGGATTCGTCGGCGCGGCGGTCGCCCGCAAGCTGCTGGCGCGGGGCGAGGAGATCCGCCTGCTGACCCGCGCCAACAGCGACCGCTCGAACCTGGACGGCCTCGACGCCGAGATTGTCACCGGCGATCTCACCGATCCATCGACCCTCCCGGCCGCGGTGCAGGGCTGCGCGACGGTCTATCACGTTGCCGCCGACTACCGGCTGTGGGTCCGCGATCCGTCGGTGCTCTACCGCGCCAACGTCGACGGCTCCGTTGCGCTGATCCGCGCGGCGGCCGACGCCGGGGCCTCGCGCATCGTCTACACATCGAGCGTGGCTGCGCTTGGCATACCGAAGGACCGCACGCCGGGCGACGAGGAGACGCCGGTGTCGGTGGACGACATGGTCGGCCACTACAAGCGCTCGAAATTCCTGGCCGAGGAGGCGGTGCGGCGCCTCGCGGACGGGGGCGCGCCGGTGGTGATCGTCAGCCCGTCGACCCCGGTCGGCCCCCGCGACATCAAGCCGACGCCGACCGGCCGGGTGATCCTCGACGCCGCGCGGGGCAAGATCCCCGCCTTTGTGGACACCGGGCTCAACGTGGTTCATGTCGACGACGTCGCCGAGGGGCACCTGCTGGCCGCCGAGAAGGGGGAGATCGGCCGCCGCTATGTGCTGGGCGGCGAAAACCTGAGCCTGCGCGAGATCCTGACCGAGATCGCCCGGCTGACCGGCCGTCGGCCGCCAAAGGTCCGCCTGCCGCGCGCGCCGCTGTTCCCGGTCGCCTGGGGCGCCGAGGCCTGGGCGCGGATGACCAACGGCGGCGAGCCGATGGTGACGGTCGACGCCCTGCGCATGGCGCGCAAGTGGATGTGGTTCTCCTCCGACCGGGCCGAGCGCGAGCTGGGCTATACCCACCGTCCCGCCACCGAGGCGCTGGCCGACGCGCTCGCCTGGTTCCGGGAGCGGCGGCGGCTTTAGCCCTGCGCCGCGCTGCAATGCACAAGAGCCAGGGTTGACGATGCCCCGAGCCAAGGCTACCTGCTGTGGTGTATAAACAGGCGCGGTCCGGTGACGCGCCGGCCGGCACAAGGCCAGAAAAGGATATAGAGGGATGAAGGTCATCCTCGCACAGCCGCGCGGCTTTTGTGCCGGCGTCGAACGGGCCATCGAGATCGTCGAGAAGGCGCTCGAAATCTACGGGCCGCCGGTCTACGTCCGCCACGAGATCGTCCATAACAAGCGCGTGGTCGAGAGCCTGAAGGCCAAGGGCGCGCGCTTCGTGGAAGAGCTCGACGAGATCCCCAACGGCGCGATCACGGTGTTCAGCGCCCACGGCGTCGCCCAGAAGGTCGAAGACACCGCTGCGGGCCGCTCGCTGCCGGTGCTCGACGCGACCTGCCCGCTGGTCGCCAAGGTCCACAAGGAAGGCCAGCGCTATTCCGAGAAGGGCTACGACATCATCCTGATCGGCCACGAGGGCCATCCCGAGGTCGAGGGCACCATGGGGCGCATCCCGGGCCGGGTCCATCTGGTCCAGAACGCCTCGGACGTCGCCAGGCTCGACGTGGCGGACCCGGACATGCTCGCCTATGTCACCCAGACGACGCTGAGCGTCGACGACACCCGTGCGGTGATCGAGGCGCTCAAGGAGCGCTTCCCCAAGATCACCGGCCCGGACGTCAAGGACATCTGCTACGCCACCCAGAACCGCCAGGCGGCGGTGCGCGAGCTCGCGCATCAGGTCGACCTGGTGCTGGTCGTCGGCGCCTCGAACAGCTCCAATTCCAACCGGCTGCGCGAGATCGGCGGCGAGACGGGCGTGCCCAGCTATCTGGTCGAGGACGTGAGCGTGCTCGACCCGGCCTGGTTCGAGGGCGTGAACTCGGTCGGCCTCAGCGCCGGCGCCTCGACCCCCGAGGAACTGGTCCAGGAAGTGATCGACAAGCTCGCCGAGTTCCGCGAACTGGAACTCACGGTGATGGACGGCATCGAGGAGAGCATCCAGTTCAAGCTCCCCGAACCTCTCCGCGAAGCGGCGGCCTGATCCGGCCGCGTTCGGATTCGGACAACAGGAAGGCTATTGGCCCGTGGGCGTTCCCCTCATCCAGCAACTGCGCGTCGGCGGCTATCTGCTCAAGCAGCGCATCAAGGGCACCAAGCGGTTCCCGCTCGTGCTCATGCTCGAACCGCTCTACCGCTGCAACCTGGCCTGTCCGGGCTGCGGCAAGATCGACTATCCCGACCACATCCTGAACCAGCGCCTGTCGGTCGAGGAATGTCTGCAGGCGGCCGACGAGTGCGGCGCCCCCGTGGTCTCGATCCCCGGCGGGGAGCCGCTGCTGCACAAGGAGATCGATCAGGTCGTCGAGGGCCTGATCAAGCGCAAGAAGTTCGTCTATCTGTGCACCAACGCGCTCCTGCTCGCCAAGAACCTCGACCGGTTCAAGCCGTCGAAATACCTGACCTTCTCGGTCCATCTCGACGGACCGAAGGAGCATCACGACAAGGCGGTTGCCCAGGAGGGCGGCTTCGAGATCGCCGTCGCCGCGATCCGCGAGGCCAAGGACCGCGGTTTCCGCGTCAACGTCAACTGCACCCTGTTCAACCAGCTGACCGCCGACGAGGCCGCCGACTTCTTCGACTTCTGCACCCACGACCTCGGCGTCGAGGGCATCACCGTGTCGCCCGGCTACGCCTACGAGCGGGCCGAGGACCAGGCGCATTTCCTCAACCGGCACAACACCAAGCAGCTGTTCCGCGACATCTTCAAGCGCGGCGAGGGCAAGAAGTGGAAGTTCAGCCAGTCGTCGCTGTTCCTCGACTTCCTCGCCGGCAACCAGGACTACCGCTGCACGCCCTGGTCGAACCCGACCAAATGCGTCTTCGGCTGGCAGAAGCCCTGCTACCTGATCGGCGAGGGCTACGTCGGGAGCTTCAAGGAGCTGATGGAGACGACCGACTGGGACAGCTACGGCACCGGCAACTACGCCAAGTGCGCCGACTGCATGGTCCATTGCGGCTACGAGGGCACGGCGGTCGAGGACACGGTCGCGCACCCGATCAAGGCGCTCAAGGTGTGGCTGCGCGGCCCGCGCACCGACGGCCCGATGGCGCCCGAGATCGATCTCTCGAAGGCGCGCGCGGGCGACAATTTCCACGAGAAGCACGTCACCGACTTCATGAAGGACGTGCCGATCACCAAGCGCGACCGCCGCTGGTTCGAAGCGCGCGGGCTGGAAGTGCCGGCCGCCGCCAACGAGGGTGACGGCAAGGCGCCGACGGTGGCGGCGGAGTAGGGCGTTCGCCACCGTTTGTTCAGGGTATCCGGGAATAGCGTAGGGGCGGGTTTCAAACCCGCCCTTTTTCGTGCGCGGCTGCGCCGCGGGCGGGTTCG
>CAMYMQ010000318.1 GCA_947259335.1 uncultured Alphaproteobacteria bacterium | reverse complement strand
CTGGACGGCCCGCCGGCGGTGGCCCTGGTCGACGGCAACCGGCCGCCGCCCCTGCCCTGCCGGGTGCGCACCGTGGTCGGCGGCGACGGCCTGTCGCTGTCGATCGCCGCCGCTTCGATCGTCGCCAAGGTGGAGCGCGACGCACTCATGACCGGGCTGGCCGCGGCCTTCCCCGGCTACGGCTGGGAGACCAACATGGGCTATGGCTCCCGGGCCCATCTCGACGCCCTCGACCGTCTCGGCGTGACCCCGCACCACCGCCGAACCTTCGCTCCCGTGACCAGAATCCTGGACCGAAGCGTTAACACATTGAGTCGCCAAGACTATTGACCCCGAATCCCGCTTGACTCATGCTCCGGTCCGCAGCTTCCGGGGGGATGTGCGATGACGCGTAACGGGGACGGCCGGCCGGGCGACGGCGGGCTCGGGACACTCGGCATTGAAATGAGCGGGCCTGAAAAGGGCGAGCCGGGGGACGGCCAGCTTCTGGTCGGCGACTGCATCGACGCGATGCGGGCGCTGCCAGAGGGGTCGGTCGATCTCGTGTTCGCCGATCCGCCCTACAACCTGCAGCTCGGCGGCGAGCTGTTCCGGCCCAACAACACGCGGGTCGACGGGGTCGAGGCCGAGTGGGACCGGTTCGACAGTTTCAACGCCTACGACGGCTTCACCCGCGACTGGCTGGCCGCGGCGCGGCATGCGCTCAAGCCGACCGGTTCGCTGTGGGTGATCGGCAGCTACCACAATATCTTCCGGGTCGGCGCGGTGCTCCAGGACCTCGGCTTCTGGATCATCAACGACATCGTCTGGCGCAAGACCAACCCGATGCCGAACTTCCGCGGCACCCGCTTCACCAACGCCCACGAGACGCTGCTGTGGTGCGCGAAGGACCAGAACGCGCGCTACACCTTCAACTACAACGCCATGAAGGAGGCCAACGACGGCGTCCAGATGCGCTCGGACTGGTTGTTCCCGATCTGCACCGGGCCGGAGCGGCTGCGCGGCGACGACGGCGCCAAGATCCATCCGACCCAGAAGCCGGAGGCGCTGCTCCACCGCATCATTCTGGCGACGTCGAAGCCCGGCGACACCATCCTCGATCCCTTCTTCGGCACCGGCACGACGGGCACGGTCGCCAAGCGGCTGGGCCGGCGCTGGATCGGCATCGAGCGGGACGAGGGCTACGCCGAGGCCGCCCGAGCTCGGATCGCCGCCGTGCCGGCGCCCGACGAACTGGACTTCGCCGCCACGCCGTCGCGGCGCGAGCAGCCCCGCATTCCGTTCGGCTGGGTGGTCGAACGCGGTTTGATCCGGCCGGGATCGCGGCTGTTCGACGCCCGCCGCCGCCACGAGGCCCGGGTCCGCGCCGACGGCACCCTCTACCATTCGGAGATCACCGGCTCGATCCACAAGGTCGGCGCCCACGTCCAGGGCGCGCCGAGCTGCAACGGCTGGGCCTTCTGGCATGTCGACCATCAGGGCAAGCCGACGTCGATCGACTGGTTCCGCCAGAAGCTCCGCGCCGAGTTGCACTAACGCGGCCAGGCTGGTCCCCTAGGCCGAGGGTGCCGCCGGCAGTTCGACCACGGCCAGCAGACCCCCGAGCGGCGCCGTGTCGAGCGAGACCGAGCCGCCATACATGTCGACGATGTCGGCGACGATGGACAGGCCGAGGCCGCTGCCCGGCGTCTGCTCGTCGATGCGCATGCCGCGCTTGAGCGCGGTACGCATTTCCGTGGACGAGAGGCCCGGTCCGTCGTCCTCGACCCGGATCTCCAGGCGCGGATCGTCCTCGCCCTCCGCGACCGAGACGCCGACCCGGACCCGGCCAGCCGCCCACTTGCAGGCGTTGTCCATCAGGTTGCCGAGCATCTCCTCGAGATCCTGGCGCTCGCCCCGGAAGGCGGCGTCGGGCGGCCCCTCGACCGCGATCTTGACGCCGCGGGCGCGGTGGATCGCCTCGAGCGTCCGGCCCAGTCCCTCGAGCACGGGCATGACGCTGGTCCGGGCGCCGAGCACCCCCGCCTGGGCCGCGGTGCGCGCCCGCGACAGATGGTGCTCGATCTGCTCCTTCATGATCCCGGTCTGCTCGGCGACCTTGGCGGCCAGCGCCGAGTCGTCGCGCGACGCCTCGTTCATCAGCACCGCCAGCGGGGTTTTGAGGGCATGGGCGAGGTTGCCGACATGGGTCCGCGCCCGCTCGACCACCTGGGTGTTCTGGTCCAGCAGCGCGTTGATCTCCTGGGCGAGCGGCTCGATCTCGGCCGGGAAGGGCCCCACCACCCGGTCGGCCTTGCCCGAGCGGATCGCCGCCAGCGCCGGCGGCACCCGGCGCAGCGGCCGCAACCCGAAATGGACGATCAGCACGGCACCGGCCAGCAGGATCACCCCCAGGATCCCGAGCGAAAACCGCAGCGCCCAGTCGAAATCCTGGGCCGCCGGGGTGATCCAGTCGCGGGCCACCGCGACGACGAAGACATAGGGCTTGCGCTTGGGATCGGCATCGCCGAACTGCACCGCGAGGCTGCCCAGCCGGAGGTTCAGCTCGCGGTCCGTGGTGATCGTCTCGTTGTAATAGAAATAGCGGGTGCCCTTGGTCGGGCTGACCTCGATCGGCAGGAAGCTCGCCGGGCGCTGGCCGGGATTGCCGAGCGATTGCGACCACATCAGGACGCGTTCGTCGCCGACCGAGATCTGCCAGTAGACGTTCGAGCCCGAATAGGTGAAGCGGACATCGCGGAAGCTGTCGTCGATGCGCAGCTGGCCGGGGCGGACTTCCTCGGCGGCGACCAGCAGCGCGTCGAGCGCCACCCGGATCACGTAATTGTCGATCGCCTTGGAGATCGAGCGTTCGAAGATCACCGAGAGCGCGACCGAGCCCATCGCGAAGCCCGCGACGATGACGACCGCCGCGCCGGCGATGAACCGGAAGGTCAGGGACCGCTTGCCCCACATCGCCGCGCCGCGCGTCACGCTCTTGTGTCCCCTCGCGGCGCCGGGCCGGTCAGTCGGGGTCGGCGATCTGGTAGCCGAGACCGCGCTTGGTGTGGATGACCGGAATGCCGATCTTCTTGCGCAGGCGGCCGATGAACACCTCGATCGTGTTGGAATCGAGGTCGAAATCCTGGTCGTAGATATGCTCGGTCAACTCGGTGCGCGAGCAGACCTTGTTCTTGTGGTGCATCAGATAGGCGAGCAGCCGGAACTCCTGGGCGGTCAGCTTGACCTGGGAGCCGTCGACCGTCACCCGGCCGCTCGACGTGTCGACCACGAGCGTGCCGCAGGACAGCTCCGGCGTGGCGTGGCCGGCCGAGCGGCGGATCAGCGCCCGCACCCGGGCGAGCACCTCCTCCATGTGGAACGGCTTGGTGACATAGTCGTCGGCGCCGGCGTCGAAACCGGCGACCTTCTCGCCCCACTGGTCGCGGGCGGTGAGGATCAGCACGGGCATCGTGCGGGCGGCCTCGCGCCAGCGCTTGAGCACGGTTACCCCGTCCACGACAGGCAGGCCGAGATCGAGGACGACGACGTCATACGGTTCCGTATCGCCCAGAAAATGCCCCTCTTCGCCGTCGGATGCCTGGTCGACGACATAGCCGCCGTCGCTCAGGGCCTTGTGGAGCTGGCGCAGAAGGTCGGGATCGTCCTCAACGACAAGCACGCGCATGTTCGACCTCCTGAGGCGTCAACCGGGCTTACACTCAGCGACAGGAAACCGACCCGGTCCGCGCGTTTCCGTGCACGCGGACAAGGCGTCCACCCCGCGTCAATATCTTAAAGACGTAGGTCGACCCCTGCAAACGCGCGTCGAGGATGCGGCCGGGATGGCAGGCCAGCGCCCGCGAGGCGACGACGCTCATCGGCAGCCGCCGGGTGCGGCTCGGGTAGGGCGCGCGGTCGTAACGGTAGCCGCGCGGCGAGAAGCGGCGGAATCTGTTGGGCCGGCGGAAATTGTCGCGGCGCTCGAAACGATAGCGCCGGCGTTGGGCGAGCTGGAAGCCCCTCGACACGGGCGCGTCGAACCGCGGCCCGGTGCGGTAGCCGAACCGGCTGTCGGCCTGCGCGGCCGGCGCCGCGGCCGCCGTCAGGGCAGCGG
>CAMYMQ010000317.1 GCA_947259335.1 uncultured Alphaproteobacteria bacterium | reverse complement strand
GCTGATGCCCAGCACGACGGCGACCGCCTTGGGCTGGCCGTCGTCGCCCAGCGTCCACACCTGGCCGCGGCGCACGGGATTGGCGGCCCGGCCCCGGCGCATCGCGGCATAGGCGCGGCGCTGCTCGGGCGTCAGGATCGCGTTGATCCGGTTCGCCATCTGGGCGCGCATCTTGCGGAACTGCGCGCGCATGTCCTCGCGGCTCGCGCCCTTGGCGCGCATGTCGGCGAATTTGGCCCGCTGGCCGGCGGCCATCTCGCGGAGCTGCTTCTGCTGCTCGGGGGTCAGCTTGAGCGCCCGTACCAAGCGCCGGATCATCTGGCCGCCACGCTGTCCACGCCGCTGGCTCGTGCTGGTGCCCGTGGTCTTCGCCGCCTGCATGCCAGGTGGCCGGAACCGCAGCGCCCGGTTCGGCACCAGCAGGACATTCTCGCGCCGGCTGACGTTGAAGGTGACGTTGGCGGTCATCCCCGGCAGCAGCCGCAGGTCCTGGTTCTCGGCGCTGACGATCACCGTGTAGGTGACGACGTTGGAGACGTCCTTGGGCTGCAGGCGGACCTGCTTGACCGTGCCGGGGAAGGTCCGGCCGGGAAAGGAATCGACGGTGAACTCGACGCCCTGGCCGACCTGGATGCGGCCGATATCGGCCTCGTCGACATTCACCTCGACCTGCATTTCGCGAAGGTCCTTGGCGATGACGAACAGGACCGGCGCCTGCAGGCTGGCGGCGACGGTCTGGCCCACGTCGATGTTGCGGGCGATGACCACGCCGTCGACCGGCGAGCGGATCACGGTTCGCTCGAGATCGAGCTTGCGCTGCTGGAGGGTCGCTTCCTTCTGCTGCACCTGGGCGCGGGCCACCAGCACCTGGGCCTTCTGCTCGGCTTGCTTCGCTTTGGCGCCGTCGAGCTTGGCGCGCGCCGTATTGTAGGCGGCCTCGGCCTTGCCGAAGTCCGACCGGGTGATGGCGCGGGTTGGCATCAACTCCTTCTTGCGGTCGTAATCGGCCTTGGCTTCCACCAGCGCCGCCTCGGCCGCCCGTATTTCAGCGGACAGCGCGTCGAGGCGGGCCCCGTTCATCGTGATATTGGCGCGGGCGACGGCTAGGTCCGCCTCGGCTTCGCGCAGCTTCGCCTCGAACGTCGCCGGGTCGATCAGCGCGATCTTCTGGTCGGCCTTCACCTCGGAATTGAAGTCGGCGTAAAGTTCCTTGATCTGGCCCGAGATCTGCGAGCCGACCTCGACCGTCACCACGGCCTTGAGCGTGCCGCTCGCCGAGACGGTGCTGGCGACGGTGCCGCGCGCGACCTTGGCGGTCTGCCAGACCGGGGCGTTGGCCTCGGATTCCTGGGTCCAGTACCAGGCCGCCGCGCCGCCGCCGGCCAGCAGCAGCACGATCAGCAGCGGCCACAGGCGCGACCGCCGCCGCCGGGTTTTGATCGTTTCACTCATACGCGCGCAGGCATGGCTGTTCCGACCGGTGGCTTTTCTTTAATACGTAAACGAATACCCCCATCATATCCGTCGGCAGGAATTCAGCGGTCGCCGGCGGCGCCGGTCTGCTATGAAATTAGCGGCGGCGCCTTGCGGGGGAACGGGGCGGATCATAGCCTTGCAACGGCATACGCGGCGATAGGGAAGATGGCATGACAAAATTCGGTGTCGGACAGGCGATCAAGCGGGTTGAGGATCAGGCACTGGTCACCGGCGGCGGCCAATATACCGACGACGTCAACATCGACGGACAGGCGCACGCCTTCATCCTCCGGTCGCCCCAGGCTCATGCCCGGATCCTGTCGATCGACACCGGCGCCGCCGCCGCCGCGCCGGGCGTGCTCACCGTCCTGACCGGCGCCGACGTCGAGGCCGACGGGCTCGGCGGCATGCCCTGCAATGTCGCGATGAAAAGCCGCGACGGGTCGGACCGGGCCGACACGCCGCATCCGATCCTCGCCCGGGACAAGGTCCGCTATGGCGGCGAGCCGGTCGCGGTGGTCGTGGCCGAGACGCTCCATCAGGCCCGCGACGCGGCCGAGCTGATCGCGGTCGAGTACGAGGAGCTGGAGCCCTCGGTCGACACCTTCGGCGCGACCGAGGAGGGCGCGGCGCTGGTGTGGGACCACATCCCCGCCAACACGGCCTTCGACTGGGAGAAGGGCGACCAGAGCGCGGTCGACGAGGCGCTGGGCCGCGCCCACCACGTCTGCAAGCTTCGGCTGGTCAACAACCGCGTCGTCGTCAACGCGATGGAGCCGCGCGCCGCGCTGGCCGACTACGACCCGGTGTCCGACAAGTCGACCCTTTACACTCCGACCCAGGGTCCGCACGTGATCTATGGCCAGATCGCCGACGCCATCCTGGGCATCGGCAAGGAGAAGCTGCGCATCGTCACCGGCAACGTCGGCGGCGGCTTCGGCATGAAGGTGTTCCTGCATCCCGAGCAGCCGCTGATCGTCTGGGCCTCGCGCAAGCTCAAGCGGGCGGTGAAGTGGACGGCAGACCGATCCGAAAGCTTCATGTCCGACCTTCAAGGCCGCGACCACGTCAGCTTCGCCGAGCTCGCGCTCGCCGAGGACGGCGCTTTCCTCGGCCTCAAGGTCACCAGCTACGCCGCGCTCGGCGCCTATCTCTCGAACTTCGCGCCCTATGTGGTCACCGGCGGCAACGACATGCTGGTCGGCCTCTACGACCAGCCGGCGATCTACGTCAACGTCAAGGGCGTGGTGACCAACACGGTGCCGGTCGACGCCTATCGCGGCGCGGGCCGGCCCGAGGCGGCCTATCTGATCGAACGCCTGGTCGACAAGGCCGCCCGCGAGATGGGCATGACCCCCGACGCGATCCGCCGGCGCAATTTCATCAAGCCCGAGCAGATGCCCTACGCGACCTGTCTTGGCGACACCTACGACAGCGGCGAGTTCGAGGCCGTCATGGACAAGGCCATGGCCAACGCCGACTGGGCCGGGTTCGAGGCGCGCCGGGCCGAGTCGGCGCGGCACGGCAAGCTGCGCGGCATCGGCATGGCCACCTACATCGAGCGGTGTGGCGGCGGCGCGCCCGAAACGGCCATAGCCAAGTTCGAGGAGAACGACACCGTCACAATCTATATCGGCACGATGGAGAACGGCCAGGGCCACGCCACCTCCTACAAGCAGATCATGTCCGGCGCGCTGGGCATCGACGCGGAGCGGATCAACCTGGTCCAGGGTGATACCGACCGCACGCCGCCCGGCATGACCGGCGGCTCGCGCTCGGTCCCGGTCGGCGGCTCGGCCGTGCTCGGCGTGTCCGGCAAGATCAAGGAGAAGGGCAAGGCGATCGCCGCCCACGCGATGGAGGTCGCGCCGGTCGATATCGAGTTCGCCGACGGCGCCTACACCGTCGCCGGCACCGACAAGACCATGACCCTGTTCGAGGTGGCCCGCGCCGCCCGCGACCCGGCCAACCTGCCCGACGGCATGGAGCCGGGCCTGGACGACGAGCAGCAGCACATGCCGGCGGGCGCGACCTTCCCCAACGGTTGCCACATCATCGAGATCGAGGTCGATCCGGACACCGGCACCGTCGAGGTCGCGCGCTACACCGTCGTCGACGACTTCGGCGATGTCATCAACCCGATCCTCCTGGCCGGACAGGTCCACGGCGGCATCGTCCAGGGCCTGGGCCAGGCGCTGCACGAGTTCACCTGGTACGATCCCGACAGCGGCCAGCTCGTGACCGGCTCCTTCATGGACTACAACCTGCCCAAGGCCGACCAGTTCCCCTTCTTCGCCTTCGATACCCACAACGTGCCATGCCTGAACAACCCGCTCGGCATCAAGGGGGCGGGCGAGGCGGGCGCGATCGGCGCGCCGCCGGCGATCATCAACGCGCTCGTCGATGCGCTGATTCCCACGGCCGGAATCGACCATGTCGACATGCCGGCGACCCCGCTGGCGATCTGGCGCGCCCTGAACGAGACGCGGCGGGCCGCCGCGTGAGCCACCGCCTGCGC
>CAMYMQ010000316.1 GCA_947259335.1 uncultured Alphaproteobacteria bacterium | reverse complement strand
CGGCCGGGGCCTCGGCCGCGCCTTCGCCGAGGCCCCGGCCGGCGCCGGTTACGACGATGACCTTGCCGTCGAGCAACCCCATCGCTTTCCTATTCCGCCGCCACGCGAGGCGCGTCGAGCGACTTCAGATAGTCCTTGGCGCGCCGGGCCATGAGCCGGCGAACCTGGGTGACGCCGATGTCGTGCTGGTAGAGCAGCTCCGACTCCGGCACCTCGGCCTCCTCGACGATGACCCGGTCCTGCTCCAGCACGTTCCAGTGCCGCTCCTCGAGCCGGCTCTTGTACATGAAGCGCCACAGGTCGCGCTGCCATCCGTCGATCTTGCGCAGCCGCCAGAAGAAGACCTGATGGCTGTTGGCGTCGATCGGGGTGACGTAGCCGAGGATGCGGAACATGCCGCCCGGGCCGGCGCCCTTGGGATAGGGCAGGTCGAGGCGGACCCAGTCCGCCCCGGTATAGGCGTATTCGGTCCAGTCGAAGTTGACGCCCTTCTGCAGGGTGCGGCTGATGACAAAGCCGTGGTCGGTCTTCTCGACCTCCATCTCGTCGGTCTGCGCCCCATAGGCGAGCGTGTAGCTCTTGGCGTGGGCGTAGGTGCCGTGCATCGGGTCGACCAGGTTCTCCAGGGCGAGCATGTAGTTGCCCTTCCAGGTCGCGGTGCAGATGAAAGACGACCATTCCGGATCGTCGAACTCGAACGGGAACTCGACCGGCGCCGCCTCGCCCTCGCCGAACCAGGCGAAGACGCAGCCGCCCTTGACGACGCTCGGGAAGGTCCGGACCCCGTGCATGCCCTCGACCTTGCAGCCCGGATAGGCCGGCACCTTGGCGACCGTTCCGTCCGGGTTGATCTGCAGGCCGTGGTAGGGGCAGGTCACCAGCCCGTCGAGCACGTGGCCCTGGGACAGCCGCGCGCCCCGGTGGGGACAGCGGTCGTACTGGACGTGGATCCGGTCGTCGGCGTCGCGCCACAGGACCAGCCGCTTGCCCATGCGGGTGATGCCGACCGGTTCGTCCTTGACCCAGTCGGCCGGCAGCAGCGCGTACCACTGGTCGGGTATGCCGGCGGCGACGAGTTCGTCGGCGGTCATTGCCGCTCCGTTGCCCGTGTTTGCCATCTCGACGTCTCCCTTACTTGCGCTTGATCTTGGCCAGCGGGTGGTCTGGCGGATAGGTCGGGATCTGCGGCTTGGGCGTGCCGATCATGACGCACATCAGCGCCTCTTCGTCCCAGTCGTTGACCAGGCCGCGGTAAAGGCCGGCCGGCACGGACACCAGGTCGCGCTCCGTCAGCACCGTCTCCCACGTCTCGCCGTCTTCCTCGAAGAACAGGCGGATCTTGCCGCGCAGCATGAAGAAGACTTCCTCGACGTCGTGGTGGACGTGGAGCGGGCCCTCGCAGCCCGGCGGCAGGACCATCGTCGAGAAGGTGAAATGCTCGGACGGAACGGTATTGTTGTCGCTGTCGATCCCGGTGCCGCCGGTGCCCATGTAGCGCATCTGGGCGCGGCGGTACTTGGGGTCGAAATCAGCCTGGAACTTGAGCGCGTCCCAATCGTAGGTACGGGTCTCGTAGCGCGCGATACGGCGCTCCATGCGCTCTTTCAGGTTCTCGGCGGGGGCCGCTTCGGCGGCCGCGGCTTGCGCGGACATGAACGGGTTCCTCCTCTAGGGGTGATTGCCGACGTCACCGAACTTCCGCTTCGGCATGTAGCGGAGCACCCAGCGTTCCATGAGGATCACCAGGCAGTAGGCGATGATTCCGATCAGGGTGAGCAGGATGATCGCGACGAACACGGCCTTGGTGTTCGCCTGCCCCTCGCCCTCGATCAGCAGGTAGCCGAGGCCGGTGTTGCCGCCGACGAACTCGCCGACGGTAATGCCGATCACGGCCAGGGTGGCGCCGATCCGAAGGCCTGAGAACAGCGGCGCCATGGAGGCCGGAAACTCGATCTTCCAGAAGATCTGCCAGCGCGAGGCGTTGAACGACCGGGCGAGATTGATCATCGCCGGGTCGACCCCGCGCACCGCGGTCAGCACGTTGATCAGGATCGGAAAGAAGACGATCAGCACCGCGACCAGGATCTTCGGCGTGATGTTGTAGCCGAACCACATGATCAGCAGCGGCGCGAAGGCGACCTTCGGCGCGATCTGCAGCGCCAGGATGTAAGGGGACGCGACGATCTCGGTCATCGGCGACATGCCGAGCAGATAGCCGATCACCATGCCCAGGAGCGCGCCCAGGAAGAAGCCGACCAGCACCGAATAGGTCGTGATCCAGGTGTGGTGCAGCAACCGGCCGTTCTCGAGCATGAAGAAGAACTCGGTGACGACGTTCGACAGGCGCGGGATGATGAACTCCCGGATGCCGAGAAGCGGCGGACCCCATTCCCAGAACGCCAGGAAGACGATCAGCACGATCACCGAAAGATGGAATTCCCGCGCCATGGACAGGCGGCGCAGGGTCTGCCCGACGCCACCGTCGGGAGCGCCCTGGGCCGGCTTTGCCGGCTGGCTGGGCGCGGTGGCCGGAGTCTCGGTCGTGTCGCTCGGCATGGTCAGACCAGCTCCTCTGCATGTCCGATGTCGAGCAGCGACATCAACTCGGCGATGTACGGGCCGATCTTGGGATGCTGCCGCCGGCTCATCGGATCCTGCCGGTTCTCGGCGTCGACGACGATCTCCCGGATGATCTTTCCGGGCCGCCGCGACATGACCAGCACGCGGTCGGACATGGCCAGCGCCTCGACCAGATCATGGGTGATCAGCAGCGCGGTCTTCTTCTCCTCGAACAGTGTCCGCGCCAGATCCTGCTGGAGAACCATCTTGGTCTGGGCGTCCAGCGCCGAGAACGGCTCGTCGAGCAGCAGCACGTCGGGATACATCACCATCGTGCGCGCCAGCGCCGCGCGCTGCCGCATGCCGCCCGACAGCTCGTGCGGGTAACGGTTGGCGAAGTCCGAGAGATGATACTTGGCCAGGAAATGCTCCGAGCGCTTGCGGCGCTCGGCGGCGTCGAGCCCCCGGATCTCCTGGCCGAATTCGACGTTCTTGCGGATCGTCCGCCACGGCAGCAGCAGGTCCTTCTGGAGCATGAAGGCGACATGTTCGTTGGGGCCGTCGACCTCCTCGCCATCGACGAAGACATTGCCGCGCGAGGGACGGTCCAGCCCGGAGGCCAGATTGAGCAGCGTGCTCTTGCCGCAGCCCGAGGGGCCGATCAGCGCCACCACCTCGCCCTCTTCGATCGCGACGTCGACGCCGTCGATCGCGAGCACGCCCTCGCCGTCACTGCGGCGCATGGGCGGGAAGTGCTTGGAAACGCCCTTGAATTCGAGACGGTAGCGCGCCATGCCGGGTCAGGCCCCCAACCGCGCCATTTCGGACTTGAACAGGTCCTCGTTCCAGCTGCTGCGCCCCGGCGGCAGGACGCCGGCACGGTTGAGGCCGTCGACGATCTCCGGCAGCTCGTGCTTGCCCTGATCGAACAGGGCCTCGAGGGCGTCGCCGAGGGCCTTGGTGTAGGGAGTTTCCTCCCAGTCGCGGCACTGGTGAGGATAGTCGATCCCGTCCAGGGGGTGGGTCATACGCGGGCTGGTCACGGCAGGGTCTCCCGTTCGGTGGGCGCCTAGCTGTTTTGAATATGAAACATTGTTTCAAATCCAAAATAATCCTACACGCGGCTTTCGCCGGAGTCAAACGCGCCGGCGCACCCTTCTCCACCGTTGATGCAGGTCAATGCCCGGAGCCCGGACGGCGCCTAGAAAAAGGCTCGCACGAAGCATCGCCGCGCGTCCCCGGAGCGCGGCGCCCGGGAGGAGCCGAGCTCATGTCGATCCAGCATTTCCATCATGTCGCCTATCGCTGCAAGGATGCGCAGGAGACCGTCGATTTCTACGCGGGTATCCTCGGCCTCAAATACACGATGGCGATTTCCGAGGACCGGGTGCCGTCGACCAAGGAGCCCGATCCCTACATGCACATCTTCTTCGACGTCGGCGACGGTGCCTGCCTCGCCTTCTTCGAACTGCCGACCAAGCCGGAGATGGGACGCGACCCGAACACGCCGGGCTGGGTCCAGCACATCGCGCTCCAGGTCGAGGATCTCGGCGATCTGATGAGCTACAAGCAGCGGCTGGAGGACGCCGGGCTCGACGTGTTGGGGCCGACCGATCACGCGATCTTCAAGTCGATCTATTTCTTCGATCCCAACGGCCACCGGGTCGAGCTGGCGTGCAACACCCACACCGCCGACCAGATCAAGGAGCTGGAGGCGCTGGCGCCGATGATGCTGGCCGACTGGAACCGGTCCAAGAACACCGTGCGCCATACCGCCCATCTGCACGAGAAGGAATTCTCGAGCGCCTGACGCCGTCCGGGGCGCGGGACCGGCCTACAGCCCCAGATAGGCCTGCCGCACGCCGTCGTCGTGGAGCAGGTCCTCGCCCTTGCCCTCCAGAACGATGCGGCCGTTCTCCAGCACATAGGCGTAGTCGGCCATCTTGAGGGAGACGGCGACATTCTGCTCGACCAGGATGATCGGCATGCCCTCGGCGTTGAGCTTGCGCACCGTCTCGAACACGTCGTGGACCAGCGCGGGCGACAGGCCGAGCGACGGCTCGTCGAACATGATCATCTCGGGATTGCCCATCAGGCAGCGGCCGATGGCCAGCATCTGCTGCTCGCCGCCCGACAGCGTGCCGGCGGCCTGATGGCGCCGTTCGCGGAGCCGCGGGAACATCTCGAAGACGCGCTCGACATTGGCCGCCTTGTTCTTGCGCCCGCGCGGCAGGTAGCCGCCGACCACGAGATTTTCCTCCACGGTCAGGCCGGCGAAGACCTGCCGGCCCTCGGCGACCTGGCCGATGCCGAGATTGCAGACCCTGTGGCTGGCCATGCCGGCGATGTCGCGGCCCCGGTAGGCGATGCGCCCGCCCGCGGGCTTCTCGATCCCGGCGATGGTGCGGATCAGCGAACTCTTGCCGGCGCCATTCGAGCCGACCACGGCGACGATCGAATCCTCGGGCACGGTCAGCGACACGCCGTCGAGCGCCTGGGCGTCGCCGTAGAACAGGTCGAGGTTTTCGATTTCGAGGATCACAGCTCGTGCTCCCCCAGATAGCATTCGAGCACGGCCGGATCCGTGACCACCGTCTCCGGCGGTCCCTCGCTGATCTTCTCGCCGTGATTGATGACGGTGACATGCTCCGACAGGGCCATCACCGCGCGCATGACGTGCTCGATCAGCAGGATGGTCAGGCCGGTCTCGTCGCGCAGTCGGCGCAGCATGACCACCATTCGGTCGGTCTCGGTCGGACGCAGGCCGGCCATCACCTCGTCGAGCAGCAGCAGCTTGGGCCGGGTCGCCAGCGCGCGGGCGACTTCCAGGCGCTTGCGGTCCGGCAGGGTCAGGTTGGCGGCGTGCTGGTGGGTCTTGCCGTCGAGTTCGAGCATCTCTAGGAAGCCCTTGGCCCGCTCGGTCGCCGCGCCAACATCCTTCTCCGCCCGCAGGGCGCCGACGGTCACATTCTCCAGCACCGTCATCTCGGGAAAGGGCCGGACGAGCTGGAAGGTGCGGCCGATGCCGGCGGCGCAGATCTGGTGCGGCTTCAACCCGAGGAGTTCCTGGCCGGCCAGGGCGATCGAGCCCTCGTCGGCCGGGAAAACGCCGGCGATCAGGTTGAACACGGTCGTCTTGCCCGCGCCGTTGGGGCCGATCAGCGCGGCGATGCTGCCTTCGTCGACCGTGAAGGAGACGTTCGCGACCGCGCGCAAGCCCCGGAAGCTCTTGCTGAGCCCGTCGATGCGCAGAAGCGCCGCCATCGCCTAGGCCTCCCTTTGCGGGTGGGCGACCGCGTCGGCGGCGTCTTCCACGGGCGCGGATTGCGGCGTTTCGTCCGGCGCCGGCTCGGGCGCGGCG
>CAMYMQ010000315.1 GCA_947259335.1 uncultured Alphaproteobacteria bacterium | reverse complement strand
CCGCCGGGTCCGCCCGGGGATCCGCTCTCGACACCGGCGCCGGCCGGGGCGTCGCCCGCCGGCTCGTCTCCGGCCCGCATCTGGGCGGCATACAGCTTGGCGTAGGCGCCGCCCTCGGCGAGCAGTTCGGCATGGGTGCCCGATTGGGCGACCTTGCCGTCCTCGAGCACGTAGATCACGTCGGCGCCGATCACCGTCGACAGCCGGTGGGCGATCACCAGCGACGTCCGCCCCGTCATCAGCCGGCTGAGCGCCGCCTGGACCTGGCGTTCGGACTCGGTGTCGAGCGCCGAGGTCGCCTCGTCGAGGAGCAGGATCGGGGCGTTCTTGAGGATCGCGCGCGCGATCGAGATGCGCTGGCGCTGGCCGCCCGAGAGCTTGACGCCGAGGCCGCCGACATGGGTCTGGTAGCCGTCGGGCAGGGCGACGATGAAGTCGTGGGCGGCGGCGTCGCGGGCGGCGGCCTCGATCTCCGCGTCGGTCGCGCCCGGCTTGCCGTAGGCGATGTTGGCGTGGATCGTGTCGTCGAACAGGCTGGTCTCCTGGCTGACCAGGCCGACGCTGGACCGCAGCGAGGCCAGCGTGACGTCGCGCACGTCGGTGCCGTCGATCGTCACCCGGCCCGCATCGACGTCGTAGAAGCGCGGGATCAGGTTGAGGACCGTCGACTTGCCCGCGCCCGACGGGCCGACCAGGGCGGCGGTCTTGCCCGCTGGCGCCTCGATGGTGACGTCCGACAGGGCCGGCGCGCCCTTGACGTAAGCGAAGGTCACGCCCTCGAGCCGCACGGCGCCGCTGGTCAGCGCGAGCGCCTCGGCGCCCGGCTTGTCGTCGATGGTCGGCCGGATGTCGATGTTGTCGAACACCCGTTCGGCGGCGGCGAGGCCCTCCTGCATGGAGGCGTTCAGCCGGGCCAGCCGGCGCACCGGCTCGTAGGCGAGCAGCAGCGCGCCGATGAACTGGAAGAAGTCGCCGACCGGCGCGCCGTAATAGACCTTGTAGCCGCCGTAGAGCAGAACGGCGACGATGGCGCCGCCGGCGATCACCTCCAGCAGCGGGTCGGCCAGCGCCTTGACCCGGGCGGCCTTGAAGTTCAGCCGGAACAGCTTGTTGATGACGGTGTCGGCGCGGCCCGACTCGTAGCCCTCCATGCCGTAGGCCTTGACATGGCGCACACCCTGGAAGCTCTCGTCCAGCAGGGTGGTGAACTGGGCCATCTCGACCTGGGTGTTGGCGGACACCTTCCGCATCCGGCGGCCGAGCTGGAGGATCGGGATCGCGGCCATCGGAAAGATGACGAAGCCGATGAAGGACAACAGCCAGTCCGTGTAAACCATCACCCCGATCAGGGCGACGGCGGTGACCAGGTCGCGGCCGATGCCGGTGATCGTGTCCGAGAACAGCACCCGCATCTTGCTGGTGTCGTTGTTGAAGGCCGAGATCATCCGGCCGGTCGCGGTGTTGTGGAAGTGGGCCAGGTCGGCGCCGATCATCCGGCCGAACATGGCGCTCTGGATGTCGGCGATGATGCGATGGGCGACGAAGGCCATCAGCGCCGCGTTGGCGTAGCTGGCGACGCCCTTGACCAGGAACACGAAGAACACCGCCGCCGCGATCCAGTGCAGGGTGTCGAGCGATTTCTTGTCGACCGCGCTGTTGGTGATGTCGCCCAGCAGGAAGGGCAGCGCCGCCGTGCAGGCGGAGATCACGCCCATCAGCAGGGTGCTGAGCAGGATCTTGACCCAGTGCTTGACCAGGTAGTCGCGGATGACGCGCCTGAGCAGCGGCCAGGTGCGCCGGTTGACGGCGAGGCCCTTGTTCTTCTTTTTCCGCTTCGGCGGACTGCTGGCGGTCTCGTTCAATTCCTTCGCCTTCCAGGCCACAGGGCCGCGGAACCCGCGGGCTGCGGGCGGCGACATTAGCACGCCCACATTAGAACTGGTATTGCGCGGGTTTCTGCGGCGTTAACGCTATTCCCGGTGCAGGATCCGGTCGACGATCCAGCGCGACAGCCAGCGCGGCTTGAAGCCGGCCCTCACGACCGCGGGATCGTAGACGTCGCGCACCCAGTCGAGGAACTCCATCGGCGCGTCGCGCGTGTCCTCGGCGTAGGTCTTGAAGAAGTGGTCGATCACCCCGGTCTTGCTGTGCGGCAGGTGGCCGTACTTGAGGGCCAACTGCTTCACCGCGACCTCGACCGGCTGCTTCTCGTGGATGATCAGATACAGCGCGGCCATCAGGCCGGCCCGGTCGGCGCCGGACTTGCAGTGGACCTGGGCCGGATACTCGATCCGCCCGAACAGCTCGGGCAGCCCGAGCAGCATCGCCTTGGGCGGCGCGTCGCGCGACTTCATCGGGTAGTTCTCGAGCGCGATGCCGGCCTGCTCGCAGGCTTCGCGCTCCAGGAAATACCAGCCCGACGGATTTTCGCCGCGAAGGTTGATGATGGTCTTCACCCCGCGCCGGGCGGCCTGGCGGATGTGGGCGGGCATCGGCTGTCCCGACCGGTACAGGCTGTCGGAGACCTTGCGGCGGTTGACCCACAGGCAGCGGAAGATGCCGTGGTCGACGCCCAGCAGGTCCCAATAGGCATGCAGCCGCTTGCCCGGAGTCGAGATGTCCGGATCGGTCTTGCGCCAGGCCATGCGCAGGGCGCGGCGGCGGCGGGTCCACTTGCGCTTGAGGGGCGGGTTCGCGGTCAGGATGCGGGTTCCGGCTTTGTCGCGGGCTGGTGGGGGGCGGACGCGACCATACCAGCGCGCCCGGCCCGCACAAGCGGTTCGGGGCGGCCATATCGCCGCCCCGGTTCGTTGGTCACGCCGCTTCCGGCTGGCGCTCGGCGCGGATGATCCGGTTGGCGGCGCTGACGATGGCGCGCAGCGAGGCGGCTACAATATTGGGGTCGCGGCCGACCCCGAACAGGGTCGAGCCGTCCGGCCCCTTCACCTCGACATAGGCCACCGCGGTCGCGTCGGCGCCCTGGCCGACCGCGTGCTCGTGATAGTTCTGGATCGAGATGTCGATGTTCATCTCGTCCTTCAGCGCGTGGATGAAGGCGTCGATCGGGCCGTTGCCCCGGCCGTGGATCTCCTTCTCGGCGCCGTCCACCACCACCGCGGCGGTGAGCTTGCGCAGCTCCGAGGCGTGGGTGTCGGGCACGGTCCGGTAGTTCTTGAACACCACCGGGCCGTCCTGGGTCAGGTATTCGCGGTCGAAGATGTCCCAGATCTCCTTCGACGACAGCTCCTTGCCGGTGTCGTCGGTGATCCGCTGGACCACGCCCGAGAACTCGATCTGGAACATGCGCGGCAGCTTGAGGCCGTAGTCGGTGTCCATCACATAGGCCAGCCCGCCCTTGCCCGACTGGCTGTTGATCCGGATCACCGCCTCGTAGGACCGACCGATGTCCTTGGGGTCGATCGGCAGGTAGGGAACTTCCCAGACCTCCTGATTGGCCTTGCGCAGGGCCGTGAAGCCCTTGTTGATCGCGTCCTGGTGCGAGCCCGAGAAGGCGGTGAAGACGAGTTCCCCGCCATAGGGGTGGCGCGGGTGGACCGGCAGCTGGTTGCAGTATTCGACCGTGTTGATGACGTCGTTGATGTCGTGCAGGTCGAGCCCGGGCTCGATGCCCTGGGTGAACATGTTCAGCGCCAGGGTGACGATGTCGACGTTGCCGGTGCGCTCGCCGTTGCCGAACAGGGTGCCCTCGATCCGGTCGGCGCCGGCCATCAGGCCCATCTCCGCCGCGGCCACGCCGGTGCCCCGGTCGTTGTGCGGATGCAGCGAGACGGTGACCGCCTCGCGGCCGTTCAGGTTGCGGCACATCCACTCGATCTGGTCGGCGTAGATGTTGGGCGTCGCCGCCTCGACCGTGCCGGGCAGGTTCAGGATCATCCTGTGCTCGGGGGTCGGCTCCCAGACGGCCATGACCTCTTCCGAGATCTCGCGGGCGAAATCCAGCTCGGTCTGGGAGAAGCTCTCCGGCGAATACTGATAGACGATCTCGGTGTCCGGCACCGTCTCGCGCAATTCCTTGATCAGCCGCGCGCCGTCGGTCGCGATCTTGACGATCTCGGGCCGGTCGGCGCCGAACACGACCCGGCGCTGGAGCGTCGAGGTCGAATTGTAGAGGTGGACGATCGCCTTCTTGGCGCCCTTGATCGCCTCGAAGGTCTTGCGGATCAGCGGCTCGCGCGACTGGGTCAGCACCTGGATGGCGACCCCGTCGGGGATGAGGCCTTCTTCGATCACGCGCCGGGTGAACTCGAAATCGGTGTCCGACGCCGCCGGAAAGCCGACCTCGATCTCCTTGAAGCCCATCCGGACCAGGAGGTCGAACATGCGCCGCTTGCGCTCCGGCCCCATGGGCTCGATCAGCGCCTGGTTGCCGTCGCGCAGGTCGACGGAACACCAGATCGGGGCCTTGTCGATGGTCTGTCCCGGCCACTGACGGTCGGGCATGGGGATCGGCTCGAAACGCCGATACTTGTGAGTGGGCATTACGGACATGGGTCGGTTCCTCGGGCCTGTCGGCCGCGACGCGCGAAGGATGCTGTGGATCGGATTGGGCATCGCACGCCGGGCATAAACGTCGATCTCTGGATCGGGTCTGTCGCTGGATCGGTCGGTTCTGGTATCGCGCTGGCGGGCGGCGGTCGCGCGCGCCCTGTTCCCGACGTCCTAGGACGTCGGGCGGATAAGGATAAGGCCGAGAAGCGCGATTCCGGTGTGCATGATGCTGCGAAAGTTAGCGACGGCAATGGGGCGGGTCAAGGCCCCGGCAGTCCGCATCATGCCCCCTTATGGTTAACGAATGGTTAACCGCCGGCGCCGCTGTCCGCCTTGTGGGGCCGGGCGTGGGCCCAGGCGATCACGCACACGCCGGCGAAGACGATGGCGAAACCGGCCAGCTGCGCCCAGCGGAACGGCTCGCCGAGCAGGACATAGGACAGGATCAGGGCGCTGGCGGGCATCACCCCCATGAAGCCGGCGGCGGTGCTGCCCTCGACCTTGGCGACGCCGGAATACCAGAGCACGGAGCCCAGGACCATCGTCCCCGCGCCCCACCAGACCAGGGCGATCCAGTCGCCGAGGTCGGGCTTGGCGAAGTCGAACCCGGCCGCGTCCCACGCCGCGAAGGGCAGGAAGACCGGGACCGCCAGCGCCGCCGACAGGCCGGCGATGGCGTAGGGGGTGAGCCGCTCGGTCGCGAGCTTGCCGAACAGGGTGTAGCCGGCCTCGCTGCACACGGCGAGGAAGACCAGCAGCGTGCCGAGCAGCGGCGAGCCGCCGCCGCTCTCGTCCTGCGTGCCGGTGACGTTGAGCAGCAGCACGCCCGCGACGGCCAGCGCGATTCCCGCGCTCTTGCGCCAGCCGAGCCGGTCCTTGAAGAACAGGAAGGAGAGGGCGGCGGTCACCGCCGGCGCCGTGCTCATGACGATGCTGCCGGTCACCCCCGAGACCATCTTCATCCCGAACAGCAGGAAGACGGTGAAGCCGAACATGCCGACCAGGGCGATGGCGGCGAGCACGCCCCAGTCGCGCTTCTCGAAGTCGCGCACCGGCGTCTTCAGGGCGAGGACGATGGGCAGCAGAATGGCGGCCGACAGCAGCATCCGCAGGCCCGACGCCAGGAACACGGGAAACGCCTCGGTGACGATCTTGCTCATCGGCGTGGCGCTGCCGAAGATCGCCATGCCGGCGGCGAGCTGGGCCCAGACCAGCCAGGATGCGCGCTTGCCGGTCATGCCGGCGCGACTCCGTAAGGCGCGCCTTCGGCGGGCGTGGCTTCAGGGTGGCGGGTCGGGCGGACGATCGCTTTCCTCCATCGGCGCGGGGGTTGCGTCGGGGGAAAGCATGGCCGGGGCGGGCGCGGGGCGCCCTAACCCAGGATAGCCTGGCGCCGGAAGGGCGGTATGGGGCCGGCGACCGGCAGCTGCGTCAGCGGACGCCCTGGTCGACGCCGCCGAACCGCAGCGCGGCGCGGT
>CAMYMQ010000314.1 GCA_947259335.1 uncultured Alphaproteobacteria bacterium | reverse complement strand
CTGCCAGCGGGCGACCAGCTCGCCCGGGGCCGGCGCCTCGGCGACATAGCACAGGCGGACGACCAGCATCTCCAGCGCGGTCACCGGCTGCGGCGCCGTCTGGATCTCGGTCAGGCCCTTGAGCAGCATCTGCCAGGCGCGCCCGAGGGAGGGGACGCCCAGCCCGTCGGCCATCGCCTTGGCCCGGTCGCGTTCCGATCCCGAGATCGCCTCCCCGGCGGCGGCGTCGGGGGTGACCCGCAACCGGGTCAGCCAGTGGACGACCTCCATCAGGTCCTGCACCGTGACCAGCGGATCGGCGCCCGAGCGGTACAACTCGTCGACCAGCGTCAGCGCGCCGTCGACCTCGCCCTTCATCACCAGATCGAGCAGGTCGAGGGTCTGGGACCGGTCGGCCAGGCCGAGCAGGTCACGCACCTGGGTGCCGCCGATCTCCGTCTCGATACCGGCCTGGGCGATGACCTGGTCGAGCAGGGACAGGCCGTCGCGCACCGAGCCGTCGGCGGCCCGGGCGATCACGCCGACCGCCTCGGCGTCGATCCTGGCGCCTTCCTTGCCGGCGATCGCGCCGAGGTGCGTCGCCAGCGTCTCCTGGTCGAGCCGGCGCAGGTCGAACCGCTGGCACCGCGACAGCACCGTGATGGGGACCTTGCGGATCTCGGTGGTGGCGAAGACGAACTTCACATGCTCGGGCGGCTCCTCCAGCGTCTTCAACAGCGCGTTGAAGGCATTGCGCGAGAGCATGTGGACCTCGTCCACGATGTAGACCTTGTAGCGCGCGGAGACCGGGCGGTAGCGGACGCTGTCGATGATCTCCCGCACGTCGTCGACGCCGGTGCGGCTGGCCGCGTCCATCTCGATCACGTCGACGTGGCGGTCCTCGGCGATGGCGACGCAATGTTCGCACACGCCGCAGGGCTCGGCGGTCGGCCCGCCGGTGCCGTCGGGGCCGATGCAGTTCAGCGCCCGGGCGATGATCCGCGCGGTGGTCGTCTTGCCGATGCCGCGCACCCCGGTGAGGATGAAGGCGTGGGCCACGCGGCCGGTGCGGATCGCGTTGGTCAGCGTCCGGACCAGCGCTTCCTGGCCGATCAGCTCATCGAAATTGGTGGGACGGTATTTGCGCGCCAGAACCTGATATTCGGCGGCGTCGGCGCCGGCGGGGCCGATTTCTTCGGATTTACCTGGGGCGGGATCGGCCATACGCGCGGGGACCCGGTCTGGGCATGAGGGGGACGGGTGGCGCGGGAAACGCGGTGGAAGACTGGACAGCGACCCGAGCGAAACTCGTTACGGCTGCTTCCTTCCGGATCTGACCGGGTTGGCGAGGAGCTCGTCCACCGCCAGCCTTCCGTGGCCAGTATATCAGGACTCCGTCGCGGCGGGGCAAGGGGATTCCCCGATACGGCGCCCGATTGATCGCCCCCGGCCCCTGTGCCAATTTCGCATCCATGACCGAGCCGCCGCCGCTGTCCCCCTCCGACCGCAACTTCTTCGCGCCCCGGACCCTCGACCGGGCGGCCCACCGGCGCAAGGACGCGGCCTGGATCGCCGCGCGGATGGCGGACCCGACCTCCTTCCTGGTTCCGGTGTGGCGCTCGCGCAACCTGATCGACCCCGGCGACGGCGAGCCGGGCATGGCGGTCACCGACCCGCCCGCCGCGATCCTGCTGCCCGCGTCCGAGAACCGCGCGGCGCTCGAGCGGTCGGAAGAGACGGTGTTCCTCGGCCTCGACGGTGACGCCGCCTATTTCGCCATCGACCTGTCCGGCGGCGAGGAGCCGGAGGTCGAGACGCTGACCGGGGTCGCCGGGGCCCGGCCGGTCTTCTCCGACCTCCGCTTCGCCGGCCCGCTGCTCGACAAGCATCACGGCAACCTGCTCGCCTACGCGCGGGGCATGCTGACCTGGCACCGGCGGCACCGCTTCTGCGGCGCCTGCGGCACGCCGACCGAGACCCGCGACACCGGCCACCTGCGGGTCTGCCCCAACCCTGACTGCGCGCAGCACCAGTTTCCGCGCACCGATCCGGCGGTGATCATGCTGGTCACCCACGGCGACCGCTGCCTGCTGGGCCGCCAGGCGGTGTGGCCCGAGGGCATGCATTCGACCCTGGCCGGCTTCGTCGAGCCGGGCGAGACGCTGGAGGCCGCGGTCGCCCGCGAGGTGTTCGAGGAAGCCGGCGTGCGGGTCGCCGACGTGCGCTATCACTCGTCCCAGCCCTGGCCCTTCCCGACCTCGCTGATGCTCGGCTTCTTCGCCACCGCGCTCGACGACACCATCGCGCTCAACGACCAGGAGCTGGAGGCCGCCGCCTGGTTCGACCGGGCCACCATCGAGGCCGCCGCGCGCGGCGAGGCGGGCATCACCCTGCCCCGGCCCGTGTCGATCGCGCGCCGTCTGGTCGAAGCGTGGCTGGAACAGGGCTAGAAGGATAGCTGTCACCCCGGCCGCAGCGCAGCGGAATGCCGGGGTCCATGCCAAAACCGCGACCGCCATGTAACGCTGCAGGCCCGGCAGAAGATCGCAAGCTCGCCCGCCAATCCTGCCGAGCATAAGCCCTTGAATGCCGAACCCGGCCTCCGCGACCTCGCCGGCTTGTCGTTGGCGCCCAGAAACAGGACATGCCGACAGTCGGCGACATGGACCCCGGCATTCCGCTTCGCTCCGGCCGGGGTGACACGATTTGAATGGCTGGCTGCGGAGCGGACGCATGACGAGAAGGCCCCGCGCCCGAGACGCACGCCGACATTGACCCACCCCCCGCGCGGACGGAAATTAGCGCGACGTCACCGACACCCAACGGGGGATCCGAGAGAATGATCGACCTCTATTACTGGCCGACGCCGAACGGCCACAAGATCACGATGTTTCTGGAGGAAACGGGGCTCGCCTACGAGATCAAGCCGATCAACATCGGCAAGGGCGAGCAGTTCGAGCCGGACTTCCTCAAGATCGCGCCGAACAACCGGATGCCGGCCATCGTCGACACCGATCCCCAAGGTGGCGGCGAGCCCGTCTCGGTCTTCGAGTCGGGCGCGATCCTGGTCTATCTGGGGGAGAAGACCGGCCAGTTCCTGCCCGCCGAGCTGCGCCCGCGCGCCGAGGTGATGCAGTGGCTGATGTGGCAGATGGGCGGGCTCGGACCGATGGCCGGCCAGAACCATCACTTCAACACCTACGCGCCCGAGGACCTGCCCTACGCCAAGAAGCGCTACAGGGACGAGACCAACCGGCTCTACGGCGTGCTCAACCGCCGGCTGGCCGACCGCGCTTTCGTCGCCGGCGACTTCTATTCAATCGCCGACATGGCGAGCTATCCGTGGATCGTGCCCTGGAAGCGGCAGGGCCAGAACATGGACGACTTCCCGCACCTCAAGCGCTGGTTCGAGGCGATCCGCGACCGCGAGGCCACCAAGCGCGCCTATGAGATCGGCGACAAGATCCGCCCGCCCGAGCAGGCCCAGATGACCGAGGAGCAGAAGAAGATCCTGTTCGGCCAGACCGCGTCGGTGGTGCGGTAGGGGCTGCAGGCCGCCAATCTCATCTGCGTTCCCGGGCGCGGTGCGGCGCGAAGTGCCGCTCCGCAGACCCGGGACCCAGGCCCTCCGTCGACAGGTCCCGGGTCGGCAGCGCATCACTGCGTGCTGCGCAGCGCCCGGGAACGCAGTCCTTCCTTTCAAGAAAGTCCCGCCCGGCCCTACCGAGGCGGCATGCGGGCGCCGGCGTCGAGGCGGATGACGTCGCCGTTGAGATAGGTGATCTCGCAGATCGACGAGCAGAGCTTCGCGTATTCTTCGGCCTTGCCGAACCGCTCGCGCGGGAACAGCTGGGACTTCATCAGGTTCTGCTGGAAGTCTTCCGGCACCGTGTCCATCAGCGGCGTCTGGATGAAGCCGGGCGCGATGGTCAGCACGCGGACGCCGTAGCGGGCCAGCTCGCGGGCGGCCGGCAGCATCATCCCGACCACGCCGCCCTTCGACGAGGCATAGGCGACCTGGCCGACCTGGCCTTCGTAGGCGGCGACCGACGCGGTGTTGATGATGACCCCGCGCTCGCCGTCCTCGAGCGGGTCGAGGGTCGCCATGTCGGCGGCGGCGAGCCGCAGGCAGTTGAAGGTGCCGATCAGGTTGACCTCGATCACCTGGGCATAGGCCTCGAGCGGCATCGGCGTGCCGTCGCGGCTGACGATGGCCCGGGCCGGGCCGATGCCGGCGCAGTTGACCAGCACGCGGGCCGGCCCGATGGCGGCGCGGGACTGTTCGAACGCCGTCTCGGCGGCACTGGCCGAGGACACGTTGCAATGGACGGCGACCCCGCCGATGTCCTTGGCGACCCGTTCGGCCCCCTCCATGTTCACGTCGAAGACGGCCACCTTCATGCCCTTGTCGGCGAAGTGGCGCGCCGTGGCCTCGCCCAGGCCGGAGCCGGCGCCGGTGACGATCGCTGAGTGTCCGTTCAACTGCATGTTGGTCTTCCTCCCTCGATGGACCCTTTCGCCGGGCCTTGTCGGTCATAGCAAAAGCGGGGGCCGTTTGGCACCGCGGATTTCGGCCGCCCGGGCGGCCGTTCAGGTCGCCGGCGGCGCCGGGCCGGCGGTCTTCCGGCCCAGCCGCGCCTCGCGCTGGGCGATGTAGACGCCGGAGCCGACGATCACGACCGCGCCGACCCAGGTCCAGGCATCGGAGGTCTGGCCGAAGAAGACATAGCCGACGATGCCGACCCAGATCAGCCGGGCGAAGTCGAAGGGCATCACCGCCGACGGTTCGGCGGCGTAGATGGCGCGCGTGTAGCACTGGTGCGCGGCGGTGCCGAGGACGCCGACCATGGCGGAGAGGCCGAGCTGGAGCCAGGTCGGGTCTTTCCACACGAACAGCGCGGGCGGCAGCGACAGCGGCACCAGGAACACACACATATAGAAGACGATCGCGTTGGGCGATTCGGTGGTCGACGCCTTGCGGATGATGATCACCGAGGCGCCGACCATCAGCGCCCCCAGCAGCGCCATCAGGGCCGGCAGGCTGACCACCTCGAGACCCGGCCGCAGGATGATCAGCACGCCGGCGAAGCCGACCAGGATCGCGGTCCAGCGCCGCGCGCGCACGACCTCGCCCAGAAAGATGACCGCCAGGATCGTCGCGAAGATCGGCATCGTGAAATTGAGCGCCGTCGCCTCGGTGATCGGCATGTTGCTCAGCGCCCAGAAGAAGGACAGCATGGCGACGATGCCGGTCAGGCCTCGCCAGACATAGAGCCCCATCCGCCGGGTCTTGAGCCCGTCGAGCCCGACCCGCATCGCCCAGGGCAGCATCACCAGGACGCCGGCGCAGTTGCGAAAGAAGGCGATCTCGAAGGCGTGCAGGTCCTGCGCGACATAGCGGATCAGCCCCGCCATCCCGGCAAAGCAGATGCCGGACCCCATCATCCAGGCAGCGCCGACCATCACCCGGTTCGGTCTCGCTTGCGGTGCTGCCGGGGAAGGGGGAGCGGGCTCGGCCATTGCGCACACTATAGGTGGCGGCCGGCGCTCCCGCCACGCCGGGCCGCGCTTGAAGGCGATGAGTGTTTCGCATACCAAAGGCCGACCGATTTCGCCGGCCAGGGAGGAACGCGTGGACACGCAACCGTTGTGGCGCCCGTCGCAGGAGCGCATCGACAACAGCAACCTGAAGTCCTTCATGCGGACGGTGGCCGACCGCTGGGACGCCCGGGTCGACGACTATGACGCGCTGTGGCGCTGGTCGGTCGACGAGATGGAAAAGTTCTGGCTGTCGATCTGGGACTACGGCGAGGTCCGCGCGGCCGACAAGGGCGAGCGCGTGCTGGCCGACGGCGACAAGATGCCGGGCGCCCGCTTCTTTCCCGATGCGCGCCTGAACTATGCCGAGAACCTGCTGCGCCGGCGCGACGGCACGGCCGCCATCGTCTTCCGCGGCGAGGACAGGGTGAAGCGCGAGCTGACCTGGGCCGAGCTGTGGGACGCGGTCTCGCAACTGGCCCAGGCGTTCCGGGCCGACGGGCTGGAGCCGGGCGACCGGGTCGCCGCCTACATGCCCAACGTGCCCGAGACGGTGATCGCCATGCTGGCCGCGACCAGCATCGGCGCGGTCTTCACCTCGGCTTCGCCCGACTTCGGCGTGCGCGGCGTGCTCGACCGGTTCGGCCAGGTCGAGCCCAAGATCCTGCTCAGCGCCGACGGTTATTTCTACAACGGCAAGACCTTCGACTCGCTTGACAAGCTGCCCGAGATCGCGCGCGGGATGCCGTCGGTCAAGCGGGTCGTCGTGGTGCCCTACACCAGCGAGGCGCCCGACGTTTCGGCGATCCCGAACGCGAAGACGCTGCCCGACTACGTCGCCGGCCATGCGCCCGGAGAGATCGAGTTCACGCCGCGCGCGTTCAACGACCCGGTCTACATCCTCTATTCCTCGGGGACGACCGGCGCGCCCAAATGCATCGTCCACGGCATCGGCGCCGGCGTCCTGACCCACCTCAAGGAACACCGCCTGATGTGCGACGTGAAGCCGGGGGACCGGGTGTTCTGGTTCACCACCTGCGGCTGGATGATGTGGAACTGGCTGGTCGGCGCGCTCGCGTCGGAGGCAACGCTCATTCTGTACGACGGCTCGCCCTTCTATCCCGACGGCAACGCGGTCTGGTCCTACGCCGACGAGACCGGGATGACGCTGTTCGGCACCTCGGCCAAATATATCGACGCCTGTTCGAAGGCCGGCATCGAGCCCAGGAAGACCCACGACCTGTCGACCGTCCGGACCCTGGGTTCGACCGGCTCAGTGCTGGTGCCGGAAGGCTTCGACTATGTCTATGAGAAGGTGAAGACGGACATCCACCTCGCCTCGGTCTCGGGCGGCACCGACCTGTTCGGCTGCTTCGTCGGCGGCAACCCGCTGGGCCCGGTCTGGCGCGGCGAGCTGCAGGCGCCGTGCCTGGCGATGGCGATGGACGTGTTCGACGACGACGGCAACTCCCTGCCGCCGGGCGAACAGGGCGAGCTGGTCTGCACCCGGCCCTTCCCGACCATGCCGCTCGGCTTCTGGAACGACGACGACGGGTCCAAATACCGGGCCGCCTATTATGAACGCTTCCCCAACGTCTGGTGCCACGGCGACTGGGTCCAGTGGACCGGGCACGGCGGCATGATGTTCTTCGGACGCTCCGACGCGACCCTGAACCCGGGCGGGGTGCGCATCGGCACCGCCGAGATCTACCGCCAGGTCGAACAGCTCGACGAGATCCTCGAAAGCCTCGTGATCGGCCAGGACTGGGACGGCGACACCCGGGTGGTCCTGTTCGTGGTCCTGCGCGCGGGCGTGACCCTGGACGACGCCCTGGAGGCCAGGATCAGGAAGCAGATCCGCGACAACGCCACCCCGCGCCACGTGCCGGCGCGGATCGTGCAGGTGCCCGACATTCCGCGCACCAAGTCGAACAAGATCGTCGAGCTGGCCGTGCGCAATGTCGTCCACGGCCGGCCGGTCAGGAATGTCGACGCGCTCGCCAACCCCGAAGCGCTCAAGCATTTCGAGAAGCGCGACGAGCTCGCCCAATGACCACGGAGACCACCCCGGAAGCACCGATCTGGACCCCGTCGCCGGAGCGGGCCGCCGGCACCAACATGGCCGCCTTCCTGGCCTTCGTGCGCAAGGAGTGGGGCGTCGACCTGCCGGACTATGACGCCCTGTGGCGCTGGTCGGTCGAGAGCATGGAAGACTTCTGGTGCGCCTTCTGGGACTTCTCGGACATCATCGCCGATACCCGCGGCGACCGGGTGCTGGTCGACGGCGACGACCAGTTGGCGGCGCGCTTCTTTCCTGACGCCCGGCTGAACTTTGCGGAAAACATGCTGCGCCGATCGGACGATGGCGAGGCGATCGTGTTCCGCAACGAGCGGGGCGACAGCCGGCGGCTGAGCTGGGCCGAGCTGACCGGCGAGGTGGCGCGGCTGGCCAAGGCCCTGCTCGCCGACGGCATCGAGCCGGGCGACCGGGTCGCCGCCTACATGCCCAACATCCCGGAGACCGCGATCGTCATGCTGGCCGCCACGGCCATCGGCGCGACCTTCTCCTCCTGCGCGCCCGACTTCGGCGTGCGCGGCGTGCTCGACCGCTTCGGCCAGATCGAGCCGACCGTGCTCGTCGCCGCCGACGGCTATCACTACAACGGCAAGACCCACCGGGTGTCGGACCGGGTGGCCGAGGTCATGGCCGGGCTGCCGAGCCTCAAGCGGACCGTCCTGGTCCCCTACGTCGACCCGGAGCCCGTCCTCGACGCGGTGCCGGGCGCGGTCGGCTATGCCGACTATCTGGCGCCGCACGCGCCGGACGTGGTGCCCTACAAGCGGCTGCCCTTCGACCAGCCGCTGTTCATCCTGTTCTCGTCAGGAACCACGGGCGCGCCCAAGTGCATTGTCCACCGGGCCGGCGGCACGCTGCTGCAGTCGATCAAGGAACCCTTGCTCCACCTCGACGCCCGGCGCGACGACCGCGTGCTGTTCTTCACGAGCACCACCTGGGTCGTCTGGAACCTGCACATCACCTTTCTGGATTGCGGGACGACGATCCTGCTCTACGACGGCTCGCCCTTGTATCCGGGTCCGGACGCGCTGTTCGACTATATGGAACGCGAACGGGCGACCCACTTCGGGACATCGGCCAAATTCATCGACGCGATCAAGCAGGCGGGGATCGCGCCCGGCCGCGACTACGACCTGTCGGCGCTGCGGGTGATCCTGACCAGCGGTTCGGCGCTGCTGCCCGAATGCTTCGACTACATTTACGACAGCATCAAGTCCGACCTGCAGCTCTCATCGATCTCGGGCGGCACGGACATCATGTGCGGCTTCCTCAGCGGCAATCCGATCGGCCCGGTCTGGCGCGGCGAGCTCCAGGTCCCGGCGCTGGGCATGGCGGTCGAGGTGTGGGACGACGACGGCAGGCCGCTCGGCCCCGGCGAGAAGGGCGAGCTGGTCTGCACCAAGCCCCATCCGTCGATCCCGCTCAAGTTCATGGGGGATCCCGACGACTCCCGCCGCCGCGCCGCCTATTTCGAGCATTTCCCGGGCGTGTGGCGCCACGGCGACCTGATGGAATGGTCAGGGCACGACAACGGCTGCGTCATCTACGGCCGGTCGGATGCGACGCTCAACCCCGGCGGCGTCCGCATCGGCACGGCGGAAATCTACCGGCCGGTCGAACAGCTCGACGAGGTGGTCGAGGCGCTGGCGGTCGGCCAGGACTGGCCGCCCGATACCCGCATCGTCCTGTTCGTCGTCCTGCGCGAGGGCGTGACCCTCGACGACGCCCTGCGCGAGAAGATCAAGGCCGCGATCCGCGCCGGCGCCACCCCGCGCCACGTGCCGGCGCGCATCGTCCAGGTGCCCGACATCCCGCGCACCAAGACCGGCAAGATCGTCGAACTGGCCGTCCGCGAGGTCGTCCACGGCCGCCCGGTCAAGAATATCGACGCGCTGGCCAACCCCGAGGCTCTGGACAGTTTCGCGGGGCGGGAGGAGCTGGCGGGGTAGAGATCGCCCTCCCGGCGACCGCCGATCCCGGACTCTGGCGCTTGACATTCGCTTGTCATTCGAATAACGAATGACCTCATGGTTACACGCAAGGAACAGCGCGAGGCGACGCGCCAGCGCATCATCGACGCCGCGATCGAGGCCTTTTCGGAACTGGGCTTCGAGGGCGCCAGCACACGCAACATCGCCGGGCGGGCGGGCACCAACCAGGGGCTCGTCACCTATTATTTCAAGTCCAAGGAATCGCTGTGGCGCGCCGCCACCGATCACCTCTTCCGGAAGCTCGACGAACAGCTCAAGTCCGGTCTCGTCCGATTGAACGGCGCGCCGCCCCGCGATCGCGCCCGCGAGGCGATTCGCCAGTATGTCCGTTTCACCGCGGCCAATCCCGCGCTTACCGGGCTGATGCTGTCGGAAGGCAAGGCCGCCAGCGGCCGATTGAGCTGGCTGATCGACGAGCATCTGGGGGATCTGTACCGGAACATGGCCAGGATGAAGCCGCTGCGCGACAAGGCCGAGATCCTGCCCCATGCCTATTACGCGTTGGCCGGCGCGGCCTCGCTGATCTTTTCGCTGGCGCCCGAGTGCCAGGAACTTACCGGCCTCGACCCGAACACCCAGGAGGCTGTCGAAATCCATGCGGAGTTCGTCGCCAACCTTTTCATCCCGCCGGACGAGAGCGAACGGGGCGCCCAGGACCTGACCGCGGCGTCGGCGGCCGCAGAGCGGGTCCATTGAACCTCCCGTCCCTGTCGCGGGGCAAACAGCCTGAGGCTGACTTCATGAAGCCGACCTAAGGGCACAGAACTCGGGGGAGGGGGTCGGATGCACACCCCGCATAAACCGCCGGACGACGACCATCACACAGCGGACCGGCGCCGAGAACCATACGCCCGCACCCGCGCCGATTCCGCCTCCCCTCTTTTTCTCCCATCGCCGGCCCGGCCCGACCGCGCAGTCGCCGTTAGCCGAACCGCGCCTTTATCATCTCGAACGCGGCGCGCAGGGCCAGCGCCTCGCCGCCCTTGGGCCGGCCGGGACGGGTCTCGGCGTTCCAGCCGAAGGTGTCGACATGGGCCCAGGGAATCCCCTCGCCGACGAATTCCTGCAGGAACAGGGCCGCCGTGATCGCGCCGCCGAAGGGGCTCTCGCCCGAATTGGTGATATCGGCGGTCTGCCCGTCGATCAGCTTGCGGTAGCCGGGCCACAGCGGCAGCCGCCATAGCGGGTCGTCGACCGCCCGGCCCTGGGCCAGCAGGTCCTCGGCCAGCGCGTCGTCGTTGGCGAACAAGGCCGGCAGTTCGGTGCCGAGCGCGACCCGCGCCGCGCCGGTGAGCGTGGCGAAATCGATCAGCATGTCGGGATTTTCTGACGATGCCTCGGCCAGCGCGTCGGCCAGGATCACCCGGCCCTCGGCGTCGGTATGGCCGACCTCGATGGTGATCCCCTTTCGGGTCTGGACCACGTCCATCGGCCGGTAGGCGTTGCCGGCGATCGAATTCTCGACCGCCGGGATCAGAACCCGCAGCCGCACCGGCAGCTTCGCGGCCATGATCAGCTGGGCAAGGCCGAGGACCGTCGCCGCGCCGCCCATGTCCTTTTTCATCAGCTTCATGCCGGGGGCGGGCTTGATGTCCAGCCCGCCGGTGTCGAAGCACACGCCCTTGCCGACCAGCGTGATCTTGGGAGCATCGGCGGCGCCGCCGTTGCCGTCCCCGGCGCCATTCCAGGCGAAATCGATCAGGCGCGGGGCGTCGGCCGCGGCCCGGCCCACCGCGTGGATCGCGGGATAGTTCTCGGCGAGCAGCGCGTCGCCCTCGATCACGCGGAATGTCGCCCCGCCCGTCTCGGCGACTTCCCGGGCGGCCTCGGCCAGCGCCGACGGCCCCATGTCCTGGGCGGGCGTGTTGATCAGGTCGCGGGCGAGACAGACCGCCCCGGCAACGTTCTTCACCGCGTCGCGGTCGGCGCCGTCGGGCCAGACCAGGGAGGCGAGCGTCTTCTTCGCCTTCTTGTAGCGGGTGAAGCGATAGCAGCCGAGCGCCCAGCCCAGGGCGGCCTCGGTCGGCGCGGCCCCG
>CAMYMQ010000313.1 GCA_947259335.1 uncultured Alphaproteobacteria bacterium | reverse complement strand
TTCACCGCCACCCGCATCGTCTTCGGCCGGGCGCGGACGACGGTCTGGGTCGCCAGCGCCTGCTCGCCGTCGGTCGAGCCGATGCCCCAGCCAAAGGCGCCGACCCCGCCCACCGTGCAGGTGTGGCTGTCGCCGCAGACCAGCGTGGTGCCGGGCAGGGCGATGCCCTGCTCGGGTGAGACGACATGGACGATGCCCTGGCGGGGGTCGCCCAGGTCGAAGTAGGAGACCCCGTGCCGGGCCGCGGCGGCGCGCAGCCGGCGGATGAAGCCGGCGCCGTCGGGCACCGGCGTCTCCTCGGTCCGGCCGGGACGGGTATCGGCGACGTGGTCGACGGTGGCGAAGGCGAGGCCCGGGTTGCGCACCGTCCGGCCCGCCGCCTCCAGCCCTTCCAGCGCGATCGCCCCGCTCAACTCGTGGAGCAGGACCCGGTCGACGTAGACCAGCGCCAGTCCGTCGCCCAGGTCGCGCACCAGATGGTCGCGCCAGACCTTGTCGAAGAAGGTGAGGGGTCGGGACGGGGCCGGGGCCATGGGCGGTCCCTAGACCCGTCCGTCCAGGTGCCGCGCCCGGCGCAGCTCCGGGAACATCTTGGCCCACAGCGCCGCGATGCCGACCGTGGCCGCTCCGCCAATGGTCACGGCGTGGACCGTGCCGATGGCGGCGGCCATCACCCCGGCGCGGAATTCGCCGAGCTCGTTCGAGGCGCCGATGAAGACCATGTTGACCGCGTTGACCCGGCCGCGCATGGCGTCGGGCGTCCACAGCTGGACCAGGGTCTGGCGGATATAGACGCTGATCATGTCCGCGGCGCCCGACAGCGCCAGCGCCGGGATCGACAGCCACATCGTGGTCGAGAAGCCGAACACGACGATCAGCAGCCCGAAGGCGCCGACGAAGAAGAACATCGCCAGCCCGACATGGTCGCGCACGGGATAGCGGGTCAGCCACACCGCGGTCAGCACGGCCCCGACACCCGGCGCCGCCCGCAGCACGCCCAGGCCGGTCGGGCCGGCGTCCAGGATGTCGGTGGCGTAGATGGGCAGCAGCGCCGTCGCCCCGCCCAGCAGCACGGCGAACAGGTCGAGGGTGATCGCGCCCAGGACGATCTTTTCCTTCCAGATGTATTTGAAGCCGGCGACCAGGGTCTCCCACGACGCCGGCTCCTTGGTCGTCTTCTGCGAGGGCCGGGCGATCGAGAGAATCATGAAGGCCGCGAACACGAAGGTCGCGAGCCCGCCGATATAGGCGACCTCCGGCGCGACGGCGTAGAGCAGGCCGCCGATGACCGGCCCCAGGATGGTCGCCGCCTGCCAGCCCGACGAGTTCCACGCGATCGCCTGGCCCAGGTGGTCCTCCGGCACGAGGTTGGTCACCAGCGACTGGACCGCCGGGCCGAAGAAGGCGCGCGCCGTCCCGAAGACGACCAGCACGCCGAAGATGGGCAGCACGCTGGTCAGTCCCTCGAAGGTCATCAACAGCAGGCCCGTCGCGCAGGCGGCCTCGACCAGCAGGCAGACGCCCATGATCGTCCGCCGCGGGAAGCGGTCGGCCACCGTGCCGGTGACCAGGACCAGGAGAATGGAGGGCAGGAACAGCACAAGGCCGACCAGGCCGAGATCGAGCGGGTCGCGGGTCAGGTCGTAGACCTGCAGGGCGACCGCGATGCTGACGATCTGGACGGCGAGGTTGCCGCTGACGCGCGCGAGCCAATAGCGCAGGAAGCCGGGATACTTGAAGGCGACCCAGCGGGACTGGGGTCCGTCTGCCGGTGTCTGGGCCGGTGACTCGGCTGGGGGATCGGCGGGCATGGTCCGGGTCGAATCCTCGCGGGAAGCAGGCTAGCCGGCGATAAAGGGCGCTCGCGGGTCTGCCTGTCAACGCGCGATCGCGAGCGCATGGCGGGAATGCGCGGGTCCGCACGGAACCCGGCCGGCCGCTCCCGCCGGGTTCCGCCAGCCGGCCCGTTGAGGTCGCGCTATGCCGCGCCGCGCATCTCGATGAGTTGGATCAGGTTGCCGCAGGTGTCGTTCACGATGGCCGCCCTGACCATGCCGGCGTCCACCGGCGGGCGGGTGAACTCGACGCCGAGGCCGCTGAGCCGGGCGTACTCGGCGTCCAGATCGTCGACCTGGAACGACGCGGCGGGGATGCCGTCGCGCATCAGCGCTTCCTTGAACGGCCTCGCGGCCGGGTGTCGGTCGGGCTCCAGCAGCAGCTCCGTTCCGCCGGCGTTGCCCTTCTCGACGAGGGTCAGCCATCGGTCCTGCCCCATCGGGATGTCGTGCTTCACTTCGAAGCCCAGTACGCGGGTGTAGAAATCGAAGGCCTTGGCCTGGTCGTCGACCAGCACGCTGGTCACGTAGATCTTCATTCGCGGTTCCTCATGTCTTGCCGGCGTGCGGTCCGGATCGCCGGAACGCTTGTCGTTCGTGTCGGTTCGGTTCGGGGCGCAGGCCCGGGACTCAGGGGGTCAGCACCACCTTGCCCATGGCCTCGCGGCTTTCGATCAGCCGGTGCGCTTCGGCGGCCTCGGCCAGGGGAAGGCGCGCGGCAATGGCCGGGTCGATCCTGCCGTCGGCCAGCAGGCCGATGGCGCGCTCCATCGCCTCGCCGCGCGGCCCGGGCATGTGATCGTAGGTGTGCATCGTGAAGCAGCGCACCGCCGGGCTGGCGTCCAGGTTGCCGCGCATGGCGGCGAACAGGTCGTCGTCGGGCATGCCGCCGAGCAGGCCGTAGGACACGACCATGCCGAGCGGGGCGACCATGCGGAGATTGTCGGCGAAACCCTCGCCGGCGACATTGTCGAAGATCAGGTCGGCGCCGCGCCCGCCGGTCGCCTCGTTGACCCGGTCGGACACCGGCCCGCCGGTGTAGTCGAAGGCCTGGGCCGCCCCGCGGCCGAGAGCGAAATCGCATTTCTCGCGCGTGCTGGCCAGGGCGATCACCTCGGCCCCGTGCAGCCGGGCGACATCCGTCAGGGCGGTGCCGACCCCGCCGGCGGCGCCATAGACGACCACGGTGCGCGGCTCGATCCCCCGGGCCGCGTGGAACATCAGGATCCAGGCGAGCTGATAATTGGTCAGGGCCACGGCCGCAGCGGGGTCGACATGGTCGGGCAGCGGCCAGGCCGCCGTCGCCGGCACGACCGCGTGGTCGGCATAGAGCCCGCCCCGGTTGCCGATGTCGTAGCCGGTGACGAGGACGCGCCGGCCGGGCTCCGGTGCCTCGGCGCCGGGTCCGCGGGCGGC
>CAMYMQ010000312.1 GCA_947259335.1 uncultured Alphaproteobacteria bacterium | reverse complement strand
CCGCTGGCCGCGCGCCGAGTAGCGCCCGCCGGCGTCAGCCCTTTGCGTCGCCCGGCGCGTCCTCGGCGAACAGCTCGCGCAGGCTGAGGCCCAGGGTCGTGCGGAAATCCCGGTCGGCCTCGCCGATCAGCCGGTCCAGACGCGCCAGCCAGACGGGGATGTGCTTCGGATTCCCCAGGCCCGGCTCCAGCCTGATGCCGAAGGCGTCGGCGACCTCGTCCACCGTCAGGTCCGAGGGATCGCGGGACAGAACCCAGCTGTCCTCGTTCGAGCGCGCGATCATCTGGGCTTCATGCAGGGTGGCGAGGACCCGCTCGGGCGATCCGGCCTCTTCAGTGATACCGGCGGTCAGCGCCTCGGTCTCCACCGGCTGTCCCGTCTTGGACGCGAGGTAGAGGCCGTGGAGCAGGCTGAGCGCCGCGGCCAGCCGGACGGTCGGCCGCGCGTCGGTCCGCTGACCCAGGCGCCGCAGGGCCAGCCATTCCGGCACGGCGGCCGAGATCTGGGCGCCGAGGAGCACGGCGCACCACACGAGATAGAGCCAGACCAGCAGGAGCGGGATGACCGCAACCGCGCCGTAGAGGGTCTGGTAGGACGGGAACAGCTTGAAATAGAGCGCGAAGCCCCACTTCAGCACGTCGTAGAGAAGCGCCGCGACGGCGGCGCCGATGAGGGCGTGGTGCAGGCGGATGCGCCGGTAGGGAATGATGAAGTAGCTGAGCGCGATCGCCACGAACAGCAGCAGGGTCGGCAGCCAGCCGAACAGGGTCTGGGCGCCGGCGGCCGGGACGCTGGGGAGTGAAGCCGCCGGTTTGGCGAAGAAATAGGTCGACAGGGCGAGGCTGCCGCCGACCAGCAGGGGCGTCAGGGTCAGGATCGTCCAGTACATCAGCACCCGCTGCAGCAGCGGCCGCACCTCCGACTCCCGCCAGATGCGGTTGTAATATGTGTCGACCGTATCCAGCAGAATCACCGCCGTGACCGCCAGGGCCACCGTGCCGAGCGCGGTCAGCTCCCGCGTGTTTTTCAGGAAGCGGTCGAACTGCTCGCGGAGCGCCTCGACATTCTTGGGCAGGAAGTTGCCGAGCATGAAGCCCTGGATGTCGTTCCGGATCTCGTCGAAGACCGGAAAGGCGGTCAGGATCGCAAGCCCGATCGCCGCCAGCGGCACCAGCGACAACAGCGTCGTGTAGCTCAGCGACGCCGACGCGCTGAAGCATTTGTCGTTCCAGAACCGCAGCCCGAGATACTTGAGGAAGGCGCCGCACGCCGCGACGACGCCGAACAGGTGCCGGTACGGCGGCACGGTGTCCGCGGATACGGGGGAGGGCTCGGTCATGGCGCCATCTTAGGAAGGCGACGGCGCGGCGCAAGGCGGCGCGCGATTCGGACGGACCCGGACGCGGGCCGCAATTGACCGGAGTCGCGGCAGGTGTAGGATGCCAGCCGCCTCCCGCTCACCACGCCAGAGAGTCGCAATGTCGAATGCCGCCCCGTTCATGGAAGGCAAGAAGGGCCTGATCATGGGCCTCGCCAACGATCATTCGATCGCCTGGGGCATCGCCCGCACCCTCGCTGCGCACGGCGCCGAACTCGCCTTCACCTTTCAGGGCGAGGCGCTGGAGCGCCGCGTGCGGCCGCTCGCCGAGTCGGTCGGATCGACGCTGATCGTGCCGTGCGACGTCGCCGACGAGGCGTCGATGGATGCTGCGTTCGAGGCCATCGAGCAGGAGTGGGGGACGCTCGACTTCGTCGTCCACGCGATCGCCTTCTCCGACAAGGAGGAACTCAAGGGCAAGTTCCTGAACACGTCGCGGGACAATTTCACCAGGACGATGCTGATCTCCTGCTACTCGCTGACCGATGTCACCCGGCGGGCCGCGCCGCTGATGAAGGATGGCGGCAGCGTCGTTACCCTGACCTACTATGGCGCCGAGCGGGTGATGCCGCACTACAACGTCATGGGGGTCGCCAAGGCCGCGCTCGAGGCGTCGGTGCGCTACCTCGCCGTCGACCTCGGCGACGCCGGCATCCGGGTGAACGCCATCTCGGCGGGCCCGATCAAGACGCTCGCCGCCGCCGGCATCGGCGACTTCCGGACCATGCTCAAGTGGAACGAGCACAATGCGCCGTTGCGCCGCAACGTCTCCCTCGACGACGTCGGGGGCGCCGCTCTTTATCTCCTGAGCGACCTGTCTGGCGGAGTCACGGGCGAGGTGCATCACGTCGACGCGGGCTATCACGTGGTCGGCATGAAGGCGATGGACGCGCCCGACCTGCTCGCCAAGAACGGCGGATAGCGCGGACCATGCCCGGTAACAGCTTCGGCACCCTGTTCCGATATACGACCTGGGGCGAGAGCCACGGGCCGGCGATCGGCTGCGTGGTCGATGGCGTGCCGCCGAACATCCCGCTGGCCGAGGCCGACCTGCAGCAGTGGCTCGACCGGCGGCGGCCTGGCCAGTCCCGCTTCACCACCCAGCGCAAGGAACCCGACCTGGTCAAGATCCAGTCGGGCGTTTTCGAGGGCATGACGACCGGCACGCCCATCGGCCTGGTGATCGAAAACCAGGACCAGAGGTCCAAGGATTATTCCGACATCAAGGACCTGTTCCGGCCGGGCCATGCCGATTACGCCTACTGGAAGAAATACGGCATCCGCGATTATCGCGGCGGCGGACGGTCCTCGGCGCGCGAGACGGCCATGCGGGTCGCCGCGGGCGGCGTCGCCCGGGCGGT
>CAMYMQ010000311.1 GCA_947259335.1 uncultured Alphaproteobacteria bacterium | reverse complement strand
CCGGGGCGCGTGAATCGGTCGAGGCGCTGACCGGCCGCCCGCCCGGGCCGCCGCGGGCGGCTGTCTTGCGGCGGCTGTCCGATCCCGTGTCGGGTGATCTCCTGGACCGGGCTCTGGTGCTCTGGTTTCCCGGGCCGCAGAGCGTTACCGGGGAGGATGTGGCCGAGTATCACATCCACGGCGGACGCGCTGTCCAGGAGGGGCTGCTGGCTGCGCTGGGTGGTCTTGAGGGGCTGGCGCCGGCACCGCCGGGTGCTTTCACCCGCCGGGCCTTCGACAACGGCAAGCTCGATCTGACCGAGGTCGAGGGTCTTGCCGATTTGATCGAAGCCGAGACCGGGGCGCAGCGGCGCCAGGCGCTCCGTCAGCTGGATGGGGGCCTGAGCGCGCTCTATGAAGGATGGCGGGCGGATCTGGTCCGCGCCCTTGCCCATGTCGAGGCCGCGATCGACTTCGCCGATGAGGACCTGCCGGAGGGTCTCATGGAGGACGTGCGGCCGGTCGTGGCGGCGCTGGCTTCCGGGATTCGCCGTCATCTGGACGACAACCGGCGCGGGGAGATCCTGCGGGAGGGGCTGTCGGTTGCCATCGTGGGTGCGCCCAATGCCGGGAAGTCTTCGTTTCTCAATGCCTTGGCGAAAAGGGAGGTCGCGATCGTATCCGCGACGGCGGGCACGACGCGTGATGTCATCGAGATACGCCTCGATTTGGCCGGCTACCCGGTTCTTTTGGCGGATACGGCGGGATTGAGGGACGTGGTGGAAGAGCCGGCGCTCGACCCCGTGGAGGTTGAGGGGGTGAGCCGGGCCCTGAAACGGGCGGAATCGTCGGACTTGAGGATCGTGGTCATCGACGGGACGGGAGGGCCGCAGGCTTCGTCACGGTCTTTAGTCGAAGAAAACACCCTTGTTGTCGTCAACAAGTGCGATGCGCCCGATTTTATCCTTCCTCAGGATCTGACGGAGAGGGGCGCTTTGGTGGTGTCTGCGGTTCGTGGCGACGGCATGGATGCGGTCCTGGACAGGCTTGGGCGCGAGGCCGCGGACAGAATGTCGGTGGCCGAAGCGCCGGCGATAACCCGGTCGCGCCACAGGGCGGCCTTGTCGGCCTGTGTGGGCGCCCTGGACCGCGCGCAGGGGCAGACTTCCGGCGAGTTGTTTGCCGAGGATCTCCGTTTGGCGGTGCGGTCTTTGGGAGAGCTCGTGGGCCGGGTCGACGTCGAACAGCTTCTCGATGTGATCTTCCGGGATTTCTGTATCGGCAAATAGGGTGTTTCACGTGAAACATCGCCACCAGGTTTGCGTCGAATTCTTTTGATTTCCTGTGTCTTCTTCCTACTTTGGGCGCCATGAGGCGATATGACGTCATAGTTGTCGGAGGCGGACATGCCGGCTGTGAAGCCGCCGCGGCGGCCGCACGCCTCGGCGCCCGGACGCTGCTGCTCACGCACAAGCTGGAAACCATCGGGGAGATGTCCTGCAATCCGGCTATCGGGGGGCTGGCGAAGGGCCACCTTGTCCGGGAAATCGATGCGCTCGATGGGCTGATGGGCCGGGCCATCGATGCTGCCGGAATCCAGTTTCGGATGCTCAATCTGAGCAAGGGACCGGCGGTGTGGGGTCCGAGGGCGCAGGCGGACCGCAAGCTCTATCGCCAGGCCATGCAGGATCTCCTGCGGTCGCAGCCCGGCCTGGATCTGCAGGCGGGGTCTGTCGAGGACGTGACGGTCGGGAACGGGCGGGTTACCGGGGTTGCCCTGGCGGACGGCCGGCGGATCGGCGCCGGCGCGGTTGTGGTCACGACGGGAACCTTCCTGCGCGGCGTCATTCACATCGGCGAAGAAACGAACGCCGCGGGCCGGGTCGGCGAAGCGCCTGCGGTGGGATTGTCGGCGACGCTGGAGCGGTTCGGATTTCCGCTCGGACGGCTGAAAACCGGCACGCCGCCGCGGCTTGACGGCCGGACCATCGATTGGGACTCCCTGGATATTCAGCGCGGTGACGATCCGCCTCGGCCGTTTTCCTTTATGACGGACCGGATTCGCGTGCCGCAGACCGTGTGCCACATCACGGCGACGACGGAGGCCGGCCACGAGATCATTCGGGCCAATCTCGATCGCGCTCCTATGTATTCGGGCAAGATCGCCAGTTCGGGTCCGCGCTATTGCCCGTCGATCGAGGACAAGGTGGTTCGCTTCGCTGACCGCTCCAGCCATCAGATATTCCTGGAGCCCGAAGGACTGGACGACGACACGGTCTATCCCAACGGAATATCGACGTCGCTTCCGCGGGACGCTCAGGAGGCTCTGCTCAAGACAATCCCGGGTCTCGAGCGGGCCCGGATGATCCGGCCCGGTTATGCAATCGAATATGATTTCGTCGATCCGCGGTCTTTGGGGCCGACGCTGGAGACGCTCCGGCTCCCCGGGCTCTTTCTGGCGGGTCAGATCAATGGAACGACGGGCTATGAGGAAGCCGGGGCGCAGGGCCTGATCGCGGGCCTGAACGCAGCGCTGACCGCGGGGTCCGTGCAAGAATTCATCCTTGACCGTGCGGATGCGTACGCCGGCGTCATGGTCGACGATCTGGTCACTTTGGGGACCAGGGAGCCCTATCGGATGTTCACTTCTCGCGCCGAGTATCGCCTGCTCCTTCGCGCCGATAATGCCGATCAGAGATTGACGCCCAAGGGAATTGCGTTGGGCTGTGTCGGCAGCGAAAGGGCCCGCGCCTATAAGGCGAAGGCGAAGGCTCTCGAAATCGCTCGGGCTCAAGCCGGGGCACTGTCCTTGACCCCGACCGAATTGGCGGCCAGGGGCATAAACGTGAACAAGGATGGGGTGCGTCGGTCCATGATGGCTCTCTTCGCCCATCCGGATGTGAGCCGGGAAACGGTCACGGGTCTATGGCCGGAAGTCCGGAGCTGGCGCGAGGATGTAATCGAGCAGCTGGAGATCGAGGCACGCTATGCCGGCTATCTCGACCGCCAGGCCGCCGATATCCGGGCATTTCGGCGCGACGAGGCCCTTCTTCTTCCGTTCGATCTCGACTATCGGGCGGTGGGCGGTCTTTCGAGAGAGCTCCAGGAGAAGCTCGAGGCTGTGAGGCCCGCAACGCTGGGCGCGGCCTCGCGCATCGCCGGCGTCACGCCGGCGGCCTTGACGGCTCTGCTTCGGCATGTTCGCAAGACCGTGTCGTCCGATCGCGCGGCCTGAGGTGGCGCCGGTGCCGGGAGCTGACGCCGGCCGATTTGACGCGGCGCAATTCGCGGCCCGGTTCGATGTTTCACGTGAAACACTTCAGGCCCTCGAACTCTACGCGGAACGTCTCCTCACGTGGCAGCGGCGCATCAACCTGATCGCACAGTCGACTGTGCCAGATGCGTGGTGGCGCCACTTTGCCGATTCGGCCCAACTCGTCGGCGCCCTTTCGGAAGCGCGGGAATTTCCAGAAGGCAAATCACCCATTCTCGCGGACATCGGATCCGGGGCGGGCTTCCCGGGCCTTGTCATCGCCCTGATGCGCCCGATGTTTCACGTGAAACTTGTCGAGAGCAACGCCAAAAAGGCCGCGTTCCTCCAGGAAATCGTGGCCCGAACCCGCGCCCCAAACGTCGAAATCCTTAGAGAACGCGCCGAAAACCTTGGGGGATGGGCCGCCGATTTCATCACGGCCAGGGCCTGCGCGTCGCTGGATGACCTCCTGAAAATGACGGACACAATTCGCCGCCTAGACACCCTTTGCCTGTTCCTGAAGGGCGAATCGGCGCAACGTGAATTGACCGAGGCGCGGGAAGAGTGGAAGATGACCGTCGATTCAACGCCCAGCGTGACCAACCCAGACTCGGTCATCCTGAAGATCTCAGAGGTCAACCGTGTCCGCTGAAGCCGCTTCCGCCGCCGATCTGCGTCCTCAACGGCGGACCATCTCGCCGCGTGTCATCGCGATTGCGAACCAGAAGGGCGGGGTGGGAAAAACGACAACCGCCGTCAATCTGGCAACGGGCCTGGCGGCGGTCGGCCGCAAGGTCCTGTTGATCGATCTCGATCCGCAGGCAAACGCGACCACGGGGCTGGGGGTGCCGCCGGATCCGAACGTTCCCAATTCATACGATCTGGTTGTCGGCGCCGCCCGTCTCTCCGAGACCGTGACCGAAACCCAGGTGCCCGGCCTGTTCCTGGTGCCAACCTCCGTTCATCTGTCGGGCGCGGAAGTCGAGCTCGTCGACATACCCCGACGCGAATATCGGCTCCGGGAAGCGTTCAAGGGCCAGCTCGACGCCTATGAATTCATCCTCATCGACTGTCCCCCGGCCCTGGGCATGCTGACCATCAACGCCCTGGTCGCCGCTGATTCCGTGCTCGTGCCGCTCCAATGCGAATATTACGCCCTCGAGGGCATGAGCCACCTGGTCCGGACCATCGAGCGGGTCAAGAACACCTTCAACGAGAAGCTGGATATCCAGGGCGTGGTCCTGACCATGCACGACAAACGCAACAATCTCTGCAACATGGTGGCGGAGGACGTTCGCAAGTTCTTCGGCGCCAAGGTCTACGAAACGGTCATTCCCCGGAATGTAAGGGTATCGGAGGCTCCGTCCCACGGCCTGCCCGTGCTCCTTTACGACCTCCAATGCGCCGGATCCATGGCCTACGCCCATCTGGCGAGGGAATTGCTGAAGCGCGAAGGAGTTGACGTGAAATGAGTAGCCCCGAAGCCAAGCGACGCAATCTCGGCCGTGGCCTCGACGCGCTGCTCGGCTCGTCCGAGCCGGCCCGCACCGCCCCGGAGCCGACGGCGGAACCCGCGCTGCGGCGCGCCGG
>CAMYMQ010000310.1 GCA_947259335.1 uncultured Alphaproteobacteria bacterium | reverse complement strand
CCGGGGGCGGGACGGCCAGACGGTCGGTCTCCCCGGCCCGGCCTAGGCGCGCCGCGCTTTTCGCCGATCGCTCGACGAAGGCGGCGCCCCACGCCGCGCGGGTGTCCGGGGTCAGGGCGTCCCCGCTCTTTGCCGAGGCAAGACATTCGTCGATGAAGGGCTGTCGCGACTCCGACAGCAGGGCGGCGAGCACCTGATCCGGTATGGGCTGGCCCAGACGCGACGATAGAAAGCTCAAGCCCGCGTATACATTCGGCGCGATGTCGCGCCGCGCTGTTTCCGACAGCACGGTTGGCCAGAACTCGGGGTCTTCGGCGACGCCGGGGGCGCCGAGAATGTCGACGCAATCGGCGACCCAATCCATGGGCTTCGGTTCGTGTTCGAAAAAGAGGCCGTGGGTGCACGCGATGACAAGCTGGTCGGCGGGATGCGGGATGCGCGCCGGGTTGCCGCGAAAGCGGACCGGGATCGAACGGGACCACAGGGCGTCGTCGTGATCGAGGCACCGGTTGGCGAACAGGACGCTGCTGTGGATATCGAGGACGTCAAAGTCCTGGCTGTGATGGCGGTAGGGAAGGGAGTGACGTGATACGCGCAACAGGTGGCGCGCGTGATCCGGTGAGATGTCCCACGGGCAGGACCATCCTTCGCGTTCGGCTACCTGCAGCGCGTCCGCCAGATCGGACCGCCGGAAGACGATATCGACGTCGCTGACGACACGCTCGTTCCGGTTCGGCAGCGCCGAGAGAGTCCGCGCGCATCCCTTGATGACCAGCACCGGCACCTGCGCCCTTGCCAGGGCGCCCAGCAGGGGCGCCGCCTTTTGCAGGCAGATCTGCGTGCGGGCCCAGGCGAAGCGGTGCATGCCGGCTATTCTGGCGGCATTGTCGCTGTTGAGGCCCAGCGCGTCCCAGCGCCGGCTCATCGCCGGGAGGACGCGAATGTAGGCCCAGTCGACATCGTCGAAGTCGACGGCCTCTTCCCAGGTCGACCACGCGGTTCGCGCGGCGTCTCCGTCGCGGTGAAACAGGGCCTGAAGGAGCAATTCCCGATTGCCGGCGGGCCAGAGCGACCGGGCCCAATCCGCGGTCGCATCAGGCATCGGCATTCCCGTCGCGTCTGGGAGGGGCCGACCCGGCCCGGCGGCGCTTCACGGCGCGATGCGCAAGTTTCAGGAAGTCGGCCGCCAGTTCGGCTTTCCGCTGGGTCAGCGACCCGGCATGGATCCGGCGGTGCAGGACGACGGTCGGCAGCATGGAAAACCGGCGCCCGCTCCGCCGAAGCCGGTCCAGCCAGTCGACGAAGTAGCCGTTCCGCAGCTGTGGATCGAACCGGTCCCCGCCAATATGCCGATGGCGTATCAACAGGGCGCCGACAAGCCATCCGGGTCCCGACGCCGCGGCCAGGTCCCAGCGCGCCCTGTCCTCGGCCGATGAGGACGGGCAGGCGAAGGCCTCCACATGACCAAACATGCCCGACAGGCCCGCTTCCGTCGCGAGGGCGGCCGACTGCGTCTCCAGCTTGTCGGGGGACCAGAGGTCGTCGGCGTCCAGGAAGGCGACAAGCTCTCCGGCCGCCGCCTCGATTCCCGTATTGAGCGCGGCCGCGGCGCCCTGATTGCTCTGTCGGATCAGACGGATCGGTGCCTGGCCGAGAATCGGAAGCTCGGCCGTGCCATCCGTCGAGCCGTCATCGACCACGATGACCTCGGAAGGGGCCATCGTTTGATCGAGGATCGACCGCAGGGTCTGCTCGAGGGTTCGCTCGGCGTTCCAGGCGGGGACGATGACCGAGATCATTCGACGGTTTCCAGAAGCGCGGCGTCGACAGGCTCGATCCGGTCGGTCAGCAATTGGTCGGTGGCCGGCGCCAAGCCCTTTTCCTTGCGGCGCCGGGCCGATTTCGCGGCGGCCTTCCAGAAGTCGGTGACCATTCGGCGATCTTTCCGACGCATCATCGAAGCGTCGTGTTGCCGATAATAGAGGACCGCAACATCGAGAATGGTGAAGGGGATTCCGCCATCGCGCATCCGCAGTGCAAGGTCGAGATCCTCCGCGTACCGGAATTCGGGATCGAACGTCCCGATCTTTTTGAACACCCGGTCCCGGAACATCCAGATTCCGGGATTGACGCCGCATTGCGTTTCGGTCGCCGAGTCGCGCTCCGGGGCAAGCGTGTGCCCGTTCAGACGCTCGAACTTGGTGAGCAACCCGCCGACCGCATCGACCTCGGGCGACGCGGCGAGCCGTCTTATCTGGAGCCCGAAGCGGTTCGCCGGCAGCACGTCGTCGGCGTCGAGAAAGACGATAACGTTCCCCGTCGCCCTCGCGAGCCCGGCGTTGCGCGCCTCGCCCGGGCTGGAAAGGGGGTAAACATGCCGTTCAACCGGAAGCCGTTCGGACCACTGGCGGCACGCCCGATCCGTCTCCCGGTCGTCCTCGGGATGCACCACGATCACTTCATGGACGTCGATATCCTGACGTTCGATGGATCCGATCGCGTCAGGGAGAAACTCGGCCATGAAGGCGCAGGGTATGATCACGCTGATGGACCCGGTCACGACTTCAACTCCCGGCACAGGTCCGCGAGGGCGGACACCGCGCCGTCCCGATCGGTTCCCGTGTGCATCTCGAAGACGGGCAGCGAGCGGCACAGCTTGGCGAGCTTGGGAAAGGTAAACCGCTCGCCGCCCTTGAACTGATGGAGCGTCGAGGGGCCGAGCGCCCGTATCGCGGCGCCGGCGTCGCTCTCGGTGATCCGCGTTTCCTGCTGGCCGGATACCTTGGGAACCACAAGCGCGGCAATGGGGATGGAGGCCACGAAGGCGGTCGGTCCGATCTGGGAGAGCGCCGCCATGCTCTTGTTGCGCGAGTTCGTGTCGAGCCAGTCCAGTCGCTCCGCGAAGGGCAGGCGGCGGCGCATTTCCTGGTCCACCTTGAAATTGTCGTACAGGGCGTATCCGCGCGGCTTCTGTCCGCGCTCGTGCTCGACGAGGACTGCGTCGTCGCCGACGGTCTCGAAGCCGGCTTCGGCGGCCCAGGCGGTGAGCGTGGATTTGCCGGCGCCGCTGACCCCGACCAGGAGCAGCCCGGTGCCGTCGTATTGGATGCCGGCGCCATGCGCTTCGAACAGGGGAAGCTTCAGGCTGGCCCAGTTGAGCAGGTGCCGGAAGGGGGCGCTCAACAGCCACCCCGGAACGCGGTCTGGCCACGCGACGCAGCTCAACGCGTCTCCGGTCTCGAGGTTCATGATGTCGAGGGCACCGCAATCGGGCTGCCAGACGGCTCGCAACGAGCCGCCGTCGGAGAGGTGGACGTACTCGACATCAAAGGGGATGGCGTCGGCCAACGCGGCGACCGCATCGGGTATCCGGCCACCCAGATTGACCGCCTTGACCGCGACGCTTGACGGTGCGGCCGGAGCGTCCGAGGTCACCCGGGCATGGTCGATGCGCTGCAGCAGCCGAGCGGCGAAATCGCCGCCCGCCGGCTCGCGAACCTCCAGGTCCATGGACAGCGCGCCGAACCGAAACCGCTCGCGACGCCGGACCGAGGCGGCTTCATCGAACCGCGACGCGATCGCCTCCGCGGCCGCGGCGAAGTCTGTTGCCGCGACCGGCGTGGTGTCGACAGTCTCGTTCACGGCTGATCGCGGTCAGCTGTCGGGCTGTTTTGGCCGGTGCGGCCAGCCCGCACCCATTTCCACCTCATGCACCGGATCAATCGCCATGAGGTCGGCCAAATCGGAGAAGGTTTCGATCGACGGCGCTTCGTACGGCTCTTCGATCGCTGACGCCCGCTGCGGGGATGGCCCCTCCGCTTCGACGATCAGATCAAGGTCCTTCAGGACCTTGATGAAGGCTTCGATCTCGGTCGCCGCCGCAGTCTGTTGATCGCCGCTCAGGGTGCCGAAGGCGGCGACGATATCGGCCATGCTTCGTGGCGCGGACAGCAGGGTCAGAATGGGGCCGCCGCTTCCTGAAACAGCCGAATAGATGCCCTTGCGAAAATGCACGATAATGAATTCGCTCTCGAAGTCTTCGATGGCCGTTTCGGCTTCATTGAGCATCCAGTAGGAAGTCACCAGGCATTCCTCGATTTCGAACAGGACAGAACCGACACTCTGATCGAACCGGCCATGCATGGCCTCGCTTGCCGGTCGAATCGGTCGGGATCGGATCACGCGCGATTATGCCGGTCAAGACAGATGTCCGGGTTCGCCCGCGTTCCCGGAAGGAAAATTGGGCGACGGCGTTTTATGGGTGAAATCGGCCGCGCGCGCGGCCGGCATCGGTCAGAGAGGACTTGAGTGGAGCGCTGAAAAGGCAAAGGGTGGAGCGCGTCCTTCATGACCTTGCGGATTGGATGTCACGGTAACGGACGGAGAATCAATGTGGCGGGAAAACGGGCGTTCATCTCGGGCATTTCCGGTCAGGATGGCGCTTACCTGTCGAGCTTCCTGATCGGCCGCGGGTATGAAGTCCACGGCCTTTTGCGGCGTTCGGCGTCGTCGGACGTGGTCGGCTATCGACTGAAGAGGCTCGGCGTGTATGACGACGTCACTCTTCATGACGGCAACCTGACCGACCTGTCCGGATTGATCCGCATCCTGGAGGCGGTGCGGCCGGCGGAGGTGTACAACCTGGCGGCGCAGTCCTTCGTGAACTCATCCTGGCAGCAACCCATTCTCACCGGGCTGGTGACCGGCCTCGGCGCCACCAACATGCTCGAAGCGGTCCGGATCGTGGATCCGGGGATTCGCTACTATCAGGCCTCTTCGTCGGAGATGGTCGGGCTTGCCGATGACGCGGATCAAACCGGGACGATCCGCTATCATCCCCGGTCGCCCTACGCGGTCGCGAAACTCTATGCCCATTGGATGACCGTGAACTATCGCGAAAGCTATGGCTTTCACGCGTCTTGCGGGATCCTGTTCAATCACGAATCCCCGTTGCGGGGCATCGAGTTCGTCACCCGAAAAATCACCGACGGCGTGGCGCGCATCAAGCTCGGCCTGCAGGACACGCTCGCGCTGGGCAATCTCGACGCCCGGCGGGACTGGGGGCACGCCCGCGACTACGTCAGGGCGATGTGGCTCATGGTGCAGCAGGATGAACCGGACGACTATGTCGTTGCGACCGGCCGTGCCGTGTCCGTGCGCGAGTTCGCCCGGATCGCGTTTTCGAGCGTCGGGCTGAACGCCGAGGACCATATCGTCGTCGACGAACGGTACATGCGGCCGGCGGACGTCGACGTGCTCGTCGGGGATCCCTCGAAGGCGGCGCGGGTCCTGGGATGGCAGGCGGAGACGACGCTGGATGAGCTGATTGCCGAAATGCTCGAGGCCGATCTCGAGCGTGTAGGGAAGGCCGACCGGTGAGCCGGCCGGGGCGTTTGGCTGGATGAAGGTCGTCATCACCGGTGCGCGGGGCTTCGTCGGCCGGCATCTCTTCGGTGCCCTGAGGCAGAGCCTTGGCGTCGATGCCGAGATCGTGCCGACGGCGAGGCGTCGCGAGGAAGATCCCGAACTGGGCATAGTCGAGGCTCTGGAGGTCACCGATCGCGCGGCGGTGGGCGACTTCATCGGCAGGGTCCGGCCCAGTCACATCGTCCATCTCGCGGCCATCGCGGCGGTCCCGGCGACGGCAAGCGACCCTTTGGCGGCATGGCGCACGAACGTCCTGGGCACCTTGAACATCGCGTGGGAAATCCTGGCACGGGCGCCCGACTGCACCCTGGTGTTCGCGGGCTCGGGGCACGCCTATGGCGCCAGCGCGGCGGCGGGGCGGCCGCTCTCCGAGGATGCCGTGCTCGCGCCATTGAACGACTACGCGGCAACGAAAGCCGCCGCGGACCTCGCGCTCGGCGCGCTGGTGGGGGACGGGCTGAAATCTATCCGGTTCCGGGCGTTCAACCACACCGGTCCGGGCCAAAGCGAAGGCTTCGCCCTGCCGGGATTCGCCCTGCAGATCGCGCGTATCGAGGCCGGTCTTGCGCCGCCGGTCGTCCGGGTCGGCAACCTCGACGTCGCGCGCGACTTTCTCGATGTCCGGGATGTCGCCGCCGCCTATGGTCGCGCTCTCGTCCACCAGCCCGGGCTGCAGCCGGGCCTGATCCTCAATGTTGCCTCGGGTATCCCCCGTCGCGTCGGCGACATTCTCGATCGGCTCCGGGCGTTGAGCGGCGTTTCCATCGAGATCCAGGCGGATAGCGCGCGGATGCGCCCGGGCGACCTTCCCCTCATCGTCGGCGACGCTTCGCGGGCGCGCGACCTGCTTGGGTGGACGCCGAAAGTCGATTTCGACGATACGGTCGCCGCCCTGCTGGACGATTGCCGCAACCGTGTTGCCTCCGGCGCTTGAACGCGGGGGTGAGCCCGTGCCCTCGTTGCCGCCCTGCAAACGGCCACGCAAACGGCTCGGGCCGGATCGAGCCGCTCCGCGACCCGGATCGCCGATCGGCTTGGCGCTGGACGGTCGTGCCGTGGTAGCCTGTTGTCCGGTGACGATCGGAGATCCGGGTTGCGACGTGGAGACTTTGGTGTTCTGTCGCTCTATTCCGTCCAGGGGAAGTGAACACCTATTGTGACCGCTGCGGCTGGCCGATCTGGCGAGGAGCGCGGCCGATGACGGCGCTACACTCATGACCAATGACGACGCGGGGGCCGGAGCCGAGCCGGCGAGCCCGCCGGTGACGGTCGCCGTTTGCAGCTACGACCGCCCGGTGTTGCTGAAGAACCTGCTCCTGACGCTGCTGGACGGTCAGCAGGGAGTCTCGTCCACCGGTATTCCGATGATCGTGGTCGAGAACAGCCCGGACCCCGGCTTGTTCGAGCAGGTGGTGGCCGAGTTCGGCCGGTTTCCCAACATCTCGGTTTATCGGTCCTTCCCGCCCGGTGTCTCACGCGCGCGCAACGTCGCGCTGGAAGCCTGTGAAACCCCGTATATCGCCTATCTCGACGACGATGCGGTGCCCGCGCCGGAGTGGTACGAAAGCCTCACGCGCGGCATCCTGCGATATGCGCCGGGTATGGTGGCCGGGCCGATCTATCCGGACTGGCCCGGTCCCGAGCCCGAGTGGCTGCCCCAAAAATATGTGGGGTGCCTGACCATTCTTGATCACGGCAACGAGGACCGCTGGCTGACGGAGGAGGAGTTCGCGTTTGGCGCGAACATGGCCTTCAGGGTCGACGCACTGCGCGAGATCGGCGGCTTCAATCTGGGGCTGGGCCCAAGGGGCGACGGATCGCTTTTGACCGAAGAGGAAATCGAAGCACAGATCCAGCTGAGGCAGCGCGGCCACAACACGCTGTATGTGGCCGACGCCGGCGTTGCACATAAGGTTCACGAGAACAGGCAAACGCGCAATTATTTCCGCGCCAGGATGTCGTGGCAGGCGGTCTCGAGCCGGTTGCGCAATCCGCCGCAGAAACATTTCGGCCGGTCTCAGCACGAGGTTCGGGCGGCGGCGGAAAAGCTTGGCGTCGGCGACCTCGTTGCCAAACTGGTTGAGCCCGGCGACGGCGAGACGTTTTCCGCACAGCTTGACCTGATCCATCACTTCTTTGCGCTGATGCTGGAGGCCAAGAGCCTCGACGACGCCCAACTGGAAAATGCGTTGGCCGCGCACGGAACGGCGGCAAGCTCGGCCCCGGGCAGAATTGCCGGGCGAGGGACGGCACATTCCGGTCATCTTCAGTTCGGCCTGGATGTCCCGATCAACCCCTCGACACGGCATTTGATTGTCGAAGGACGACCCGCCCATTTCTTTCTCTACTCGCTTTATGGGGATCTCCCGCAGTCCCAACTCCTGCTGTTTCCTCATTCCTTGTGGCACGATTTCACGCCTGCGCTCGACTGTGTCGCGCGATCGCTGCGGACGGCCGTTCAGACGGTCACCTTCGTCACTCTGGAGCCGCTCATCTATGGGCCCACCAAGTCGGCACTGATCGACCTGGCCACCTCATCCCAGGCGGCGCTCTATGGAATTCTTCACCGGCTGCCCGAGACCGGCCAGCAAGGCGAGGCGCTTTGCGAGGTCGCGCCCCACATGGCCGGAATCTTTGTCATGGCGGAGCGGATCGCCGACATCCTGGCGGAAGAGTACCGCCTCGAAAATGTCAGCTACCTGCCGCCCCATGCGGCCCTGTCGGAGCTTGTCACACTGCACCGCGAGTCCACCCGCCGGAGAATCGGCGCGACGGATTCTCAGATCGTGTTCTCGGTCCTGGGGGAGGCCCGTCGCGGCAAGGGCATCGAGCTTCTGCTGCAGGCGCTGAAGCATGTGCCCGCGGAAGAGCTGCAAGGCATGTTCTTTCTGATCGCCGGGCGTCTGGACCTGGAATCCGGAGCCGAAATCGAACGGAGGTTTGCGCAGATCGGGGTGCCGCACTATCTCGATCTGCGCCTGTCCAAGAACGTGTACAAATACGATATCCTGACAAATCTCGAATTCGGGACCTATGTCGCCGCAAGCGACGCCGGGCTGCTGCTGTATCGCCACCAGCAACAGCGGACCATGAGCGGAGTGGCGCCCAACTACATCGCCGCCGACAAGCCGCTCGTCTCCTTGGCCGACAGCGTCATCGGCCAAACCGTTGCAGATCACGGATTGGGCTTCGTCGTCGACGATACAACGCCGGCCGGCATTGCCTTGACCCTCAGGACCGCGACGCGGGCCCTTCGGAAGGGTTGGAAGTCGGGCCCGTCCTACGCCCGATATCGCGAAAGCATCGGGCATGATGCCGTGCTGGACAGGCTCTCGCGCCTGCTCAACGGCTCGGTCGAGCGGGCGCATGCTGCGCGATAACCCATCCGATCTGGCGGCAATTTACGGCGATGACTATCAGTCGGCCTGGCTTGCGGACTCGGAGCGGTCGGCCGCCGTCGTCGTGCCCCTTCTGCTCGGTCATTTTCCATGGGTGCGCTCGGTCCTGGACGTCGGCTGCGGGCCCGCAGCATGGCTGCTCAAGTTTCAGATTGACGGGGTGCCGCGTGTCCTCGGGCTCGACGGTGTACGACCCGCGCGACACTTGCTGCAGATCGACCCGCAGTTCTATCGGCAAGTCGATTTCAGGGAGGCTTTCGCGCCGCCGGAGCCCTTTGACTTGACGATATCGCTCGAAACGGCCGATTGCTTGCCGGAAGCGAGGGCCGAACATTTTGTGGCGCAGCTTGCGCGGTCCAGCGATCTGATCGTCTTCGGGGCGGCGACACCCGGCCAATCGGGCCGGGCCGATACAAATGAAAGATGGCCGAGCTACTGGGTCAGCCTGTTCTCGGATCAAGGCTTTCAGCATTTTGACATGCTGCGCGCGCCCCTTTGGTATGACCAGCGGGTCAGCTGGTGGTACGCCCAAAACACCTTCGTCTTCGTCCGCCGGGAGCGCACGGACATTGTCGAGCGCCTGAGCCCCCTCTGTGGCGCCGAGATGGGCCCCCTCGATATCGTTCATCCGCGCGCCTTTGCGTGGACGCATGACGCCGTGCCTGTCGAGAAGGCTGAGGAAGAGCGTTTCTATCCGTTCAAGCTCCTCGAAACCGGCTTCGAAGGTTTCAATATTCTCGAGATTGCCGGCAACAAATTCCTGGCCCTGCATCAGTCCGAAGGAGAGTATCGGCCGGAAAAGCTGCTTTCAGGGCTATACGGCCGATCCTATGTGGCAGACTCGGTGCTCGCGCTGAAGGCCCTGGTGGTGGCGCGGCAGTATCCGCCGGAACGGGTGGTCGATGGCTATCGTGGGTTCGATATCTACAGGATGGATTCCGAGCATTTCGTGGCCATCTCGAAACAGGAAGGTGAGGGGTGGGTCGACAAGTTCGTCAACTTCAATCTGGATCGCGCCTATTTCGGCAGTTCCATACGTGCCGTCAAACGAAAGGTTCCCGCGCTACTGTGGCTTCGTTCCTTGTTCAAGCACTAGAATGCTTCGATCGACAGGCCGTTGGGATCCCTGCCGACGTGGTTCCTTCCTTCAGACAGCCACGGGCCCTTGCCGACACGGCGGGCCGAAGGGCGCGCGTCCCGGCGCGTTGACGCGCGCGTGCGGCCAGAGGGGGCCTTGCAGGGGCAATCCAATAAAACGCCAGAAAAATTTCGGGTAGAAAAATAGCATGGGGCGAATTCTTGTTATATTGGATCGATTTCCCATCAGTATGGAAAGCTATGTAGTCACGGAAATAGTTCACCTGAGGGATCGCTTCGACATTCACGTTGCGACATTTGGAAGCCACGTAGACGCTGCGGCGAAGACCGATATTGCATACTCTGTAGTAAGGAGTAAAAGTGAATTGGAGGATCTCATAAAGAAAATAGAGCCTGATATTATGCACGGTCATTTTTTTGAAACAATAGAGATCATTCATACCCTGTCCGCCGAACATAGAATTCCATACACCATCCGATCGCATTCTTATGATGTCGCCGACGAACGGTTCGTTTCGCGCCTGGCGGAGTATGCCGCAATGTCCGATAGCGAGCTCTGCTTGGGTATTCTGGCATTCCCCTATGTGAGAGAGAGACTGGAAAGGGCGGGATTCTCCCCCCGGAAGATTGTGGATACCGGTCCGGTCTTCTGGCACGAGAGGTTTTTCAATCCGTTGCCTCGAGAAAAGACCGGCCGAATGCTCGCGATGGGGTCTGCCTGGCCGAAAAAGAACTTCGAGGCGCTGATCGATCTGGCGCCATCGCTGACGAATCTCGAGATCGACATTTATGCGGCGGGTGGCTTGCTGTCTGAGCTGCAGAGGTACAATGAAAGGCAGGAGGCGCCTGTGCGCTTTGTGCCCCACGTGTGTTTTCAGGAAATGCCTGAAACATACCGGCGTTATGATTGGTATATCTATTCCGGCAATTCGGACAGCTGTGGCCTGCCGATCTCGATCCTTGAGGCTCAGGCGTCCGGCATTGGTGTCCTGCATCGGTATACCCGACCGGACGATCATGCATTCTTGAACGGTGGCGGCTTTATCTACCGTGAGCTCGAGGATGTAATTGATATCGTGAAGGATGACTATCCCGAAGATATGCGGGAACGCGGATATATCAATGCGAGATTGTGGGACATCAAAAGGCATATCGGCGATGTCGCAAGTCTTTGGCATGATCATCTTCGGGGGGGCGGTCAACGGCCCGGTCTATTCGATCGCGTGTTTAGAAAGGGTCCCCTGTTCAGTGGCTTGAAAAACATTTGGTCGACAGACATAGCGACATATGTAATTCACCTGAGCCGGGACTATGATCGACATATTCATGTTTGCGAGACTCTGCTTCCGAAATTGGAAAATGGGGAGGTGATCGACGCGTTCGACGGCCTCAAGGTGGACGCCAAAATTGCGGCTGAAGCAATGGATGTTAGTGTGGATTATGAACGGTATCGGGACTATAGCTCCGTGAAGCTTTCCTGTTCGCTATCTCACATGAAGGCGTGCCGGCGTTTTCTAGAGTCCCGGGCTGGGTTTTGCGTGATTTTGGAAGATGATGTCGATGTTCCGGACGACTTTGCGGCGCGGTTGCGCGATGTTCTGGAGGCGGCGCCTCAAGGCTTCGATGTTATTTATTTGGACGTTCATCCGCAATACAAAGACGAACTGAGGGCGGCAGGTGGCGGTTCTAATTGCGCGGTAGTGCGCTATGCACCGCCGTGGAATCGATCTGCCTATCTGGTGAGTCGATCGGGGGCTGAAAGGCTTGTTAAGGGCTTTCGCAAGATCGGTAATCATGGTGACATTCACATGTCCAATTTGGCCGCTCGGGGCGAGCTGGAGGTCTATTGCGTGTCGGAACCGATCACCAGAAACCTTGGTCAGCTATACATTGACTACAGGGGGGAGCGGTTCCCTTCCAATTTGCACTGTCTGACATGAATAGCGGGCCTGAGTTTCGTTGTTTTGTCGGTTCGTCGGGTGAATGAAGTCGGGGTGGTCTGGGTAAGTCGATCGTTAAGGGGCCGGAATGCAGGAATCTTGGGAATGTAGGGTCCATTTTCATTCTATTGTTTAGGTGTTCGCACTGACGTCCGTTGGTACAATTTGGCATTCTGGGTCGGGGAAGCATGTTTGAGGCACAGCGCGTTCTCGTGACAGGCGGGGCAGGATTTCTCGGCTCGCATCTCTGCGAGGCATTGCTTGGCCGCGGCTGCGAGGTGATCAGCGTCGATAACTATTTCTCGGCCACGCGTCGCAATATTGAACCCCTGCTGGCCGATCCGCGCTTCGAGGCGATCCGGCACGACGTCACCTTTCCGTTCTATGTCGAGGTCGACCGCATCTTCAATTTCGCCTGCCCGGCGTCGCCGATCCACTATCAGCGCGATCCCGTCCAGACGACCAAGACCTGCGTGCACGGCGCCATCAACATGCTTGGCCTCGCCAAGCGGACCAAGGCTCGTATCCTCCAGGCGTCGACCAGCGAGGTCTATGGCGATCCCGAGCAGCATCCCCAGACCGAGGCCTACTGGGGCAAGGTCAATCCGGTGGGGCCGCGCGCCTGCTACGATGAGGGCAAACGCTGCGCCGAGACTCTCTTCTTCGACTATTTCCGGCAATACCGGCTGCCGATCCGCGTCGCCCGCATCTTCAATACCTACGGGCCGCGGATGCAGCCCAATGACGGGCGGGTGGTCTCGAACTTCATTGTACAGGCGCTGCGCGGCGATGACATCACCATCTATGGCGACGGCACCCAGACCCGGTCCTTCTGCTATGTCGACGACATGGTCGAGGGCCTGTTGAGGTATATGGATCTCGACGGAGAGGAGCCGGGGCCGCTCAATCTGGGCAACCCCGCGGAAGTGGAGATCGGTGCGCTGGCCGAGAAGATCCTCGAGCTTACCGGGTCCCGGTCGACGCTGATCTTCCAGCCGCTGCCCGACGACGATCCGAAGCAGCGCCAACCGGACATCTCGAAGGCGAGGGGCCTCATTGACTGGGAACCGGCCGTGCCCCTAGAGTCGGGGCTTCGCGAGACTGTGGCATATTTCAAGAAACTGATGGCTCAATAGTCATTGATGCCAGCGATGGGCCCGCGCCCGACGATCGCGCGTGCGCAAGGGGTGGGACGAGTGCCGAGCCACTTGGACGAGAACGAGACCGGCGTGATCCGGACGCGCGAGAAACGGCTCACGCGGCGCGGTGTTCTGTGGCTTGGGCAGACCTGCAATATCCGCTGTCATTTCTGCTATTTCCTCGACCGGATCAACGATCGGGAACACCCCGAACACGCCTTCATGGAGCTGGAGAAGGCCAAGGAGATCTGCCACGCGCTCCGCTTTCGCTATGGCAACACGTCGGTCGATATCCAGGGTGGTGAGCCGACCATCTGGAAGCATGTCTGCGACCTGGTCGCCTATTGCGTCGAGATCGGATTGCAGCCGACCCTGATCACCAACGCGATCGCCTTGGCGAAGGAACACAAGGTTCAGGAACTCAAGGCGGCCGGCGTCCGCGATCTGCTGATCAGCGTCCAGGGGTTGGGCGATGTCTATGACGAGATCGTCGGGCTGCCCGGGGGCAGCGAAAAGCAGATGCAGGCGATCGACCATTGTGTCGCCGCCGGTCTGCCGTTCCGATTCAACTGTGTCCTGTCAAAAAAGGCGATACCCCAATACGCCGACATCGCGCGCCTGGCCGTGGCCAAGGGCGCGCGCGTCGTCAATTTTCTCGCCTTCAATCCCTTCGAGGACCAGGTGCGGGGCGGCAAGCGGAGCATCGAGAACGTGCCCCGCTACAGCGATGTCGGCGACGCCCTGAACGAGGCGCTCGACATCCTCGCGGAGGCCGGCGTCGAGGCGAATGTCCGCTATCTGCCGGCCTGCATGGTCGCCGAGCGGCACCGCAAGACGATCTACAATTTCCAGCAGCTCTCCTACGATCCGCACGAGTGGGACTTCGATTCCTGGACCTGGACCGGCAACCAGGCCCAGCGGATGAAGTGGGGCGCGACGTCGGCACACCATCGGTCGCTGGCCGAGCAGACCTATTCCTTCTGGATCGTCTATTCCCAGGGGACCGAGGCCGGCACCGAACGGTCCGACGCCTTCGTCAGGGCGATACCCGCGATGGGCGGCGCGATCCGCTCGACATTGCGCACCCTCCGCCACGGGCTGGGGCAGCTGGCCCCGCGGCGGCATCTGCCGAAGGGCGACGAACTCGGCCGGTCGCCGGAGGTCTATCGGGACCATGCCAAGATGCGGGCGGCCCAGAAGTGCGGCTACAAGTTCGCTCCCGCTTGCGCCCAGTGCGACGCCCGGCGGATCTGCGACGGGTTCCACATCGACTATGCGGCGATGTTCGGCGTCGAGGAGGCGCAACCGATCGCCGCCGGCGGACGGATCGACGACCCGACCCACTTCATCCGCGACCAGGAAAAGATCTACGAGGCGGAGGAAAGCGACCGCTTCGAACGGCAGGACCCGGCGGCGCGCGACGCGGCTTAGGGAACGCGATCGGCTGCGTTGTCCGCAGCACCGATCACCCCGGTCTCGGTCTCGAAGATTATCCGATCCCGATTGATCGACTCGATCAGGCCGTCGAGGCGGCGTTTGGCGAGGCCACGGTCGGCGGAGCGGCCGCGCAACGCCGATGCCAGGCGCCTTTTTTCGAACATCCGTCCGAGGACAGGGAGGGACCCCAGCCGCAGCCTGCCCGGTCGCGCCTGAACGGACTCCAGCGCGGCGATCAGGTCGCCGAGAAACGGGTGTTCCGCGACTGTCGCTTGACGGTGCATGTCCGTGGCCACGAAGCGATGCCGATCGAGGCTGATCCGAAAGCGATCGCCGACGTCGCAGACCCATTCCGGCCAGGGGTGATCGCTGGGCCCGCGCTCGGGCCATGGACATTCCAGCCCGAACTCACCCTGCACATAACCGCGGATGCGCATCTCCCAGCGCGCATACATGTCGGTCAGAATGGGGTCCACACTGGGCGGGCGCGGCCGGAAATCGTTGGCGTTGTGCGGTTGGTGGATATCTATCCCGTCCCAGGACGCCGGTGGGGTGCCGCCGAGGAAGCGGATCAGGCGTTCGAAGAAGGGACCGGGCTCGGCGACGGCCCTTTCGAAATAGTCCACGAATATCGAGGACTTTGGGAGATGGGCGCTCCACCGGCGGAGGAGGTCGACATAGTCGTTTTCGGAACGGCCATAGTCGGAACAGAAGTGCCGCACCATGTCTGGTTCATCGATCTCCGAACCGTTGTGGTGGCGAAAAGTATCTTCGTGACATTTCAGGCAATGGTTCAGCTGCGACCAGGAACGATCGACCAGGTTTCGCAGAATAATGACGATCTTGATGTCCGGCTTCAACGCGGCGATGCAGGCGATACGGTCTTCCGGCAACAGCGCATAAGTGGGCGTGACCTCGCCTTTGATGGCGTCTCGCCCGTCCTCGAAATTCTGGACATAGACCGAGAGGGGCGTCGTCTCCCAGTCACAGTCGAAGTAGTGCAGTTCCTTTTCGAGCGGTACGTAGAAGCCGTCGATTTCCCGGAGAATGTTGGCGAGCCACGTGGTTCCCGTTCGCGACGGACTGACGACCAGGAAATCGGGAAAGAGCTGCTTCTGGTCGTCGCTCAAAGCGCCGATTCTTTCGCGGTAGCTCGGCGGGCCCCGCTCGCGATCGCCGCGGCCGGCCGAGACGGCGTGAGGCTCGGGACGGAAGCGGTTCACCGTTCGGCATTTCCCATGCGTCAGCACTGGCGTAGTGAGAAACAGAATCGATTCCCGGTCAATCGTGCTTTCCGAGTCGGCGCAGTTTCCATCCAAACCTTCCGGGGCAGGTGTCGGCCTTCTCGGCGAGGCGCCCGCTACAGGAATGGATTCGTCCCGATCTCGCCGGCCGGCCGTCGCACGATTTGATGGATGTTGCCCACGTGCCTGTAGTCTCGAACATACTCCTCCTGCAGCGGGATCGACCATTTGCAGACACATTCCTGGGCGCTGCAGACCATGTTCTCATCAAGGAGCATCAGCTCTTCGTCGAAGATCGACCCGAGCCGTTCCCGCACGAAATAACAGGGAAAAACCGACCCGTCCGCCTCCATGTTGATGGCGTGGCGAGACGCGGTGCAACGGTTGCCCAGCGGGCTGCGTTCCTTGGACTGGAAGAGATAGTCGTAGGGAATATCGCTCATGTGCCGTTTGACGATGGCCCATTCGTCGGGCGAATAGGACTCTGGATATTCCTTGCCCTTGTGGACGCCGCGGAAGAGGTTGCATGTAACCGGCACGCCGCGCTCCTCAAAATACGCCTTGTAGCGCGGATAATCGTCGATCTGATATGGCGTCAAAACGTAATTGAGCACGATCTTCACCCCGATGCGGTGGAGATAGGCGACATTCTCCGCAAAGGCGGCGAATCCGAGTTCCTTGTCTTTCCATTGGGACGGGTGAATGGTTCCGGTGACGCCGATGCGCTCGGGGTCCAGCCCCTCGATAAAGGGCGCGATGGGTCTGGACAGGTTCGAGACGAACGCGGCCCGCCGCACATGGGCGTGCGAGAGGACTTCGCGAAATACCGGCCACCACCGCTCGACTTCGACCGGCTCGCCGCGCGGCCCAATGCATAAATAGAGCGGCCGCCGGATTCGATCGAGCGCCGCTCGCATCGCCCGAATCCACGACTGGAACTGGTCCTCGAACGGTTCGAAGCCAATCGAGCGGTGATAGAAGCAGTAGGGACAGCGATAGTTGCAACTCGACGGCGGCGCATCGCTTATGATGAAAAGCGGCTGATCCGTCGTGTCGGCGAACACATTGATCCTGTTGGCCATCGTGTTCGGCTTTCGAGTGGCCCCGGGTCCGGGTCGACGAGCGGCAGAACGTGCTCGCCGCAGCTACCGTAGTACGTGCTGCTGCACCCGGTCAATCAACGCGGCCTTCACCCCGGTCCGGGAAAGCCCAATGGCCTGATCAGGCTCGCGAGATGCCTCACCCGGGGCAAGCACGAGGGACCGTCCACGGCCCTCGAGGGCCCGCCGCCGCTATTGCTGGATAAGGTGACTAGCGCCCGATATCATGGACGCTCACTATGGGTTGTATCGGCATGGGTGGTATCGGCCCACAGCGGGGCGGCGGATGGCAGAAAGACGGGCGACGGAGAGCGAGGGCAACCCGCGCGGCGGGATCGTCGAGGCGTCGACTGAAACCTGGACAGAGGAGGTGCTGAACGCGCCGGCCCCGGTTCTGGTCTATTTCTGGGCGGACTGGTGCGAGCCCTGTCACGAGATGAGGCCCAGCATCGCCCGCCTGGCGGCAGAATGCCCCGACATCAAGGTTGTCCATCTCGATATCGACAACCATGAAGACATCGCCCTTACGTACCGAATCAGCATCGTTCCGACGATCATTGTGTTCCGGGACGGCAACAAAATTCATCAATCGATCTGTGTTCAATCCTACGATGACATCGAGGCATCGCTCGAAATGTTGCTCTAGGGCGCTAGAATACGCCGTATGAATATCTTGTTTGTCAGTGAGTCCCTCTGGATGGAGGGCGTCGTCTACGACCTTCATATTCTGGCGGAGGGCCTGTCGCTTCGTGGCCATAGGGTTCATGCGGTCGACCCCGGTTGTCATCATACAATAGCGCCTTTCAGGGATACGATAAGCCGTGTATTCGAAGCGGCAAGCGTTTCCCTCGTCAGTCCGCGATACAGGCCGGGATTTCCGCTATACCTCCTGACCGACAGGATCGGCTTGGCCCGGGATGTCTACGGAATTCAACAACGGTATAAATTCATTAAATCTATATTGGACGAGCATCCAATCGATATTGTCGTTCTCTATTCCGGCGTTCGACTGGGCGCCCAGGCTGTCATTTTGGCTCGACAGCGGGGTATTCCGATCGTCTTTCGAAATGTGGACAAGCTCTATAATCTGTTCCCCAGTCGAATGGGCCGGTTCGCGGCCAAACAGGTCGAGAAATATGTGTATCCCAAGGTGGACAAGGCGCTGGCCCTGACTCCGCGTTATGGAGCATATTTGGAGGAACTGGGCGCAAAAAAGGCGTCGCTCGATCAATTGGTTTTCCCGATCAATCTCCACGATTTCAAGCCGGCGCCACCGGATGCAAAATTGCGCCAGGAGTGGGGTATCTCACGCGACGACAAAGTGATTGTTTTCGTCGGTACGCTTTACAGGTTTGGCGGCGTCGCTGACTTGGTAAGGGCGTTTTCCGGTGTCTCGGAGGCGGTCACGGATGCGAAGCTGCTTGTGGTCGGGGATGGACCTGCCCGAGAGGATGTGGAGCGTGCCATTGACGAATCGGGATTGCGGGGAAGGGTCAGGGTCACCGGCTATCGTCCGTTTTCGGAAATGGCGCAATTCATAAACCTGGCGACGGTATGCGTGAATTCGTTTCCGATCGTGGCGCGAACGAAAGACATCTTCTCGGCGAAGATCATTCAATATCTGGCCTGCGGCAAACCCACGGTTTCGTCCGCGTTGCCGGGGATCACGACCTTGCTGGACGCGGAGACGACGGGTGTTGTCTATGCCGATAGTCCGGACGGCTTGTGGCAGGAAATTGTCGGGTTGTTGAAAGACCCGGAACGCTGTGCCGGGTTGGGTCGGAAGGGGAGGCGATATGTTGAAGAAGTGCACGCGCATGATCGCGTGACAGAAAGGCTTGAACACGTATTGAAAGAGGTTGTGAGCCAGTGAGGGTTATTGAACCTGTCTGTCATCCGGGCCTTTGGCAATGACCGTGGGAGACGGAAGGGGCGAGATGACGCCCATGGCGGAACCGCTTGTCAGCATTGTCACGCCGATTTTGAACGGGACGCGGTATCTCGATGAGTGCGTGACAAGTGTCTTGAACCAGTCTTATGGACATATCGAGCATGTGTTCGCGGACGGGGGATCAACTGATGGCACGTTGGATAGGCTTGAGGAATATCGGCTGAAATATCCGGATCGCATTCGCTATTTTTCGCGCCCGGATAAGGGCGTGGGAAGTGCGCTGAAGCGGGCGGTGGCGGAATCGCGGGGGGATATTATTGGCTGGATTGATTCGGATGATGTCTATGAACCCAATGCCGTGGAAATAGCGGTCGAAAGGTTTAAGAGTGACGGGAATGTAAACTTTGTCTATGGGGGCTGCAGGATAATCGATGAGGACGGAAAGCCGATTGGGTGTTTTGTCATTCGGGATTATGACCGGAAGGTATGGCTGAACGAATGGCACTATATAGTCTTTTGCGCAACCTTCTTTCGCAGGGAAGTGGTCGACCGGGTCGGGTTTGTAAACGACCTGGGAAATGATGTTTTTTTCTATATGAAGGTCGCCCGTCGGTTCCAGTTGGTCCGTTTGGAGGAGACACTGACCAATTGGAGGCTGCACAACGAAAGTATCAGTTTAAAGGCCTCCGATCGGGAGGCTTCGATCCGAAGGAATCGCGCAAAAGAAGATTTCTTGTTGGTAGTGAAGCATGGGGGGAGTATCTTTTCACCGAAGGCGCTGTCCTATTTCACTGTTATTCAGCCTTCAATGTCTAGGATCGTCAGGCCAGTTCTGTGGTGGACGTTTCCATTTTTCGGCCGTTGGAACCACCAAATAAGGTTCTCTTCGGCAATTGTGAGAAGGGAAATGGGAAGTTATGCGTGGCCCTTGTTCAAGGGGCTGGCAAGGGAAACGCGGGACGCAGTTTTGCAGGTATTGGATCGATGGGGGCGGCGCTTGAGAAGAGGGCGCTCTTAGGAGAATGCCAATGGTGGTTTTTTCCGCCTGCTGGTCACAGGACTTGTTTCAATAGAGTGGCGATCTTCGTCGCTGCCGTTCCGTCGCCATAAGGATTCCGGCGGCTGGCCATTCGAGTGTAGAGCTGGTCGTCGTCGAGCAAAGCCTGGGTTTCCCGAACGATGGTTTCAGGATCCGTGCCGACCAGTTTGACGCTCCCGGCGGCCAGTCCCTCCGGCCGTTCAGTGGTTTCTCGCAGGACCAGTACCGGCTTGCCGAGGGATGGTGCTTCTTCCTGGATTCCGCCGGAGTCGGTGAGGATGAGGTGCGCGTGAGCCATGAGGTTCACGAAACGGGGGTAGTCGAGGGGCTCGATCAGGTGAACGTTGGAGGGGGCGGTGGCGTCCCGTTGTCCCAGAAAGTCGAAGACGGGGCCGCGGACGTTGGGGTTCAGGTGGACGGGGTAGACGATGTCCACGTCCGGGTTCGATCGGGCGATTTTCCGGAGGGCGTGACAGATGCGCTGGAACCCGTCTCCGAAGCTCTCGCGGCGATGGCCGGTTACCAGGATCATGCGGCGGTCTGAACTCGTATTGGTGGCAACCGGTTCGGGCAGGGCGATGCCTGTGCTGCCGGTGTTTTCGGTGCTGTCGGTGGTCGGTATTGCGCCGTCGGTTCCTGCGCGGCGTATCAGTTCGAGCGCCTTGAACAGGGAATCGATCCCGGTATTGCCGGTGGTCCAGATGCTGTCCTGCGGAATGCCCTCGGCGATCAGGTTCTGCGCCGCCCACGATGTTGGCGCGAAATGGAAATCGGCCAGCACGCTGACGAGGTGACGGTTCTTCTCCTCCGGAAAGGGGCGGTGTTTGTCATGGGTCCTGAGCCCCGCCTCGACGTGACCGATCGGGATCTTGAGGTAGAAGGCGGCGAGGCTGGCGACGAAGGTCGTGGTCGTGTCTCCCTGGACGAGCACGATGTCGGGCGCCTCGCGGTCGAGGATGCTTCGCAGGCCGGTCAGCATCCCGGCGGTCAGATCGAACAGGCTCTGGTTCTCGACCATGACCTCGACGTCGTGATCGGGCTGGATCCCGAAGAAGGCCAGTACCTGGTCGAGCATCTGGCGATGCTGGCCGGTGGAGCAGACGATCGTTCGGAAATCCTCGGGATATTTCTTCAGTTCCAGGATGACCGACGCGAGTTTGATGGCTTCCGGCCGTGTCCCGAGGGCCACGAGGACGGTCTTCACGTCGCGGTAACCTGCTCCCGCACGGCCGAAGACGCACCCGGCGGGAAGTCGGCGGCTTCTTCGATGCGTTTCCAGTTCTCGCGGAACCAGTCGATCGTGGCCTTCAGCCCGTCGTCGAATTTCATCGCGGGGCGATAGCCGATAAGGTTGTTGGCTTTGTCGACCGAGGCGAGCAGCCGGCTCTTGGTATCCCATTTCCGTTTGCCGACGATCTGGACCCCGGCGTCGTTGCCGGTGAGCTCGTTGACGCGTTCCGCCAGGTGGCCGATCGTCGTCTCCGTGCCGGACGCCAGGTTAAATTCCTCGCCCAATGCTTCCTCGTAGTGGGCCGCCCGGAGCAAGCCGTCGACCAGGTCGCCGACATAGGTGAAGTCCCGGGTGGCCTCCGGATTGCCCGTGATCGGCAGCGGATGTCCCTTCATGGCCCAGTATATGAAGTTGGGGATCACGTTCCGGTACTGTCCGGGCACCTCGCCGGGTCCGAACGAGTTGAAGAAGCGCGCCTTGACGACCGGGAAGTCGTAGTGATTGAGGAAGAAATTGCCGTACAGCTCCCCCAGCATCTTGGTGATCTGGTAGGGGGTGGTCAGATTCATCGACATGAAGTCTTCTTTGAGGGGCAGGGGCGCCTCGGCGCCATAAATGGAGCAGCCCGACGACGCGTAGACGAAGCGGTCGACGGTGGCCATCTTCGCATATTGCATCAGGCGCAGCGTCCCCAGACCGTTCACGCTCAGGTCGCGCTCGGGATAGTCCACCGAATTCTGGTTCGCGAAGAAGGCGGCGAGGTGGAACACGATCGACGGCCGTTCGTTGAAGACGCGCTTGAGCGTGGATTCGTCGACGATCGACCCTTCGCAGAACATGATGTTCCGGTTCGACGGAATGTTCCATTTGTTGGAGGCCGACAGGTCGTCGAGGATGACCACCATTCCGGCGCCAAGGTCGGCCAGCGCGCGGCACAGGTTGGATCCGATCGCTCCGGCGCCCCCCGTCACCAGTATGGTCTTGCCGGCAAAGGACTCGCGATAGTCAGACATTCACCATTCCCCCTGGTAGATCAGCGACTGCTTCGGCGCACCCTCAATTTCCGTAAGCCTTGCGCATCCATTCCACATAGCGGGGGATGCCTTCTTCGATCGGTATTCTGGGATCGTGCTTCAGGTCCCGCCGACTCTTGGAAAAGTCGACGCGCTTGGTCTTTGTCGTGAATGGCTCCGCCTCCTTGTAGGTGACGAGCCGGTCGGTCTTGCCCAGGGTCTTCAGCACCAGATCGGACAGCTGCTTGATATCGACGACCCAATCCTCGTGGCCGCCGATATTGTAGACCTCTCCCGGAATGAAGTTGTCGACGATATTGGCCACCGTTCTCACCGTATCGTCGACATAGTCGAAGATCCGGTGGTGCCCGCTGTAGACGGTGTAGGGCTGATCCATTATCGCCCGATAGACGAAGATCGGAACGACACCGCGATAGGGGCTGTAGTATTCGTGGGGGCCGTAGCAGTTGAGCGGGCGAACTCTGACGGATTCGGTGCCGAACATTTCCGCCGCGTTGAGGACCTGCATCTCGCCGGCCCATTTGGAAATGGCGTAGTCGTTCATCTGTTTGATCGGGACGGTGTCCATCACGTCTTCGGACATGATCCCGTCGTAGTCGCCATAGACTTCGCAACTGCTGAAGGAAATCAGACGGAACCGGTGCTTCTCCTGAAGAGTGAGGACATTCTTGGTTCCGACGGCGTTCGTCGCCCACAGATTTTCGAAATGGTCCTCGCCGTTCCAGCGGCCGTATTCGGCCGCGAGATGATAGACGTAATCGAATTCGTGCTTCTCGAAGATCTTCTCGAGTTGACGGTAGTTGGCGACGTCCACCCGGACGTGGGTTTCGTCTTCGGCATGGGTCAGGTCGCCGGTCATGACATCGTGGCCGCGGTTGGCCAGCTCATAGGCGAGATTCGTCCCGATAAATCCCTTCCCGCCGGTGATGAAGATCTTCTGTTTTGATGCTGCCATCTATCTCACTCGATAAGGACGCCTCGGATGGCCCGGGGCGGGCGACGGGTGCATCCGGCGGGTCGGTCCGGCAGGGTTTTTCCGTCGGCTCGCGACGCTCATGACGGCGGCCGCTCCGACACACCGGTGCCCTCGCGGGCGAAATACCGGCGCAAGGCGATCTCCGTGGTCGCGTCCTCGAATTCGAACCTGTCGAGCATTCGCCTGACTTCGGAGGTTTCCAGCGCCTGCGGGGCGCCGAGCCCGATTTCCCCGGCGTCTCTTGCCGCCCCCGGACGGCAGTCGATGGCCGCGAACAGGGCGCAGCGGCCGGCAATCGTGCTCGATTCGGGCGCGGCATGGCCAAGGGCCAAAAGATTTTCCGGCCGGCAGATCAGCCCGGTTTCTTCGGACAACTCTCGCAACGCGGCGTCGCGCGGATCCTCGCCCGGATCGATGAAACCACGCGCGGCCTCCCAGAAATGACGCTCCAGGGCGTGGCGATAGGTGCGCAGCAGAACCACGCGGTCTTCGCTGAACGGAACCACGGTGACGCCGGTCAGGCGATCGGCCCGATCGGTCTTGCGGGGGCTGAGCGTGAGGTAATCTCGGACGCGCAGCCCGTGGTCGTCCTCGATGTGGTCCAGATTGATCGTCCAGACGGCGTTCTGGAGTGCGACGCGCCGGCCGAGCAGTCGGACGGGTCCGGTGTTCGGGGCGGGCACGGGCGCGTTCAAAGGTTGTCCAGTCCGTTGGGTTCGTACAGCACGATCTTGCTGCCCTGGCTGTTCATCTTGAAGGACACCTCGACCAGCGACTTGAGCCGTTCGCGAATCCTGGCGTGGCTCTCGCGCGGCGCGAACAGGACCATGAATCCGCCGCCACCCGCGCCGAGCAACTTTCCGCCCAGGGCCCCGCATTCCCGGCCCGCTTCGTACATCGCGTCGATTTGGGGATTGGTGACATTGTCGGCGAGTTCGCGTTTCACGCACCAGGACTCGTGCAGCAGCCTGCCGAAGTCGTCGAGCGAGCGGTGCGGCGTCTGCAGGATGTCCTGCGCCTCGTCGACCATGGCGCGGATCGTCTTGAGGTGGTTGTTCCGGTTGCCGATGTTGTCGATGGTCTTCTGGGCGATCGTTTCCGCAATTCGGGACAGCCCGGTGAAGAAGAGCAGCATGGAGTCGCCGAGCGTCTGGAATCGCTCGCGATTCATGATCACCGGTGTGACGCGGTATCCGTCTTGGGGAATGAAATCGATCCGGTTCATGCCGCCGAAGGCGGCCCAGATCTGGTCCTGAGACCCCACCTTTTCCTCGATGACGTCCTGTTCGATCCGGATGGCTTCGTCGGCCAATTCCTGGGCGGAGACCAGCTTGCCCTTCATGGCGTGGAGGGCATTCAACAATCCGACCGTGAAGGACGAACTCGATCCCAGGCCGGAGCGCGCGGGCAAATCGCCGGTGTGCTGCAACTCGAGCCCGTGGTCGATCCCCATTTCGGTCAGGCACGCCCGCACGGAAGGATGCTGAATCTCGCTCGCGTCGCTGCACAGTTCGACCCGGGAATAGACGATCCGGTGGCGGTGCTCGAAAAACGGCGGAAGATCACGAAGCGAAATGTAGCAGTACTTGTTGATCGTGGTGCCGATCACCGCGCCGCCGTGGTCCTTGTACCAAGCGGGATAGTCTGTACCGCCGCCGAAGAACGACATGCGGAATGGCGTGCGGCTGATGATCATCCTTAAGTCGGCCCCCCCAGACCGAACGCGCGGGCCAAGGCCCACCGACTGCGCTGTGACGGCCTGGCACGCACGTCGCGCCTTCGAGCCTTCCCATGCGATATCACAGGAACCAGGGCGAACGCGATCAGGCGGCCAGTCCGCCCGGTTCCAACAATTCGCGGCGCAGACGGGTCCGCGCCATGTCTTCGATATGGCTTCTCACCTGCCACCCGAACCGCTGGGTGACGTAATCCAGATAGCGCTCGTTCGCGAAATACTCGTGAAAGGCGTCGTCGCGGAACCGCAACACATCGGCGGCACCCACCTTTTCCGTGGGCAACGGCTTGCTGTCGTAGCTGTGCTGGGAATAGCCGCTCCAGTTTTCCGGCAATTCCCAACCCTGCTCCAATGCCATCGTGTAGAGCGGCGAGCCCGGATACGCCATCGCCGAATAGAAGTTCGCAAATTCGCAGTTGAGATCTTTCGCGAGCTCGAGCGTCTCTCGCATCGACTCGATATCGTCGTCGGGAAGCCCGAAGATGAAATTGCCGATGACGTTGATGTCCGCCTTCTGAATCTCCCGAACGATGTGGACAATGTCCGCATGGTCGAAGGATTTCTCCGCGCCGTCGCGGACGTGCGCGCTGCCCGACTCGATGCCCAGCGCCAGCCAGCGGATCCCCGCGCTGCGCAAGAGGGACAGATGGTCGGGCTCGACGGTGTCGATGCGGGCGTAGGCCCAGATGTTTAGTTCCCCGGCATAGGGCTTCGCCGCCAGCCTTTCGCAGATGCCGTTCACGTGCTTGTGGTTCAGCACGAACATCTCGTCGATGATCTTGAACGTCTTGACCCCGTACTGACGGTACAAATGGTCGATTTCGTCGGCCACGGCCTGCGGGCTGCGCATCCGGTATCGATTGGTGCCGAAGGGAGCATTGATGCAGCAAAAGCTGCACTTGTAGGGGCAGCCCAGCGACGTGTAGATCGACGCATACGGCTGGCGGGAGTCCAGATTGTCGAAACACTGCCAGTTGTGGGCGCGATACTTTTCCATCGGCAGCAAATGCCAGGTATTGCCGTGCAGGTCCCCGTCGAGGTCCCGAATGAGAGGGGCGGCGATATTGGTCCGGATATCGTCGCCATCCCACCAGACCAGGCCGGGCACGTCGCCAAGGTCGGATGGCTCGTCGCCGTCCTCCTTGAGCACCTGGATCAGGGCGTCGATCGTGACGGGTCCTTCGCCGTTGCAGGCGAAATCGACCTTTTCCTCGCGCAGCGTCCGCTCGGGCAGGGCGGAAACATGCCCGCCCACGATGATGGTCCTGACCTCCGGGGCGGTTTTCTTCAGCGCGCGAGCGAGGTCACCCGCGGCCGTCATCTGCTGGGTCGATGCCGACGGCTGGTGCCCGAACACGATCAGCCCGCACAAGACCGGATTTTTCTCCCGGATGATCTCGGCGACCCGCTCGACGCCGAGATTTTCAGCCTCGGAATCGATCACCTCGACCGCATGGCCGCGATCCAGCTGATAGCCGGCAATCAGGCGAACCCATAGCGGCGGCTCTACCGCCGTGAGCTGGTGGCCGAGTTCCTGGTAGATTTTGTCCCGACCGCCTGGATTGATCAGGATTATATCCGGTCGCACAGTCATAACCCCATTCCGGAACTCATATGCCGCACAATGCACCGATTCCGGAAAATCGGTTGCTGGCACGGATCCCACTCATGTCGGCTGGCGATCGTCGGACTGGGTCAGCGACCTTCCGGATCCACACCGGCCCCGACTTCTTCATCCAAATTTTGCCACCATCGGTAGGTTCGAACAAGGCCTTCACGCAAGGGCGTCCTTGGGTTCCAGCCGAGCTCCGCCAATCTGCTGCCGTCCAGGCTCTTTCTCGGCATCCCGTCCGGCTTCGTATCATCGAAATGGAAGGGGCCATCGAAACCCACGACATCCGCGATCAATGCCGCGAGACCCGCGATCGAAATGTCCTCGCCGCCGGCGATATTGATTATTTCCGGTTTCGAATAGGTCTTCATCAGAAAGACCAGGGCGTCCGCGGCATCGTCCACATACATGAATTCACGGCGGGGTTTGCCGGTGCCCCAGACCTCGACGCTTCCGCCCTCGGCTCTGGCCGTGTGGATCTTGCGCATCAAGGCGGAAATCACATGGCTCGAGGCAAGGTCGAAGGAATCGCCCGGGCCGTACAGATTGGTCGGGACCACGGCGATGAAGTCGTGCCCGTATTGTTGCCGATAGGCCTGGCACAGTTTGACGCCGGCGACCTTGGCGACCGCATACCATTCGTTGGTCGCCTCGAAAGGTCCGGTCAGCAGGCTGTCTTCCGCAACCGGCTGATCGGCCAGCCGCGGATAGATGCACGACGAGCCCAGGTACATGAGCTTTCCGACGCCGGTCTCCGCGGCCGACCGGATGATGTTCGAGGCGATGGCGATGTTGTCGTAAAGGAATTCGGCGGGGCGCGTGCGGTTCGCCTCGATGCCGCCGACCGTCCCGGCCGCGACGACTATCGCGTCGGGCCGCGCATCCCGGATCCAGCCATCGACGGCCCGCTGATCGCGCAAGTCCAACCGGTCCCGATCCACGGTCAGCAATTCGCAGCCCTCGGCGGGCAGGCGGCGCGCAAGGGCACTGCCGACCATGCCGCGGTGGCCCGCAACCCAGACGCGCTTGCCGGTCAGATCGAAGGGCGTGGGCGCGCGCATCCGGAGTCAGACGTTCGCATAGGCGGAATTCGAGATCATGCGGTAGCCCTTGATCAGCTCCTCGATACCCATATCCAGCGAATGGGCCGGACGGTAGCCCGTGCGCTCGATTTTCTCGTTGGAGACGATGTAGTCCCGCTTGTCCGGATCCTCGCCGATCGGCGATTCCAGGAACACGAACCTCGGCAGGTGTTTCTGGATTCGCTCCGCCAGTTCCTTCTTCGACAGGTTCGCGTCGGACAGCCCGACATTGTAGGGGCCGCCCTTCATCGCCTCGAAATTGTCGATGCCGTGGAGGAAGGCCCGGGCGACGTCCCTGATGTGGATGTAGTTCCGTTTGAAGTTGGCTTCGAACAGCACCAGGACCCGGTCGTACACGGCGCGATAAACGAAGTCGTTGACCAGCAGGTCGATGCGCATGCGCGGGGCCATGCCGAAGACGGTGGCGAGCCGGAAGGAAATGGCGCTGGGATGCTCCAGCGCGATCTGCTCCGCCTCGACCTTGGTCGTCCCGTAGAGGCTGATCGGGCGCAGCGGGCTTTCTTCCGTGCAGAACTTGTCCTTCTCGCCGACGCCGTAGCCGCTGTTGGTGATCGGCATCAGGACTCTCTGGTCCGGCGAGAGCATGTCGACCAGCGTGCGGATGGCGTCCCGGTTCGTGGTGACGGTCGCGGACTTGTCCCGGTCGCACAGGGGTGCCCCGACCAGCGCGGCGAGCGGAATGACGACATCCGCCTTGGCGACGAGGGGGCGCAAAACCTCGGCCTCCCGCGCATCTCCGCGGTAACAGTCGAAATTCGGGTTTGCGCAGCAGTGATTGAGCGACGTCTGCTTGAACATGAAGTTGTCGAGGACGGTGACGCGATGCCCTTGGTCCAGGAGCGTCGGCACGAGGATTGAGCCCAGGTAGCCGGCGCCGCCGGTTACGAGGATTTGAAGACTGTCCGCCATCGGGTCTGTTCAGCTCCTTCGCGTTGCGCGGTCTCAGGCGCAGGTCTTGTCGAGAACATCATGCAGCCGCTCGATCTGCGGCGTCAGGTCGAAGGGATGGTTGCCGACGAAGAAACCGCGGTCGTGCGCGATCTCGGCGTTCGGCACGCCGTTGCCGTGAACCTCATAGTCATAGAACTTGATGCAATCGTGCCGCAGGAAGCAACCGCCCGTGATGACGCGAAAGCCGATGTCGGCCTCCTTGAGGGCGGCGAAAACCCTGTCCCGGTCGATCGGCGCGTCCGGCGAGAGCACGATCGGAAAACTGAAGCTGGAACTCTTGCCGTTTTCGCGCTGGATGATGAACCGGTCGTCGCCGCCGAACAGACGCTCGAAGGTTGCCAGATTGCGCCGCCGTCGGGCCGTGAACGCCGGCAGCTTCTCAAGTTGCCGAAGGCCGATGGCACCGGACATCTCGATCGGCCGCACGTTGTATCCGGGCAGGATGAAGCGATAGGCCTCGAAGTGATCGGAGCCCTTGCGTTGGAACACCGGGCTGTCCGCCGGCAGGTCCCGGGTCCAGCCGTGGGCGCGCAGCGAGCGCGCCAGGTGGCACAGCTCAAGATCGTCGGTGAGGACGATCCCGCCTTCCATTGTCGAGATGTGGTGCGAGAAGAAGCAGCTGAAGGTGTTGAGATGGCCGAAGGTGCCGGCCTTGCGCCCGGCCAGTTCGGCGTCCATCGATTCGCAATTGTCTTCGAGCAGGTAGATGCCCCGGGCATCGGCGATCTCGCGCATGCGGTCCAGCCCGGCCGGATTGCCGAGGATCGAGACCGCCACGATGAGCCGGGTTTTCTCTGTGATCGAGTCTTCGAGCTGGCGCATGTCGACGTTGAGCGTGTCGAGCTCGACGTCGACGAACTTCAGCTTGAGGCCGTATTGCTGGAGCGGGTGATAGGTCGTGCTCCAGGAGATCGCGGGCACGATCACCTCGTCGCCCCGCTGCAAAGGCCGGTCCTGCTTGAAGAACAGGGATGCGACGGCGATCAGGTTGGCCGACGATCCCGAGTTGACCATCACGGCATGGTTGGCCCCGAAATAGCGGGCGAAGGCCTGCTCGAACTCGGCGACGCGGGGGCCCATCGTGAAGCGATCGCTATCGATAACGGAGCGGATCGCCTCGAGTTCCTCTTCGCCCCAGGTCGACGCGGCGAGTTCATAAAACATGCTTCGCGGCTCCAATGGGCAGGGTAGCCAAGTCGAGGCGGTCAGCCCGGCGTCCCGCCATGGGAGTCAAAAGGGCCCCCGGAACTGGGTCTGATAGGCCAGCTCAGCCCGTTCCGGATCCGGCTGCCAGGCTGGCCGATCCGGATGAACCATGCCGTAGGCGCGTTCGGCGATCGTCGCCGGATTTGGATAGAACAGGGCTTCCAGGGACGGCGTTGTCGGGCAGGTGGTTTCCGCGAAGCCCATGCGGGCCATCGCGACCGGCCGCCCCCCGTGGGCCGATTCCGCCACGCGCGCGATGATCTCGGCACTGGCGCCGCACGTCAGCCATCCATTGTCGACGACCAGGAGGCGCCCGGTCCGCTGCGCCGATTTCAGGATCGTGTCGCTGTCCAGCGGGGACAGCCAGATCGGGTCGATGACCTCGGCCCGGATGCCGGTTTCCGCGAGAAGTTCGGCCGCGCGCAGGCATTCAAGGGCCATGTTCGAGATGCCGACGATCGTGATGTCGTCGCCCTGGGTGCACAGACGCGCCCGGCCCGCCGGCACCTCGTAGGAACCGGGCGGGACATGAGTCTCGGTGGTGTAGAGGAGGCGGTGCTCGACGAACATCACCGGATCGTCGTCGCGGATCGCGGCGATCAGGCACCCCTTGGCGTCATGGGCGTTGGACGGGGCCACGACCTTCAGCCCCGGCACGTGCATGAAAAAGGCGTGCAGTCCCTGGCTGTGCTGGGCGCCTTGCCCCCAGGACTTGCCGATCATCGAGCGGACCACCATCGGCACCTTCACGGCGCCGCCGTACATGTAGTGGGCCTTGGCCGCCATGTTGATCAACTGGTTCATGCACAGCATCAGGAAGTCCATCCTGATATGCACGTGGATGGGCCGCATGCCCGCCATGGCCGCGCCGATACCGAGACCGGTCATCGCGTCCTCGGACAAGGGTGTGGTGAAGACCCGGTCCGGTCCGAACCGTTCGAGCAGGCCCTTGGTCGAGCCCTGGATCCGCTTGTGATCGTCGACGTCGAGGCCATACAGGAAGACGCGTTCGTCCCGCTCCATCTCGAGCGCGACCGCCTCCGCCAGGGCGTCGACATATTTCAGCAGCCGTTCCTGCTCGAGATTCTCAGCTGGCATAGACATGGGAGAACAGGTCCTCGGCGCCAGGGAAGGGGCTGCTTTCCGCGAACGCGATTGCATCCGCAATCCGGTCCTCGATCTCATTGTCGGCGCGGTCCCGGATCGAAGCGTCGAGCATCGCGCCCACCCGCGCCACCTGGTCGTTTTCGACCCAGGGCCGCTTGTCGTCCGGCGTGCGGTAGCCGGCGTCGTAGTCCTCTCCGGGCCCGACATGTTCCTTCCACCGGTAGGTCCGGCACTCGATGAGGGCAGGGCCGGCGTCGCCCGTCCGCATGGTCTCGACCGCCGCCGCTGTCTTCTCCCGTATGGCGAAGACGTCACCATCGGGGACCCGGTCCGCACGAAGGCCGAACGCCTCCACCTTCGACAGCAGATCGGGGGTGGCCCACCGCTTCTCCAGCGGCGTGTGGATGGCGAGCCCGTTGTTCTCGCACACGAAAAGGATTGGAAGCCGGTGCAGGACGGAGAAGTTCACGCTCTCCCAGAAGACACCTTCCTCGGTCGCGCCGTCGCCGAAGAAGGCAGCCACCACCTGGCCTGTCCGCTGGCGCTTTTGTGCGAAGGCGTAGCCCATGGCGATCGGAACGGTCGATCCCACGACCGCGGAGTTGCCGAGCACGCCGCGCGGCATGTCGACCATATGCATCGATCCGCCCTTGCCGCCGGAGCAACCGTCCTGCTTGCCGTACAACTCGGCGAACATCCCCTGCAGGTCGCCGCCCTTCGCCAGATAGGCGGCGTGGCCGCGATAGGTTCCGGAGACGATGTCACCGTCGTCCAGCGCGTCGCACACGCCGGTGGCGATCGCTTCCTGACCGATAGACAGGTGGACGGGGCTCTTGATCTTGTCGGACGGATAGATCCGGGCGACTTCCTCCTCGACCCGGCGAATCAATCGAAGACTACGATAGATCCTCTCGAGTTCGGCTCCTGAAAGCGACGGCTTCGACACTTCCTGATCCCCTAGGCTTTTCCGGCGCTCATGGGCTTCCGAGTACCGCACTCAAACTACAAAGCCAAGACATGGCGGATGTAAAACTGCGGTCGAGCGCAAGGGTGCGCCCCAGTCTCGATCCCAGGCATGGGGATGTCGATTGCGAATATCGACATCGAACGGCGGCTGAAACTGGCGGCCGCGCTCCCACGGGTCGCGGGCCGATTTCAGATTGGCGACTTTCTGGCTTCGGCCAGGCCGGGACGCGGGGGATAGCCGGCGGCTGCGCCGACCGACAGGTAGTGTGCCAACGGGGACAAGCCATCCGCCGCGGCCTCGGGATGCTCGGAGAGATACCATCGGGAGTCGAACTCCGGGCCCGGATCCCAACCCTTCTTGGCGCCGACGTGCAGGTAGTGGTGAAGCGGGTTTCGCCCGGCCTCGGCAACGGGCGGGTGCCTCTCCAAATACCAGCCGACATCGAAGAAGGGGTTCGGGTTCAACCCGAGATAGGCCCCGTGCCGAATGAAGTGCGTCAACGGGTTTGCGCAGTCGATGCCGGCGTCGGCGCATTGTTCGAGATAGTAGGCGCTGTCGAACAGAGGATGAGGGTCCAGACCTTCACGCGCGCCTTGCCGCATATAGTGCCGGAAGGCGCGCGCGCGGTTCAGTCCGGTGTCGGCAACCTGGCCGGCATACCAGTCGGCGTCGAAGAGGGCACCGGGCCGGGGCCGTCGCAACCATCGTCTGGCGATATGCGCGCCGATGCGAATGCCGTCGGTGGCCAAGGTCGCGGCAGCGGCGAGCGTTCGGGCGATCTGTCGGACCGTCGGCCGCTTCGCCAAGCCCGGGCTGTGTCTGTGAAACGGCCGTGCCAACACCTCGGCGAAATACTGGCGGTTCTTCGGCAGCAGTTCCTCGATGCCGGGAATAGTCAGCGTTCTGGGCTGTGTTCCCGTTGGATCCCACACGTCGTACGAAACGCCGCGGTCGCGCAGGGCTCGAACGAGCTGACAGGGATCGTGCCACCCGCTCGAGCCGACGGGGCCTCGTGCGCCCCGCAAGACCGCGAGGTCGGACCGGGGAGCGATGACGCCGACGATTCTCGTCTGTTGCGAAGCCGGATCGCCGCCGACCATGACGATCGGCCGCGAGAGCGTATCCAACGCCGGCAGCCGGGCCTGGAAGTGGCGGCGGAATTCTCCGGGGTCGTACAGGACGGCGACGACCGATCCCCTCGTTTGCCGGATCGCGTGCAGCAGCAGGTCGCGGTAGTCGATGGCGAGGGTATTGCCGACAACGATTCGCCAGGGGTGCGGGTCGAGCCGAAGGCCCGGGTGGATGAAGCCGGCCGCCCGGGTCAGTCCGGCATAGGGCTCGGACGCAAGCGCCTGCAGGTCTGTCTCCTGGGCAGGCCGGTCGCCTTCGAACTCGCAGACGACGACCCCGACATGCATCGAGCCAATCTGGTCGAGCAGGCGGGTCGGCCTGGGTGCGACGCCGCCATAGGAGAGGAAAGGGCCGATCCCGCGTGAGAAATTCGATGCTTCGATCGGCAGAACCTTGCTCGGGTAGGTTCGCCACAAGTGGCGGCAGCTCTCGATTTCCTCGCGGGTCAGATGGGGCGCCAGCCGATCTTCATGGCTGATGACCATCGCCGCCAGTTGGGCATAGTTGTGCGATCTCTCCAGCAAGTTCCTGATCGCCCGCACCACGTCGTCCGAGATCGGTGCGCGAGAGCGCAAGGCGGAGATCACGAAATCGAAGGCGATCGGTCCGTAGCCCGGATTGAGCCGATAGGCCTCCGCGAAGCGGCTTTCGTCCGCGAACACCCAACCGGCAAGCCAATTGAGTGAGGCGAGGATGATGCGCTTGAGGTGATCCTCGAGCCCGGCATCGCTGGTATCCCTGCCCACGGGTATCCGTGCCAGCTGGGCGAAATAGGCATACTGGTCGATCAGGTGGTCGCTGTAGTCCGGCGGCATCACGTCGTCATGGATCGAAACCGTCCAATGGGCCTCGTCCTTGGTGAGCAGGTCGGCCAACCTCGCGCTGGCCCGCGCTTTCAGCCGGTGATCGCCGAGCAGGCGCGCCGCCCGTATGTAGTTCAGCCAAAGGACCAGACGGCGCGGATCCTTCGCGATCGCAATGTCGAGAAGCCTCAGCGCGAAGCGCAGACGCGGTCCCGTGCGATGGGGTTCTCCGCGCCGGGCCGCCTCGGCACACTGGACGAGATACTCGCGGGCAAGGTTGTTGGCGGCTTCGGAACTCCACCCCTGCTTCAATCGGTTTCGAAAGACCCGGGCATTGTGGTCGAAGACGCCCCGCGCGAATTCATCGTCAGGAAGCGGCCAGTTGATGAATTGAGCATTGCGCCTCGTGTCTCGAAGCGGTTCGTAGACCCGCCGCCGCGGTCCCGTAGAGGCCAGCGCTGCATGAACGGTCAGAGCCCGCAGATGCCGCGAGGTGATCGTGGCCGGGGCGAAAGCGTCCCGGGCTCTGGCCGCGCGCGGCGCCGGGTCGCTTCGGTCGAAGGCGTCGATCGCGCCGCGAACGGCGGGGACGACGTCGCTGAAATCGGGGGAGTATTCGAAATCGCAATCGTCGGGCAGCGACAGCTTGAGGACATTGTCCTTGGCGATGACGGGGACGCAGCCGACGCCGAGGGCGTCGATGCCGCGCGTCACCAGCGCCTGCTGGTTGCGCGTGTAGCACAAGGTCGTCTTGGAGTGGGCCATCACCTCCAGGTACCGCCGCCGGTCGACCGCGCCGTCGATGATGAAGACGTTGAGATCCTGCTCCCTCAGGAGCCTGACCAGGAACCTGACCTTGTCCGGAAAGTACGGCCTCAGCATGATTCCCGACATGAACACGTCGATGGGGCGGTTCTTGCTGGACGGATCGGGGTCGCCGGACAGTTCGGTCCAGCCGAACGGCGACGGCGCCGCGGCGACCGTTCTTCCCGGCAGGAGGCGCGAGACCATCGCGTGTTCGGTGGTGTCGGTCACGAACATCGCGTCGAAGCTCGGAAGCCACCGCCGCAGCAGCTGGATATGGATGTCAGTGTCGGCCGTTTGCGCGAAGACGGGAAAGGGCGCTTCGTGAATGTCGGCCGGCGGCATGTGCCATTCGAGCATGTGGCAGAGGTAGAAATCCGGGACGTCGTCTTCCCGGTACCAATCGAAGACACTGGCGTCCGGCGGGCTCGGCAGGTCTTCCGGATCGGGCGCGTGATTGGCGACGCGGAATTTCGGGTCCCCCGACAGGCCTTCGATCAGGACCTGCGGACCACCCCGCCGATAGGGGAGCTGGGCCAGGACCCTGATGCTGTCCTTGGCGACCAGCGTGGCCAAGGCCCGCGCTTGGGGCGTGCCAAGACGCTCCAGAATGTCGAGGGATTCACGGTCGCGCCCGGCAATGAACAGGGTCGCCGCATGGAAGAACGCGGCACGGTCGTCGCTGTATCGCGTGAGGCCGTCGAGCGCGGGCGCGACGATGCCCAGCATGCCGAGGGCCGCATACTTCTGCCAGCACTCTTGGGAACCGAGGGCAGCGGCGTGAAAGTCGCCGGAGTCGAAAGCGGAAAGGGTGTCGATGGCGCAATCCTTGGAGTCCAGTACAATCGCCAATGCAGTTAAGCCCGGTTTGTGGGTGGTTACGGGGTGGTCCAGGTCAAACGTGTCCGGCAACAGGAACCTTGATGCCGTCGCGCCGGCCGATCGTCCGGCGAGCGTTCATGGCGGATTCTGACGCCCGGAAATCGATCGATCGTTCCCTGCGATATTCTAGTCCGGCTTGGTACCGCAGGCACCGGTCGATCGTCTATCCGGGCGGTCGTTGACGGGCCGGCGCATGGCCGTATGATTCTGCAATCGAGACCGAGGCGGCAACTGCAATGCTTTTGGAGCAATCGGGGCGTTCCGACGCTACTCCCCAAATGAGCCTGCCTTGGGTCAGCCTTGTCGTGACCAACCACAACTATGCCCGGTTTCTCAAGCCCTGCCTCGATTCGATCCGGGCGCAAAGCTATGAGCGCATTGAGTGCATCGTTGTGGATGACGGGTCGGAAGACGAGTCCGAGGCGGTCCTGCGGACCATACAGGCGGATTGGACCCGGGGAAAATTGACCGTCGCACGCTCCGACACGGCGCAGGGGCAATATTCGGCGATGCGCCGCGGCCTGCAAATGGCGTCCGGGCAGTTTGTCGCTTTCGTCGACGCGGACGATCTGCTCGATGCCGATTTCGTCGCGACCCATGTCGCGTGTCATCTCAGCGGACGCGTCCATGTCGCCATGTCGACGTCCGATCAGTGGCTGATCGACAAGGACGGCTTCCTCGTCGGGGTCCTGCCGCGCAGCAAGTTCCGACCGTTCCACGACCTGCCCAAGCGCCTGGTCCGCGAGGCGACGCTCGAGGACGAGTTCGCAAAGCAGGAGATCGCCGTCGAGGAAATCGCCGCGGACGCCAACCATGCCGGTTACTGGATCTGGGGCACCACCAGCTCGATGATGTTTCGCCGCGATGTCCTCGACCTGATCATGAGTGCCGATTTCGACATGCGGATCTGCGCCGACGAATATCTGGCCAACTTCGCCCACGCGATCGGCGGCACCGCAGTGATTCGCAAGGTGCTGGGCATGTATCGCCGCCACGGCGGCAACAACTTCTCGAACAACGCGGTCCTCGGGGGGTTCGTTCCGCTGGCGCGCCGCTCGATCGCCGGTGGCCCGGATCCCAAGGCGGCCATCGCCGAATGCCTGGAGAAGGACAGCGAAGTATTCGCGGAAGCCCTCGGGGAAAGGCAGTTCGCCTCCCTGGTGATGCGGTTCTGTTCCATCGGGCGCGGTGCGGCGCTGCTGCGCAAGAACAAGGTCGCCGGCGGCAAGATCGCCGGACAGATCGTTCGCCGCCACGTGCGCGCGATGCAATCGACGGTATCGGGACTGCGCCGGGAATTGTCGTGGCTGTTCCACCGCCAACCCACTTACTGGTAGGCCGCTGCCGAGAGGCGCTAGATCTTCTCGTCCTTGATGAGTTTCCCGTGCTCGAAGTGCAGGACACGATTGCAGTAGAGCTCGATCAGACTCTGCGAGTGTGAGGCGAGGACGAGAATTTTGGCGGAGCTGATGATGTTCGCGATCCGCGCCTGAGCCTTCTTCTGAAATTCCGCGTCGCCCGCGCTCAAGGCCTCGTCGATGAGCAGGATATCGGGGCGGACGGCGGTCGCGACCGCAAAGCTCAGCCGCGTCAACATGCCGTCGGAGTAGGTATGGACGGGCATCGAAAGAAAGTTGCCCAGTTCCGAGAACGACTCGACATCCGGTATGAAGGCTCGGGCCTGGGCGGCGCTGGCGCCCATGAACATGCCCATCCGGACGATATTCTCGTAGCCTGACAGGTCGCGGTTCATGCCGGCGCCCAGCTGAAAGATGGTCGAGATGCTCCCGGACACGTCGACGTTGCCCTTGGCGGGAGTGTAGACGCCGGCAAGGGTGCGCAGCAGCGTCGATTTGCCGGCGCCGTTGTGCCCGACAAGGCCGACATACTCGCCGTCCTCGATCGTGAAGGAGATATCGTCGAGCGCCCGGATGGTGAGGACATCCTTCGTGCCGCGGGAGATGATCCCCCCGGTGCTGACTTCGACGATCCGGTTCCGGAGCTGCATGCTCGCGCCGTTGAAGATCGGATATTCGATGGTCGCGTGCTGAACGTCGATGCGCGCCATGATCAGTTGACCCAATAGGCGAGGTTGGGACGCTTGCGGGCGGTCAGATACAGCGCAAGGGCCCAGCCGACGATGGTCATCGCGATGCAGCCCAGCCAGGTCGTCAGGCTCGGCACCTGGCCGAGCAAGGGGCTGCGGATCAGTTCGACCCAGTAGGCGAAGGGATTGATGTACACGACGAATTGTGCCGACCCGAGCTGTTCGGGGCGAAACATGACCGGCGTTATCAGAAACAACGGCGATATGATCGCGGTCACGAGCGGGGCCAAGTCCCGGAAGCGCGCCCCGATGTATCCGATGATCTGGATGACGCACAGAAGATTGACCAGGACCAGAAGGGTCCCCGGGATCGCCCAGAGCGCGGTGAAGGACAGATTCTGCGGAAAGATCAGCAATACGACGAGAACGACGATCAGGTTGTGGGCATAGTCGACCAGTTGCTCCAGCAGATGCACCGTCGAGACGAGCAGCGACGAGACGCGGCGATTCAGGAACAGTTCGCGATTGCGATAGAAGACCGAGCAGGCGCCGACCACCGAAGTCGACAAAAGGAACCAGACGACAAACCCGACCGTGATCAGGGGAATGAACTCTGACGCTTTGACATTGAACAGCGTGCCCCACACGAAGCCCATGCCACCCACACCGATGGCGGTGCCGACCACGAGCCAGCCTGGCCCGAGGAACGACCGTCGGTATTCGGCGCGTGCATTGCTCCAGGCGATCTGGAAGGCAAAGTCGAAATGCCTGAAGACGTCCGAGACCTCCGACGCGAGAATGGCCCGGCCGCGGCTGCGGCGCTCCCCGGAAAGTGCTTCAGTCATTCCTGTCCTGACCTCGGTGCGTGGCGTTCCGTCGGTTTCCCCTTCGCCCCCGAGGGCGCGACGGTCGGTTTGGGCAGTTCGAGTCGTCGGCTCCGATGCCTGGAATTCCGGCGACGCGCCAACTGCCCAAATTCACTGTTTCTAAGAGACTGTCCATTCAACGGTCCTTGGCATTCACTCGAGTTTCGCCCGTCGTCATGGAAAAATCATTTCCGCGCCAGTCGATGGTGGCGCGTGTCAGGCACTGAAGCCAGAGGACGGGAAAGACAGCTTCCCGTACCAGCACGGCCGGGAGTAGCCAAGGGTCAAGTGGCAGACGCTTGAGCCGAAGATAGCCGGCTTCCAGTCCCACCCACAGTGTGACGCCGGCGAGAAGCGGCTGCCACACCGCGACATTGCTGTCGAAAAAGGCCCAGAGCAGGCTCCAGGCGACCAGCGCGGCCATGCCGATCAGCGGTTCCAGCCAGAATATGAGGCCGCCATGGGCCCTCCGGCACCGGAACCAACGCAACTGTCGGTGCCAGACGTCGTGCAGCGATTTGTCCGGCACGGGATGGTCGGCGCCGAGCGGCGAGAGAACGGAGCGCAATCCGCGCGCTTCCAGTTTTTCGCGCAAGGTCGCATCCTCGCACACGCCTGTGTTGAGCGCCGCCATGCCGCCGGCAGCGTCGAGATCAGCGCGGCGAAACAACAGAATCTTTCCGGTCGCATGACTGACGCCGAGCAGATCGCCGGCAAGCATGAGCCGGTTGAAATAGCCGTTGATCATGGCCTGTTCGACCCGCGCCCAAAACGTGTTCGCGCCGGTCGCCGTCGCCACGCCGGAAACAAGCCCCGTCTCGCCACCGAGACGGACGACCAGATCCCGAAGCAGGGCGGCGTTCCAGATCATATTGTCGTCGGTCATGAGAACCAGCGGCAGGCGGCTGTTCTCGTAGCCGTTGGCGACGAGCTGCAACTTGTCGTTCTTGAGGCCGGCGACCCGCCCGATCAGGCACCGTGCCGGCACCGTCGCCTTCTCGACGACATTTCTGACGGTTGGCAAGGCCGGGTCTTCCGGGTCCCCCACACAGATGACGAGTTCGATATTCGGGTCGTCGATCGTCGCCAGGCTGGCCAGGCATGGGCCGAGATCCCTCCGGTCGCCTCTCACCGGCACGATCACGCTGATGGCAGGACTGGCGGTGGCAGGACGGGCGACAGCCTCGTCCGCGGCGCCGGCGCCGCGCCGCCGCAACGGCTGTGTCAGGGCGCAGACGAAAAGAAGGGCGTGTACGGAAAGGAGCAGGATCCAGAAAACCAGAAACAGGGTGGCCATTGGACCGGGTGCCCATTCTCGCTATTCGGCGTTTGTCGGATGCGGTGCATAATGCCGACACGATGTTCGAGACGCCAGTGACGATCCCCGAAATCCGCGACCCGCGCGCACCGGACGTCCGGCCGTGTGTCCGCGTGCGAGTCCCCGGCGTCGGGGTGGGGCGCCGGCCCGGGCGGTCCAGCCTCGCGGCACGTGGTTGATGGTCCGGTATCCCTTCCGCAGCATTGTGATAACCGGGGCGTCGAGCGGCATCGGCAGGGCGTTGGCCCTTGAACTGGCAGACGAGAAGGTCGTCCTGGGACTGGCGGGCCGGAACGGGGAGCGCTTGATGGCGGTGCGGAGCGCCTGTGAAGCGGCCGGCGCGACGGTTGTCGCGGAGACGTTCGACGTCGCGGAGCGCGACGCCGTCCGATCGTTCGTCCAGACGGTCGAACAACGGTCTCCGGTCGATCTGGTCATCGCGAATGCCGGCGTTTTCGGCATGGTGTCGGACGGAGGCCTCCTCGAGGCGCCCGATCGGGTCGCCGCAATGGTCGAGACCAATATCATGGGGGTCTTCGCAACCGTGGAGGCAGCCTTGTCCGTGATGGTGCCCCGGGGCGGGGGGCATCTCGCCATTATGGCGTCGATGTCGGCGATTACGCCGCTGCCCCATGCGCCCGTATATTCCGCGACCAAGGCGGCGGTGAAGGCCTATGGCGAGGCGCTGCGCCCGCGTTTGGCCGAAGCGGGTATCGCGACATCCGTGATCGTGCCGGGGTTTGTCGATACGCCCATGGATCGCAGCCACCCCTCGCCCAAGCCGCTGCGCATGTCGGCGGAGAAGTCCGCGCGGATTATCCTGCGGGGACTTGTCCGAAAGAAAGCCTTCATCGGCTTCCCTTGGCCCCTGTATGGGGGCGCGATACTTGCGTCGCGGGCGCCGGTCTTTCTGCGCGACCGCATCATGAAGCGCATGCAACGCCTCCCGGCCGGAAAGCGCCGATAGGAGGAACTCTGCCTATCGTTCTGAGCAGAAATTTCGGGTGAGTCCGAAATGCTCCCGCTGTGGCGGGCCGACGATCGATCTTCAGAATTCCGAGACGCTCGCGTCGGCAAAATCCACTGGCGCCGACGAATGGCGAGCCGCCGACCGCGAAGCGCTCCATGTGTCCGGAACATGGCTCCGCGCCGCCGTTTTCGACTTGTCAATTATCCTTGCTGTCATGCTGCCCATCCGACATTATCCGGAAAGGGACAATTAAAGGTCCGTCCGGGTGCATTCCGAGTCGCGGTGGCCGACGAATCAGTTCGCGGACAACCGTAATTTGTGCCCGATCGACCGGAGTGTATTGATGAGCAGCACCTATGATGACGTTAAAGCGGCCGAGGCGGATGTCCTGGGCCCTTCCAACGTCGTCGGTGCGGCGGGCGAGTCCCGAACGGTCTTTTCCGGACTGGATTCGCTGGCCCGACGACGGGAGGCAATCCTTGGGCGGTTGAACAACGGCCCCAATGCGTTCGATACGGTGGTCGAGCGCTACCCGACCCCCACGACCGCCATCATTGACGGACGCGAGTTCATCATGATGGGCTCCAACAACTATCTGGGGCTGCCCTTCACCGAGGAATACAAAGAGGCGTTGGACCGGGCGATCGCCGATTTCGGCGTGGGCACGACGGCGTCCCGCGTGGCCTCCGGCACGACATCGATGCATGTGGGGCTGGAGCGCGATCTCGCCGACTATCTGGGTAAGGCGCATGCCGTCGTCTTCTCGACGGGCTTCCAGACCAACCTCGGCGTCCTGGCGGGCCTCGTGCAGAGCGGGGACGTCCTGCTCATCGACGCCGACTGCCACGCCAGCATATTCGTCGCGGCGTCGCTCAGCCCGGCCCGCAAGATCAAGTTCCGGCATAACGATGTCGGAGACCTGCGGCACAAGCTCGAGGGTCTCGATGTCGATCCGCGCCGTGCCCTGATCGTTACGGAAAGCATCTTCAGCGCCATGGGCGACGAGGCGCCCTTGCGGGAGATCGCGGCGCTGAAGCGGGAATTCGGCGCCTTTCTCGCGGTCGACGAGGCGCACAGCTTTGGCCTTTACGGGGCCAAGGGTGAAAGCCTGTGCCACAGCCTCGGGATCGCGGACGACGTCGATATCTTCATTCTGACGTTCAGCAAGAGTCTCGGCCTGATCGGGGGCGCGGCGATTTCCGACTATCCCGATTTCGATGTTCTCAAGCTGGCCGCCCGCGCCTTTCTGTTCACGGCGGCGCTGCCGTCGTCGCTGATCGCGGCCGCCCGGAAGGGCATCGAGATGCTTCGCGAAGACAGCGACCTGCGGCCGTCGCTGTGGGGGAATGTCGATCACTTCCGGCGGCGCATCACGGATCTGGGCCTGTCGATCAACAGCGACGTATCGCCGATCGTGACGGTAACCCTCCCGGGTCTGGAGATCGGCTATCGGGTGTGGCGCACCCTCTATGATGCCGGAATCTATGCGAACGCCCTGATGCCGCCGGCAACGCCGCCCAACACGCACATCATCCGGTTCAGTCTTTCGGCTGCTCACAAGCAGGAGCAGCTGGATCGCGTCGCCGATGTCCTGAGTGATTGCGTTGAGCAACTTCCAGAGATTCGGCACTTCGCGTCGGCCGCCGAGTAGCCGACACATCTTCCCCTCGAAACCGGCCGCCGCGAGTCCCGATCTGACGACCGAACGGATTGGCCGAGGCCGATGATGGACGCTGCAAGCGTCATACTCGCTGTACTGCTCGCAATCGCGTGCCTTCCGTATATGGCGGTCGGCGCGGCCTTTCTGGTTGGGGCCCGGTCGCGTGCGCGCTACGAGGACGCGATCGAACCGGCCTCATGCCTCGGCGATGACGGCGTTCCGCCGGTGTTGATCCAGATTCCCTGTTTCAACGAGGAAGCATTTATCGAACGCGCGATTCAGGCCCTGGCCGGACTGGACTGGCCGAGGGACAAATTGCGCGTCCAGGTGCTCGACGACAGCACGGACGACACGACCCGCCTGGCCGAGCGGGCGGCGGACGCCGCCCGCCAGTCCGGGATCAACGTGACCGTGGTCCACCGCGAGGCGCGCCGTGGCTACAAGGCGGGCGCTCTTCACGACGCGCTCGGAACCGCGGCGGAGCCTTTCGTCGCGATACTCGATGTCGATTACGAGCCGCCGCGCGACTGGTTGGACAAGGCGGTCGGGGCGTTGATCGCCGACCCGGCTCTGGCCTATGTGCAGTTTCGGATCGATTTCGCGAACCGCTCGGAGAACTGGGTAACGCGGGCCCAGGCCGTTCTGCTGGACGGCCAGAACGTTGTCGAACAGACCGGGCGCGCGATTTGCGGGATCCTGGTGCCGTTCGGAGGGACGGGCGGAGTGTGGCGCCGGGATGCCATCGAGGGCGCCGGGGGGTGGCGGGACGGGACCATCGCCGAAGACATGGACCTGAGCTACCGGGCGGCGGAGCACGGCTGGTCGGGCCTGTACCTGGGTTTCAGTTCCCTGAAGGGGCACCTGCCGAGCAGCGTCCGGGCGTGGCAGACCCAGCAACTGAGATGGTCGACCGGTGGCGCGCAGGTCGTGGCGTCGGTCCTCCGGCGACTCCGCAGAACGGCGCCGAAACGTTGGTCGTTCGCCGTTCTGTCCTCTCTCCTGCTCCATATTCTGGAAGCCCTTTATGCGCCGCTCACGGTCCTGTGCCTCGCCTTCGTCATCGGCAGGGCGATCGCCGGAACGTTCGGATCCGGGGATAGCCTTCTGGCGGCGCTTGTCTATCTGGCGGGATCGCTGCGCGTATTCTGGCTTCCGCTTGCCGCGCAACCGGTCTCGACCGGCAAGATCGGGCTGGACTCCGTGTGTCGCGCCTTGGCAGGCGGCATCTACCTCGGGCTCCGTCTGGCCGTCGTGAAAGCAAAGGGGATGGCGGTCGCCCTGAGCGGCGGCGGTCGTCATTTCGTCCGGACACCGAAATAGACGAAGCCGCACTTGCGCTGCCGTCCCTCAGGCGGTGTCGCGCAACAGCGAGCGCCGACCGCCACTCCCAGGAGCAGGCGGTGGATTCCAGTAGGCGTCGATATCGTCGGCGAAGAGATAGTCGAAATAGTCGAACGAACAGCAACGATCCCGCGCCATCAGGTATCTGAAGTGATTGCGGAAGATCCGATAGCGGCGGGGCGAAAATATTGAGGGATTGCAGTATTCGAAGAAATCGACGTCCCTGAACGCCGGTGCCGTGCCATCGGCGCGGGGATTGGACCGCGGATCGAATCCAGGGAAGTTCAGGGAGTCGTATCCGGAGAAAACTTCTATCCAGCGAATGCCGCTGGCCGCCATGCGATCGATCGAGCGCTTGTACCAGTTCTCGGCTGGATCGAGCGTTATGAGGGGGTGCAGGGCGCCGAGATGAATCACGCGGAGGCGATCGAGAAAGTCCGGCGGCGCCTTCGGGTTGCTATCCAAAACGTATTCGACGAGCGGGGCGGTCAGCAACGCGCCATAGCTGTGCCCGACAATGACCACTTCCTCTCCGCTGTTGAGGCGCCCGGATATCTGGGCGGCGCAAGTCGACAGGCGGTCTCGAAGCGGGACGGGAAGGTGGCTGGTAAAGCGCCTGGAGAAATTCAAGGTTCGGAGAAAAAAATAGGCAAACAGTTTCGGCTCGAGGAACAACGACCCTTTCATGATCATCCAAAAAGACAGTGCCGAAATGGTCAGGGTGGCCAGCTGGCCCGTAGCCGGGCGCGTTCCAAAAAACAGGGCCACCGAGACCGCGATACCAAAGGCAATATACAAAGCGACGACAAGAATTGAGTAGGTGCAGACAAGGGCGAATGGTTGCCCAGTTTTCATATTAAAATGTCTGAATAATCTCGCCAATATTCCTGCGGAGAAAATGAGTTCAAACAGGACTTTAAGTATTCCTGGGGCAAATGATTGCCTTACGATATCAGACCAATCGAGGAAGCAATACTGGAGGCGTTTCGCGCCGCTTGAGGTTGTTTCCGCTATGGTCCAGGTCGTTTCGCCGTCTCCTGTGCGGGCGACGGCGCCAATGGTAATGCGGCTCGATGTAGCCTCATTGTGACGTTCGGCCTCGCGGCACAGTATTTTGTGATATCGCCCGGCCCCGGACGGATCGAGGCCGGGCAGATAGACGATGGACCTCACTGTCTTTCCAAGATCGCGTGGGGCGTCCATCGAGCTTCGACGTTGTTTGATTCTCTTGGGAAGATAGACGGTGGCGCCGGTTGATCACAAGTGTTGACGAAGAGACGCCAACCCGAATGGCCGGAACGTCGAGCCGCGCCGGCAAGGTGTCCGGTCTGCAGCCCGCCAATCCGTGGGTGCGGCGGCTCACCAAGCCGCCGTTCGCAAATGGAATCGATTGTGAACCGACGGTCTCGGGGCCGGCCGCGACGGTCGGTCGCGGGCGGATGAGGCGCCGCGATGGCTCCGACACGCCCATCCGTTTGGGGGCCGCCGACAGGCATGCAGCGGTGCGGACTCAAGGTTGTCGCCAGCCTGCCACAGACTGATGGGCTGCCTGCCACGCCCAGATCGCCGGTGTCGCGATCGGCGTTCCATGATAGGATTCGCCCCGCCGGGGTCGACGGCAAAATCCTGAGGCAGAAGGGCTTTGAAGACTGCGACCATGTCGGTGCTCACACGATACATTCTGAAGCGCTGTCTCATCACGATGGTCTACACCGTCTTCGCGATGGGGTTCGTTCTTATTTTGCCTCATGTCGAGCCGCTAATTCGCTCGCTCGCCATCGGGCAAATCTCCTTTTCCGAGTTCTGGATCATGTGGTTCTTGCTCTATCCCATGATCTTTTATCTCCAGATGCCCCTGATCGTCGCCTTCTCCATCGGGCTGGTCTATTTGTTGATGGCGCGCGACAAGGAGATCACGATGGCGCTCGCCGCCGGGGCCTCGCCGATCCGGCTCGCCAAGCCCGGAGCGCTCGCTGCCTTGGTGGGGGCGGGGGTGTGTGCATTGCTCTCCTTGTATCTTCTCCCCGTCACGATATTGAAATTCAAGGATATGGCCTTTGTCGCGGCGAAAAGGGTCAATGCAAAGTCATTGGAGTACGGAAAATTCAATGCCATCCACGGTGGGTATACGGTCTATTTCAGAGGGCGGACGGACTCCGGGTACATGCAGGACGTTATTCTGAAGGATGCGTCAAAACCGGGTATACCGGTCATGGTTACCGCGAAAAGAGGCCTCTTGAATTTTGACAAGGCGGATATCTCCTTGATTCTGTTCGATGGGACGATCCAAAAGCCGATCAAGAAGTCAGGGACCATCAATTTATTCGGCTTCTCGATTTTCCGGTATCCGATCGGCAAGAAGTTCACCTACGACTCTCCTGTTGGCCGCGCCTGGGGCTACTTCGAGCGTCATATCGGAACGTTGCTTGATCCCCCTCAAAGCCTGAATTTGTCCCAACGGCAACGGGCGGCGTGGATGATGGAGGGGAACAAGAGAATAATAAATCCGATAATGTGTCTGGGCTACGGAATACTCATCATTGGAATTATTGGCTGGTTCAACGCCCGGGTCAGAAATGTCTATTGGATTATTCCAATCGCGCTCCTCATTGTTCTGGGGATTCATTCTTGCTACATTATATTTCTCTCCGCTTACGTGAAATTTTCATCGGACTGGCCGGAAATATTGTATGGGGTGCCCGCTCTGGTTTTTGTGGACGGGGCGCTTTTGCTGTATCTGATGATGCGCGAGAAGAAGCCTCGACCGCGCCGTGGCGGGGAGCGCCCCGAACCCGGGCCGTCCCTGGCGTCGACCTAGGGGCGTTCTTTTCCGGGCCGTGGCACCGGGCTGCGCCGCCGCCGCAATTCGGCCCGGGGGTCGTTTCACGAACCGGTCTTTTCACGACAAGGATTATCCGACGCATGCATGGAGCCGTATGGGCGATTCTGGTGCCGCTGCTGGCGGCGTCCATCCTGGTCAACACGCCGTCGGTTCTGCTGCTGGCGGCCTTCTGTCTGGACCGGATCGGAAGGGGCGGGCGGCGGCGCGCCCGCAGGCCGGTGATCGGTGATGAGGGCGACCTGCCAACCGTGTTGGTCCAGATCCCCTCCTATAACGAAGCTGCTGTCATCGGCCGGGTTGTCGAGGCGGCCGCGCGGCAGGACTGGCCGCGTGACAGATTGCAGATTCAGATTCTGGACGACAGCACCGACCGGACCCCGGAAGAGGCGCGATCGGTCTCCGACCGCTTCAACCAGGAGGGGCTGCGGGTCGAAGTCCGGCATCGCACGGACCGGCAAGGCTTCAAGGCGGGCGCCTTGCAGGCGGGCCTGGACGCATCGCCCGCGCCCTTTGTCGCCATCCTGGATGCCGACTATGTTCCCTCCCCGGATTGGCTGCGGTCGTGCATGGCAACCCTGTTGCACGAACCCCGTCTCGCTTTCGTCCAGTCGCGGATCACCTATCTGAACCGGGACGTCAGCTGGCTCACGCGCGGTCAGGCCGTGCTTCTCGACAATCACTATGTCGTCGAGCAGGGAGGGCGGCAGGCCGCCGGGCTCATCGTTCCCTTCAACGGCACCTGCGGCGTATGGCGGCGGCAGGCGATCGAGGCGGTGGGCGGCTGGTCGGGGGACACGCTGGTCGAGGACATGGACCTGAGTTTCAGGGCGGAAGCCGCGGGATGGCGCGGCCACTACCTCCTGGATGTATCCGTCCCGGGCGAACTCCCCGCCTCGGTCCGGGACTGGATGGGCCAGCAGCGGCGCTGGTCCATGGGCACGGCCCAGATCGTCCGTCGGACGTTGAAGCGGCTGGTCCGGCGCGAGACCGACCCCCGTTTCAAGATGTCGCTCGCCTACCAGCTGCTCAACGTCTTCGCCGCCCAGGTCTCGATCGCGGCTCTGCTCGTGAGCGCCGTCTACTGGTCGCAGGTACCGATCGCGGGCGATACCGCCTCGATCCTCCTCGTGGTGGCCCTGTGCTTGATGGTGGCACGGGCGGTCGTCTCACCGCTGGTCGCGATGGCGGCGACCCGACCCGTCGGGTTTGGATCGTTGGTTATCGATCTGCCTTGCTCGATCCTCGTTCTGCTGCTGGGCGCGGGGACGGGCGTACTCGCATCGATACGAGGCCTGTCGGGGCGCTCCGCGCCCTTCGTCCGCACGCGCAAGACCGGAAGCCTGTCTGGCGAATAGTCCGAGGAGAGTCCGGGCGTCGGCCGTTCTGCCGAGGTCAAGCCGCGGCTACGTCGAGTATAGACACGAAATAAGGTGGCTGAGTTGCTGGCCAATACAATAGTCGGCAAGCCGCTCGGCTCAGAACTCCCCGTCTCGCCACTATTCCCAAGAGGTTCAGTGCAAGTTTCCCTTTTGTTGCGTTGGATTTTCACTGGGCTTCTCGATAAGGTTGTTAAACAATGCCGACGGCGTGGCGCCGGGGGAATCGCCGCGCATCTGTTGCGTGCTCGCAAGGGCAATGCGCAGTCCATCCGAAGTGCGCCGCAACTGAAAAGAGGACACGGGACGGTCGATGTTGGGGGAGCGATGGCTCTTATCGATCTCGGTGTTCGTGGCGGCCCTGCTCGCCGCGACGCTGCCCCCGTGCTCGGAACCCAACGCTCAGCAAACGAAGACGGCGAAGCGGATCTGGTACAAGTCCGACCGATCGGTCGAGGACAGCCAGAACAGGACCGTCACGCTCCGGGGCAATGTCGAGGTCTGGAGCGGCATTCACACGCTCATGGCGGACCGGGTGATCTGGTACCAGAAGCGGCACCTGATCGTCGCCGAGGGCAAGGTCGTCTATCTCGACCAGAGCGGCCACACCGTTTTCGCGAGCCGAATAGAACTCACCGACGACCTTAAAAAATATGTCGTCAAGGACCTCCGGATGCTGCTGTCCGACGGTTCCAAGGCCGCCGCGAAGTCAGGCGTCACCGATATCGGCAAACAGAAACGCCTGCGCAAGGTGATCTTTTCGCCCTGCAAGATCTGCAAGGACGCGCCGAACTCTCCTCCGCTCTGGCGCATCAAGGCGCAGACCCTGATCCATGACGAGGCCCAGAAGAAGTTCATCTACAAGAATGCCTGGCTGGAAGTGTTCGGCGTTCCGATCATCTACACGCCGTACTACAAGCACCCGGATCCCACCGTCGACCGCGCGACCGGCTGGCTGGCGTGGAGCTACGGCATGGACAGCAAGCTCGGCTACTTCGTCCAGATGCCCTACTACTTCGTCTTCAACGACAGGGAAGACCTCACCCTGACCCCCATGGTCAGCCAGAAGGAACGGCTCGCGCTGTTCGCCGAGTACCGGCGCCAGTTCGACAAGGGCGGGCTGGTCGTGTCGGGCAGCTACAATTTTGCCCGCCGCCGCGACGAGAACAACAATCCCATATCGGGCAGCGAGACGCGCGGCCATCTGTTCGCCAAATTCCGCTACGATCTCGACGACAACTGGCGGGTCGGCGCCAACATCTTTCGCGCCAGCGACAAGACCTACCTTCGCCTCTACGACATTTCGACCGCGGAATCGCTCAAGAGCCGGGTCTGGGCCGAGCGCTTCAGTGACCGCAGTTATCTGAACGTCGAAGGCTGGTCGTTTCAGGGGCTTCGCGCTGGTGACGACGAGAAGACCACGCCCGCCGTCTATCCCAACATCGAATTCGATACCTGGGGCAAGCCCAACGGCGATCTCGGAAGATGGCGCGCATCGGCCTATACACGCTGGCTGAGCCGCGATGAAGGGGCGGACAGCTATCGGCTTTCGGGCCGGGTCGGCTGGCGTCTGCCGGATACGCACTTCGGCGGCCAGGTCGTCGATGCCGTCGCGAACCTTTGGGGCGACTTCTACTATTCGCGCGACCTCGGCCTTTCCAACGGGCAGGTCTACGACGGTTCGGCGACGCGCTTCTATCCGGAGTTCCAGGTGAACTGGCGGTACCCGTTCGTCAAGCAACTGGGCAGCTATCAACTGGTCATGGCTCCGCGGGCCTCGTTGATCTCCGTGCCGGTCTCGCTCTCCCAGGACAAGATACCGAATGAGGACTCGCTGTCGGGCGAGCTCGACCAGTCATCGCTGTTCGCCATCCAGCCGCGGTCCGGCCGCGACCGGGTCGAGACCGGAACCCGGGTGGCCTATGGCCTCAACGTCAGCCTGAATTCGACGCGCCCGTGGTCGGCGGAGGCCTTCCTGGGACAGAGCTTCCAGCTGGACCGCACCGTCGTGGCGGACCGTGTCCTGGGCATTCGCCAGGGTCTCTCGGACATCGTCGGCATGCTGCGCGTCCAGGCCAGCCGGTACGGCAGCGCCACCTACCGCTTCCAGTACAACATCCAGGACAAAACGCTCAGCCGTTCGCAGTTCGGGTTCCAGGCGGGCGTGCCCGAGTTCCGGCTCACCGGCGTCTACGATTATTTCACCACATTTCGCTCCGACCCGATCACCGAGGCGCATCAGATCCGCCTGGGCGCGAGATCTCAGGTCACCTCGACCTGGACCGTCTTCGGGGGGGCACTCTATGATTTGCGGGGTAACGGATTGCTCGAATGGCAGGGAGGCGTCGAATACCGCAACGAATGTTGCCGGGTGCGCCTCAGCTATCAGCGTCACAAGTTCGAAGACCAGTCGATCGGGAATCGGGAAAGGTTCTTCCTGCAGATCGACCTGAAATACATTGGGACGGTCACCAAATTGAAACAGTAGGAGCGGGCCGCCGGGGCCGGTCTTCTGTGGCCTGCCGGCCGTCTGCCCGGGATCCTGTATGGGAGAGAGGTTTGGTCATGCTTCGCTTCGGCTGGTTCTGTGTGATCCTCGTCGCCCTTCTGTCCGTGACGGCCCATGCCGCGGATCCCGCTCAACTCAAGCGTTTCCTCGAGTCGAAGCGGTGTTCGGGGTGCGATCTGTCGAAGGCAAATTTCGCGGAGAAGAATCTCGCGGGCGCGGATCTCTCGAACGCCAAGCTCAACGGCGCAAATCTGAGCGGGGCAAATCTCGTGGGGGCAAACCTGCGTTTCGCGGACCTGACGGGAACGGACCTCCGCTATGCCGATTTGCGGCAGGCCAATCTGGACGGGGCGAACTGGCGCAAGGCCATTCTGTGCAGCACGACCTTGCCCGGCGGACAGATCTCAAACCTGACCTGCTGATGTCGGGCGCCTCGAAACGGCTGCCTGTCCGGGGCCTGGGTCTCACGGAGGTCCGGGGGCGCAGAATATCGACATGTCGACGCCCGGATTTGGTATCATGGTTGCGATGAGTCGCGCTCAGCGAGGGCTCGATGTCCAAACCGCAGATATTTGTCTGTTGCCTGGCCGGAGCGGTGCTTGCCGGCACCGTGTGGTGGTTTGGGATGTCGCCCAGTCCCGAACCGGATCCAAAGGTCGAGATGTGTCAGCGCCTCGAACGGGAATGCTCGGCCCGCAAACTGCAGGACTGCCAGAAACAGGTGCGTTCGATTTGCGCGCGGGCGGTCGGCGGGGACTTCTTGCGCGTCGGGAACTAGTCGGGGCAGCTGGTTTGCCGACACGTTCGGCCGCCTAGGATGACGGAATGCAGACTTCAGGCCGTCATCCTCGCCGGCGGCAAGGGCACCCGTTTGGGGGAGCGTACCAGGGAAACGCCCAAGCCGTTGCTCACCGTCGCCGGGCGGCCGTTCATCGAACATCTTCTTTTCGAATTGAAGCGCCATGGCGTCACGGAGGTGATCCTGCTGGTCGGCCCGTCCGCGGAGCCCTTCAGGAGCCGGCTTGGAGGAGGGGAGCGCTTCGGGGTGCGGCTGATCTATGTCGAGGAGCCGAGCCCGGCAGGAACCGGCGGTGCGATCCGGTACGCGGGCCGATATCTTGACGATCGCTTCCTGTTGATGAACGGCGACTCCTGGTTCGACGTCAATCTTCTCCGGGTTACGGCGCCGCCACTGGCCGAAGGCGTCATCGGTCGTATCGCCCTGCGCGAGCTTGCCGACACAGCCAGATACGGTCGTGTCGAGATCGCCGAAGACGGACGCGTCCTGTCGTTTACGGAAAAGGTCGACGCGCGGCCCGGCTATATCAATGGCGGCATCTATTGGCTGGACCGGAGCCTTCTCGACCGGTTGTCGGAGGGAAACTGCTCGCTCGAACACGACATTTTCCCGGCATTGACCGCGGAAGGACGTTTGGCGGGCATCGCCTTGCCCGGACGCTTTCTGGACATCGGAACACCGGAAGACTTCGAGCGCGCCACCCGGACCGTCGGGTCATGGTCCCGGCGTCCGGCCGTGTTCCTGGACCGGGACGGGGTTCTCAACAAGGACGGAGGGTATGTCCACCGGCCAGACCAGATCGAGTGGGTCGACGGAGCCGCGCGCGCCATAGCGCGGCTCAACGACGCGGGCTATTTCGTCTTCGTGGTGACCAACCAGGCGGGAGTCGCTCGCGGATACTACGACGAGGAGACCGTTCAAACGCTGCACCGATGGATCAACGGGCGGCTTGCCGGGTCGGCGGCGCATGTCGACGCATTCTTCTATTGCCCGCATCACCCGACCGAAGGTGTTGGCCCCTATCGGCAGGCCTGCGATTGCCGCAAGCCGGCGCCGGGGATGTTGCTGCAAGCGATGGCCGAGTGGCCCATCGACCGAACGGGCAGCTTTCTCATTGGAGACAAGGCCAGCGACCTGGAAGCAGCGGATGCGGCAGGCCTGCCGAGTTTCCTCTTCCCCGGCGGCGACCTCGACGGCTTCGTCTCGGCTTGCCTCTCGGATCTCGAAACGGTGCCCTGAACCGGTCTCTCGGGCGGCGGTGTCCGGTCGGTTTGAGTGTACGGCGCCGTGCCGCCGAAAAACACGCAGTAGGTGTTTCGCGCCGTGTGTCGTGCTACCATGGGGAAGTCGACGGCCCCGAACAGGTTTCTCCTGGTGACTTCATCGTGTCCCGCGCCGGCTCTTCTGTTGGGGCCGGCCCAACGAACCCTATAGCGACGCGCGACCGGTGCTCGATTCCGTGACATTGGATGTTGAGATGGGGGTGTTCGTCGTTCGCTATTCGGGGCGCGTCGATTTCGACGATATCCGGAACGGATATTCTCAGATGTCGCAGCATCCCGAATTTCGACCGGGTCTTCGCGCGATCTGCGATCTCAGGTCTGCGGAGCTCGAGCTGAGCGGGGCAGACATTCGAATGGTCGCCGTACTGGTGCAGGCCATCGCGCCGAACTGGGGCGAGAGCAAATGGCTCGCGGTGGTCGGCTCCGACGTTACCTTCGGCCTGCTGCGCATGTTCATCTCGCTGACCGACTATTGCAGCATTTCAACAATGGTCGTGCGCGACGCCGCCGACGCGGGAGACTGGCTCGGCCCCGGCAGGACGGTCGGCGAACTGTTGGACGCGGCTGAGCGAGGTGCTGTGACGTCTGGATCGGCGGCGGCGACCTGACGCCGAGGTGTCTGGCCGCGCCGTCAGTGTCTGGCCGCAGGAGCGGATTTCTTCCGCCCGGTAATCATCGCACGGACGAGGTTTTCCCGGTGGGCGATGCTCGATGCGATCACTCCGAGCAGGTGCAGGGCGATGGCGACAAGCGTGAGATTGACTGCCGTCTCGTGGATGCCCTCGAGCGTCGCGCTGGCGTAGAAGGCCGTGGTGGTCATGCCCCAGCCGGAGAGGCTGATGACGGCCAACAGCAGGAGCAGGACGAGCACCATGGCGCCGCCTGCCGGATTGTGGCCGAGCGTTGACGGTGCGTTCCGGGTGAGGAGGCCGCGCAGATAGCCGAGGGTCGCCCGCGGCCCTTTGACGAAATCGGCAAAGCGCGCGTGGCGGCTGCCGACAAAGCCCCAGAGAAGCCGGAACACGACCAGCCCCGCGATGATGTAGCCGGCCGTCAGGTGAGTGGCGGAAAAGCCGTCTTCGTGCGTTGCGTAGGCGACGATAAAGGCGACGACGAGCGACCAGTGGAAGATCCGCACCAGGGGATCCCATACCCTCACGCTCTCGGGTCGCGTGGGACCGGTCGACGGAGTCACGGATCGCTCGCCGTCGTTCATCGCCTGATGCCTAGTTTTCGCGGGTTTCGACGACCGCGCCCGATACCGGGTCGAGAAACAGTTCCAGGCGCTTGCCGTCCTTGACGACATAGGCCTCGAAGCAACGCATGGCGATCTTCATGCGCCGGACCGTGTAGCCGGCGGCGGTGAGTTTCGCCTTCGCGGTATCCATGCTCATCCATGAACTCTCGGCCGCATCCGTGCACGGCTTTGACGGAGGCGAGGCGGCAGCCGGCTGGGCGGCAAGAAGGCCGCCGGTGATAGCCGCCGCGGCGAGGAGAGGGGTGAATTTCATGGGGGCTCCCGTTGATGCGATATGGCTGATGGCTTCCACATCTCGATATACGCGCGGTTCGTTGAATTCCGTCGCGTCACCGCTTTAGTGACCGGCTTCCCGTATCAACGGGTCCGGACAGGGTGGGAAGGGACGGTGTCATCCCCATCAAGGGGAAACCAGCGAGAGGAAGCCGGCGCGGCAGTGATCGAAGGCCATTCTATCCCGTAATGATTGTAGAGAAGGCGGTCGCCCGGCGCCGATCGACGCCGTCGAGCCGGCAAGTGGGTGTCATCCGTTGGCGTGTGGCAAAATTACAACATGTTTCGATCATATTTATGGTTAACAAGCGTTTACCGTTGAGGGTGCCCCGAATTGAGCCTTTGATATCGACGGGGGCAAGTCGCAACAGTTGAAGCGCTTACAATGCGCATGTTCCGCTTGTCTTCACGGGAGTCTACAATCGACATCACCGGCTCCCGTTCCTATTTTCCACTTATAATTGAATTAATCTGGGGCGGCGCCCGCTGCTTCGTCGATGCCTTTGCCGGTCCCGCACTGAAGCTGCTTCCCGCGTTCGCTCTCGCAGGCTTGCTCGCTCTCGCGCCGGGACTGACGGCCTCGGCCCAGACGTTCAATCAGAATTTGAAGACCTGCGCGGGCTCTGAACCGGCCAAGGCCGTGGCGGCGTGTTCCTGGTTGCTGGCGCGGTCCCGGCAGGAGGGCGCCGAAAAGGCCTTTCTCTTTTTTCAGCGCGGCAAGGCACTTGCCCAACTGGACCAGAACCAGAAGGCGATCGCCGATTTCACAAGCGCTATCGACCTCGCAGCCCGCTATGCGGCAGCCTACTTTGGACGCGGCAGCGCCTACCTCAAGCTGGACGAGTACCAGAAGGCGATCGCCGATCTCGACCAGGCCCTCGAATTGAGCCCGAAATATGCTCAAGCCTATACGAAACGGGGCATTGCCCACGCCGCGCTCAACGATTTCGAAAAGGCGATCGCGGACTTCAAGGCCGCCCTCGGGATCGATGCCAAGGATCGCATTGCCTACCTCAACCGAGGCATCGCCTACTACAACCTGAACCGATACGAACTGGCGATCAGCGATTTCGATCAGGCCGCCAAGCTGGACCCCACCTTCGCCGCGGCCCACTACAACCGGGGTCTGGCCTACGCCAATCTCGGCGACTACCGCGCGGCGCTTGCCAGCTACGACCGGGCCATCGAACTGAACCGTCGCGATGCCACCGCCTATTTCAACCGCGGCGTGACCCTCGCAAAACTGGACCGGCACCAGGACGCCGAGGCGGACTTCGGTCGGGCGATCGGCCTCAATCCCCGCAATCCTCGCCTTTACGTGCGGCGGGGTTCGTCTCGAAACAGGCTGGCCAAGTTTGCCGCGGCGATCCGCGATTTCGACCGGGCGCTTCGCCTCAGGCCGCGCGACGCGACCGCCCATCTGGGCCGGGGCAATGCCTATCGCGGTCTCAAACAGTATCCGAAGGCGATTGCCGACTTTGGCCAGGCGATCCGGTTGCGCCCGGATCTTGCGATCGCGTTCGCGAGCAGGGCCTCGGTCTTCCGGCTGCAGGAAGACTTCGAGAAGGCAATCTCGGATTTCGACCAGGCCATCCGGCTGAACCCGCGCGACGCCGCGCATTATCGTGAACGAGGCGACGCGCATTTCAGTCTCAAGCGATACCGGCGGGCAGTTGCCGACTTCGATCAGGTGATCCGGCTCACCCCGCGGTCTGCCGAGGCCTATGCATTCCGCGGCCGGGCCCGTGCGGCGCTGCGCAAGTACCGCGACGCCATCGCCGACTTCGACAAGGCCATCGAACTGAAGCCGGATGATTCCGGGGCCTACCGCGAACGCGGGACGGCCTTTGCGCGGCTGAAGCAGTTCCAGCAGGCGATTGCGGATTTCGACAAGGCGGTCGCCCTGACGCCGAATTCGGCCGCCGCCTATTTCAGCCGCGGCCGGGCCCACGCCAATCTGGGAGATCACGCCCGGGCGATCGCGGATTTCGACCGGGTCGTCGAACTGACGCCGAAGGACGCGCGCGCCTATCACCAGCGGGGCCAGTCCCTGGCCGCACTCGGGCACTATGCCCGTTCGCTCGAACAGTTTGGCAAAGCGCTGGACCTGAATCCCCGATACGCCGCGGCGCTGTTCGGACGGGGCAAGGCCTTCTGGCATATGACGCGAGTGCAGGAAGCGATCGCGAGCTTCGATCAGACCATTGGGGTCGAGCCCGACCATATCGCCGCCTATTTCAGCCGGGGGACGGCATATGCTGCGCTTCGGCGGTATGGGAAGGCGGTTGGCGACTTCGACCGGGCCATCGGTCTCGATCCCCGCTACACGGCGGCGTATCTGGCCCGTGGCCGCGCCCACGCCCGGCTCGGCGCGCACGCCAAGGCCGTCGAGGATTTCACCAAGGTGATCGACATGCGGCCGCGCGATGCCGCCGCCTATTATAGCCGCGGTACGGCGCAGGTTCGCCTACGACGGTTCGCGAAGGCGATCGCCGATTTCGACAAGGCCCTCGGCCTCGCGCCGCGCCATGCCGCCGCCTACCGCAGCCGGGGCGCGGCCTACGCCAGCCTGGAACAGTTCGGCAAGGCGATCGCGGACTTCGACAAGGCCCTTGAGCTGGGCCCGCGTCACGCCGGCACCCACTTCGACCGCGCGGTTGCCTTCGCCCGAAAGGGCGACTTCCAAAAGGCGGTTGCCGATCTGGATGCGGCGATCGACCTCAGGCCGCGCTATGCCGCCGCGTACCGGCACCGGGGCCGCGCGCATTTCAGGCTCGATCAATTCCCCAAGGCATTCGCCGACTATGGGAATGCGATCCGCCTCGATCCGCGCGACGCGCTCGCCTTCTACGGCCGGGGCGAGGTCCACCGCCGGCTGAAGCAATACCGCAAGGCGGTCGAGGACTATGCGCAGGCGGTCACCCTCGATCCGCGCTATGTGGCCGCCTATTTCGGGCGGGGAGACGTCCAGGCGCGCCTGGGCGAGCACGACCGGGCGGTGGCGGATTTCGACAAGGTGATCGAGTTGCGGCCCCGGCACGCCGCCGCCTATTACAAGCGGGGCCGGGCTCAGGCCCGGCTCGGGCGCTACCAGAAAGCGGTCGCCGACTTCGACAGGACCATCGAGCTTACCCCCGATGAGGTCGTCGCCTATCGCAGCCGGGGCGCCGCTCACGCCAGCCTGAAGCACTTCAGGAAAGCGATCGCGGATTTCGACAAGGCGCTTGCCCTGAGCCCGGGTCACGCCGGCACCCATTACGATCGCGGCGTCGTCTACACGCGGCTCAAGAGCTATCCGAAAGCGATCGCCGACTTCGATGCCACAATCAATCTCTCTCCTGGCCACACCGCCGCGTACCGCAGCCGGGGCGGGGCGCATTTCCGGCTTGGGCAGCATCCCAAGGCGTTCGCCGACTTTGGGGAAGCGATCCGCCTGGACCCGCGCGATGCCCTTGCGCTGTTCGGCCGGGCCGAGGTCCACCGTAAGCTTGAGCAGTATCGAAAGGCCATCGCCGACTATGAGCGGGCGATCGGCCTGGATCCGCGCTATGCCGCGGCTTACTTCGGCCGGGGCGAAGCGCATGCCCGGCTGGGCGAACACGAAAAGGCGGTCGCCGACTTCGGTCAGGTGATCGACCTGCGTCCGCGCCGGGCCGCCGCCTATTTCAACCGGGGTACCGCCCAGGCTCGCCTGGGGCGGCACGGCCGCGCGGTCGCCGATTTCGACAAGGCGATCGACATCGATCCGCGCGACGCCGCGACCTATCGCAGCCGGGGTGCGGCCTATGCCCGCCTGAAGCTGTTCGAAAAGGCGATTCCGGACTTCGACAAGGCCCTGGAGCTTGCCCCGCGTCACGCCGGCGCCCACTACGCGCGCGGTGCCGCCTTTGCGAGCGTGAAGAAATACAAGCAGGCGATTGACGACTTCGATACCGCCATCGAGCTCGCGCCGCGTCTGTCCGCCGCCTATTTCGGCCGGGGCAGGGCCTATGCGGATCTCGAACAGTTCGAGCGGGCGATTGCCGATTTCGGCAAGGTGGTCGACCTGGGGCCGGGCGATGGCGCGGTCTATTACCATCGGGGCGTCGCTCATGCCCGGTTGGACCAGTTCCGCAAAGCTATTGCCGACTTCAACCAGTCGCTGAAGTTCAGGCCGCATGACGCGGTCGCCGTCTACCTGCGCGGAGACGCCTTCGCCAAGCTCAGGGACTTCGAACGGGCGATCGCCAACTTCGATCAGGCGATCGGCATCGATCCGGCCTATGCCGATGCCTATCTGGGACGGGGCAAGGCGCGGGCCGCGCTGAAACGCCATCGGAAGGCGGTGGCCGACTTCGGCAAGGCCATCGAGATCAATCCCCGCAACGCAGGCGCCTATATCCGGCGCGGCAGCTCGTTCGCGGAGCTCAAGCAGTATCGAGAGGCGATTGCGGACTTTGATCGGGCGAGCGGCCTCAGTCCACGGGATCCCGGCATCTTCCTCAAGCGGGGGCAGATCTACGCCTCTCTGGGAAAGCATGAAGAGGCGATCCGCGACTTCGACAAGACGCTGAAACTGGATCCCCGGAGCAGCGCCGGCCATTTCAGCCGCGGCGAGGCCTACATCGATCTGAAGAAATACAAGGAGGCGATCGCGGATCTCGAGAAGGCGATCGAGCTGAATCCGCGCAGCGCCAAGGCCTATTTCAGGCGCGGCACCATCCAGGCCCACCTCAAGCAATTCGACAAGGCTCTCGAGGATTTCGACCAGACGCTCGTGCTGAACCCGAAGGACGCGAACGCCTACTATAATCGCGGCACCATTTACGCGACACTCGGCCAGCCCGAGAAGGCCCTGGAGGACTTCGGGACCGCGATCGAGCTCTCGCCCGGCGAAGCCGCCGCCCACTACAACCGCGGCACCACTTACGCGAGCCTCAAGCAGTTTCAGAAGGCGATCGCGGACTACGACGAGGCGATCAACCTCAATCCGAACGACGCCGCCGCGCTCTACAATCGCGGCATCGCCTATGCGAGCCTGAAGCAGTTCCCCAGAGCCATCCTCGACTTCGATCAAGCGGTCGAGATCGACCCGCGGAATGCCGGCGCCTTTTTCAACCGGGGCACGGCGCACGCCAACCTGAAACAGTTTCGCAAGGCGATCGCGGATTTCGACACCGCGCTCCATCTGAAGCCGAAGCATGCGGCGAGCCACTACAACCGCGGCACGGCCCACGCGAACTTGGGTTCGTATTCGGAGGCGATCTCGGACTTCGACGCGGCACTGAAGCTGTCGCCTCGGGACCCTGCGGCGTTCTACAGCCGGGGGATCGCCTACGCGCATCTCAAGCGCTACGAGCAGGCGATCGCGGACTTCGACCAGGCGATCAAGCTGGCGCCGTCGGCGGGGAGCTACTACGACCGGGGCACGGCCTACGCCAACCTGGGCAAGTATCCGG
>CAMYMQ010000309.1 GCA_947259335.1 uncultured Alphaproteobacteria bacterium | reverse complement strand
TGGATGGCCCGGGCCGGCCGCGAGCTGATGACCGGCGCCGACCTGATCGCGCCGGTGCCGCTGCACTGGACCCGGCTGGTGCGCCGCCGTTTCAACCAGGCGGGCCTGCTCGCGCAGTCGCTGGCCTCGATGGGCGAGCCCGCCTTCGCCCCCGACCTGCTGGTCCGCAAACGCCGGACCCCGACCCAGGGCGGCCTGACCGCCCGGCAGCGGGCGCTGAACGTGCGCGGCGCGTTCGAGGTCAATCCCGAGCGGCGGGACCTCCTGGCGGGGCGGCATGTCGTCCTCGTCGACGACGTCATGACCACGGGCGCGACCGCGGAGGCCTGTTCGAAGGCGCTCCTGCGCGGCGGCGCCGCCCGGGTCGACGTGCTGGTCCTCGCCCGGGTCGTTCGCCCGGGCATGATCGACTAGCGGCCGGCCGGGCCGACGGCCGCGACGAATATTGACCGGCCCATCGCGAATCCCGCTAAACTCCCGCCGGGGTTCTGAACAGGGGGAGACGCCGCCGATGGCCGCGGACGCAGCCTTTACGCTGGACCAGGTCGTGATCGTCGCCGACCTGGATGAAGCCGAACGCCGCGAGTTGGAGAAGCGCTGCGCCTGGCGCGAATATGCGCGCAACGAGCAGATCATCGACCGCGACAGCGACCCGGGCGACGTCTACTTCGTCGTCAGCGGCGCGGTGCGCGTCGTGAACTTCTCCATGTCCGGCCGCGAGGTCAGCTATGCGGATATCGAGGCCGGCGGCTTTTTCGGCGAGATGGCGGCGATCGACGGCAAGCCCCGGTCGGCGACCGTGGTCGCGCTCGAGAAATCGATGATCGCGTCGCTGTCGCCGGAAGTGTTCCGGAAGAGCGTCCACGACTATCCCGCCTTCGCCTTCGCGATCCTGCAGCGGCTGGTCACCATCATCCGCGGGTCGACCGACCGGATCATGGACCTGAGCACGCAAAGCGCCTATTCGCGCGTCTATTCGGAGCTCCTGCGCATGGCCCGCGCGGCGTTCAACGAGGAGACGTTCGAAGCCGAGATCCCGAAGCTGCCGACCCATTCCGAACTCGCCAGCCGGGCCAGCACGACCCGCGAGACGGTGGCCCGCGCGATCGGCAACCTGTCGCGCAACGGCGTGGTCGAAAAGCGGGGCCACGGCCTGTTCATCCCCGACCTCCTCGAACTGGAAGAGATCGTCGAGGGCGGCACCGACTGAACGGGCATCTGGACAAGCGCCCCGGCAGTGCGCACATAATTGTCTCGCACCTGCGAAAACACGGATTCGAGGCAAACGGCCAACCATGGCAAAAGTCACGATCTACACCACCGGCATGTGTGGTTTCTGCCACGCCGCAAAACGGCTCCTGTCGGACAAGGGCGTCGAGTTCCACGAGATCGACGTGACCTTCGACCGGGCCAAGCGGCGCGAGATGGCGGACAAGGCCGGACGTACGTCGGTGCCCCAGATCTGGGTCGGCAAGACCCATGTCGGCGGCTGCGACGAGCTCTATGCGCTCGAGCGCGCCGGCAAGCTCGACCCGTTGCTCCAGGCGGGAGCCTGAGCGTGACGTTCAGGGCCGCCTGTGTCCAGCTGACGGCCGGGCGCGAGTTCGCGCCCAATATCGAGACTGCCTCGCGCTTCATCCGGCGCGCGGCCGAGGAAGGCGCCGACTTCGTCGCCCTGCCCGAGAACTGCACCATGATCGAGCCGGTGGCTGCCGCCGCCGTGCGCAAGGCGCAGCCGGAGGAGAGCCATCCCGGCCTCGCCGCCTTCCGGGAGGTCGCGGCGGAGGCCGGCGTGTGGCTGCTGGTCGGTTCGCTGTCGATCAAGCTGCCGTCGGGCAAGATCGCCAACCGGTCGCTGCTGATCGGCCCGGACGGCGCGGTCGCCGCCCGCTACGACAAGCTGCACCTGTTCGACGTCAACCTGCGCGACGACGAATGGTATCGCGAGTCGGACACGATCGAGCCCGGTGCGGAGGCGGTCAGCGCCGAGACGCCGTGGGGCACGCTCGGGATGACGGTCTGCTACGACCTGCGCTTTCCCTATCTCTACCGGTCGCTGGCCCAGGCGGGCGCGTCCTTCCTGACCGTGCCGTCCGCCTTCACCGTGACCACGGGCAAGGCCCACTGGCATGTCTTGTTGCGCGCCCGCGCCATCGAGACCGGCTGCTATGTCATCGCCCCGGCCCAGTGGGGCGAACATGCCGAGGGCCGCAGGACCTATGGCCATTCGCTGATCGTGGCGCCCTGGGGCGAGGTGCTCGCCGACGGCGGCGAAGGCGAGGGGCTGACCTTCGCCGAGATCGATCCGGCCGAGGTCGACAAGGCCCGCCGGCGGGTGCCGTCGCTGACCCACGACCGGGACTTCGCAGCCCCGCAGGCTGCAGCGGCGCGCGCCGCCGAGTAAACCTCAGGCCGGCTCGAACGTGGCCGGATCGTAATCGGTGAGGTCCCTGTAGACGACCGACTGGGCCGCGGCGCTGACCCCGGCGAACCCGATCGCCAAGATGGTCATTGGAATGCTCATATAAGCCAGTGCCGACGGGTTCTTTGTCGCCAGGACGATCGACCCCAGGATCATCCCCACGCCCATCATCATGCCGACGAAAGGCAGGCCGAGCAGGATCGTCAGCCAGAAGATCCGCCACCCGTTGCCCTTGGTGATCCGCCACGAATCGGCCAGGCGGACCGGGTCGCCGACCGCCGACGCCGGAAACACCAGGCACAGCCGCGACCAGACCAGGATCAGCACGATCACGAGCACCAGGAAGAACAGCACCGCCGCCCCGACATTCTGCGTCGCCGCGCCGACATTCTGCGCCGCCGCGCCGACATTCTGCCCCGCCGCGCTCACGAAGAGCAGCGGGATGCTCAGGCTCATGGTCATCATGAGCAGATAGCCGGAGAACCGGATCTCCCGGACGGTGAAGTTGAAGCCCATCGTCGGCAGCGCCCGCTCGCGCGGCAGCAGGACGAAGCGGTGCCACGACGTCAGCAGCGGAACCTGGATGATGAAGCTGAGCACCTGCTCGGCGATCGGCACCCAGCCGGGCGGCTTCGGCTGCGCGAAGAAGGCGACCGCCAGGTTCATGGCGACGATCAGCAGAAAGGGTATCGCCGCGACCCGGGCGAACAGGCCCAGGTTGCCGAAGGTCAAGCCATACGCCTGGCCGAAAGTCGCGCCGATCAGGATCTTCCGCATTGTCGCTTCCGTCAGGCCGGGGTTGGACCGGCGGCGCGCCGTGGCCGGCCGCGATGGTCGAAATCAAGGGTGACTATATCAAGGCCTCGGCGCCGCGACACCATCGCCAGCGCCAGCACGACGAAGGATCCGAGCCACAAGCCGGCAACGGCGTCGCCGAGATAATGGACGGTCGTGACCACCCGGCTGGCGGCGATCAGCAGGGCGAAGGCGAGCCACGCCGGCCACAGGCGCGGCCAGATCAGCGCCAGCCCGGTCGCGAGTCCGGCGGCCACGGTGCTGTGCCCCGACGGCAGCGCGTTGGCGTCGATGCCGAACGACAGCGGCGCGAAGCCGTAGCTGCCGTCATAGAAGAAGACCCGGGGGCGGATGCGGCCGAGCGTCACCTTGATCAGGCTGGCGGCCAGCGACGGCACCGCGACCGACGCGAACAC
>CAMYMQ010000308.1 GCA_947259335.1 uncultured Alphaproteobacteria bacterium | reverse complement strand
CCCTGTCCCGCTTGGATGCCGACCGGCGGGCCGATATCATCGCGCGCACGATCGCGGCGGCCGACGAGGCGTCGCGCCTGCTGGCGGAGCGGACCCAAGCCCGGGAACCGGCGCCGGATGACACCGACTGAAATCAAGGATTGGGGAGACAGCATGATCACCGTTTGGGGACGCAAGAATTCGGTCAACGTCCAGAAGCCCCTGTGGGCGCTGGGTGAAGTCGGCCAGCCGTTCGAGCGCAAGGATGTCGGGGGCGAGTTCGGCGGGCTGGATACGCCGCAATACAAGGCGATGAACCCGAACAGCCGCATCCCGACCCTGGTCGATGGCGATCTGGTGATCTGGGAATCGAACGCCGTCACCCGCTACGTTGCCGCCAAATACGGCGCCGGCACCCTGTGGCCGGAAGATCCCGCGACCCGCGCGCTGGGCGACCAGTGGATGGACTGGGTCCAGACGACGCTCCTGGCGGCGATGCTGCCGGTCTTCTGGGGCCTCGTCCGGACGCCGCCCGAGGAACGCGACATGAAGGCAATCAACGAGAATGCCGTGAAGCTGGTCGATTGCTTCGGCATCCTCGACAAGGCCCTCGCGGGGCGGGCCTACGTCGCCGGCGATACCTTCACCATGGGCGACATTCCTGTCGGGGCGATGTGCTGGCGCTATTCCCAGCTCGACATCGACCGCGGGTCCCAGCCGAACCTCGAGGGGTGGCACGCCCGGCTCCAGGAGCGTCCCGCGTTCCGGGAGCACATCATGCTGCCGCTGAGCTGACGCCTTCCGGCGCAGCCGATCGGGTCAAGGGGCGGTGCCGGAGACGGCGCCGCCCTTTTTGTACGTGAACGGTTTGTGAACCCGTTGTTAACCATCTTTTCATGTGATCGGTGTCACTGTCGGCTTCATCGAAAACGGTTCCAATGCGTCATGCTTTGGAACAGGAGGCAAAGAGATGACCTTCAAACCGACGAACACAGACGATCTTCTGCTGGATCTTCCCGAGGACGAGTCCTCGATCCTGGACGAGACCATCTACGACGAGGTCGAGAGCTACTACAGCGACGATCTGCTGGATCTGGTCCAGAACTGACCCTCCACCACCATACAGGCAGGTAGACGATGGTCGCCGAAGCCCCCTTGATCGATTATTGGGCAATCCCCACATTCAGGGTCAGTCCAAGACCGCCCAAACTCGTCTTCGATGCCGACAAGGATCGAAACGACTCGGACGGAGATCACGGGGCGCCGATTGCCGGGCCCCGGCCGGCCGTCAGGCCGGAGCAACTCGCTCATGAGGAGGAGTGTGCGCCCATGTCTCGCCTGTCTCTCTTCAACAGTCCGTTTCTGCTGGGATTCGACCAGTTCGAGCGGGCGCTCGACCGCGTCTCCAAGGCGTCCAGCGACGGCTATCCGCCGTACAACATCGAGCAGACCTCGGAAAACGAGCTGCGCATCAGCCTGGCGGTCGCCGGGTTCACGATGGACGACCTGAGCATCGTGGTCGAAGGGAATCAGTTGGTCATTCGCGGCAAGCAAGTCGACGACAAGGACCGGATCTATCTCCACCGCGGCATCGCCGCGCGCCAGTTCCAGCGTAGCTTCGTGCTCGCGGAAGGCATCGAGGTGACCGGCGCCTGGCTCGACAGCGGCCTGCTCAACATCGATCTGCAGCGGCCTCTGGTCGAGGACCGGGTCCGCACGGTCGAGATCCGCGACGGCCTCGCTTCCGGCACGCGCCGGGCGGCCGAAACGATCGACGTGACCACCGGCAAGGTGGCCGAGTGACGCCGGGGAGCGTTGGTGCAGAAAGGAATCGAACGATGAATGCTGAAGAGAAGTTCACGACCATCAGCCCGGACGATTTCGCCGCGTTTCTTTCCGGCGACGTCGCCTATGTGAAGCCCGTCGAGAAGGACGGCATGGCCGGCTTTGCCATCCATGGCGCCGACGGCGAGCTTCTGACCATCCTCGCGGACCGCGATGTGGCGGTGGCCACCGTTCGCCAGAACGGCCTGGAGCCGCTGAGCGTCCACTAGGATCGCTCCGACACCGTTTCGATAGCAGGAAGAAAACAAGCGCCCGCCGCTGGTGAGCCCAGCGGTGCGGCGGAACGATGGCTCAGGCGGCCTTGCTGGCCGTCGAATCGGTCAGCAGCGCATACAACGCGTCGCCATTCTCCGTGCCGCGCAGCTTCTTGCACGTCGACGGATCGCGCAGCAGCCGGGAAACCCGGGCGAGCGCCTTGAGATGATCCGCACCGGCATCCTCCGGCGCGAGCAGCAGGAACACGAGGTCGACCGGTTGATCGTCGATCGACTCGAAGTCGATCGGGTCGTCCAGCCGTGCGAACACGCCATGGACCCGGTCAATGTCGCGGAGCCGGCCGTGCGGGATCGCGATGCCTTCGCCGACGCCCGTGGTGCCGAGGCGCTCGCGCTCGAGCAGCGTGTCGAAAATCGTGCGTTCCTCGACGCCGGTCATGCTTGCGGCCTTTTTGGCCAGTTCCTGAAGTGCCTGCTTCTTGCAGGTGGCCCGAAGATGCGGAATTACGCGGTCGGGCGTCAGGAGATCGACTATGTCCATAATTATACCGATTCGGTAGCGATTCGGGGTGATACTACCGGGTTCGTTCGCGCGTGCCGCGCGGGTCGACCCAGCCAATGTTGCCGTCCGGACGGCGGTAGACCATGTTCAGGCCGCCGTGAGCGGCATTGCGGAACATCATGGCAGGGGCATCTGCCAAATCCATACGCATGACCGCCTCGCCGACGGTCAGCGATTCGATGTCCGTGGGCATTTCGGCGATCACGGCGGGCTCCCCTGCATCGGCGCTGTCGTCGCCGTCGCCCGCGTCTTCCTCACGTGCAAGGATATATTGCTGCGCCTGCAGCGCTTCAACCTCTCTCGCTTCGGCATTGTGATGATCGCGCAGGCGCCGCTTGTAGCGTCGCAGCCGCTTGGCGATATGCTCCGATGCCGTGTTGAAGGCCGCATAGGGGTCGTCGGCGCTGGCGCTGCCCTGAATGAGGATGCCGCGGCCGATGCGAACCGTGATGTCGGTCTGGAACCGGATCTGTTGCTTTTCGAAAGTGACCGACGCATCCATCGCGTTGTCGAAATACTTCGACACAATGGCGTCCAGTCCTTCCTCGACGTGCTGCCGCAGCGCCTGGCCGACATCGATATGCCGGCCGGTGACCGTGACCTTCATGCAGTGCATTTCCCGTATATCGGACGATTGACTCGAGCCCGCTTCATGATCCGGTTCTCCGTGACAAATTCCGGCGGCGGGTATGTGAGTGGGCGCGGACGATAGTGAGGCCCCAGATCAGAGTCAAGGTGTCAACCGGGTCCCTCGGCAGCGCGCAGCCGCCGCCATCGCCGACGCTGGGCCGATGCCGCAATTCCCAAGGTTTCCCGATACTTTGCGACCGTCCGCCGGGCCAGGACAAAGCCTTCGTCATGGAGAATTTCCGCCAATGCAGCGTCGGAGAGTGGCCGGTCTTCGGCCCTGATCAATTCCGACATACGCCGCCGTACGCGCCGGGCCGAATGGGGTGGGCCTCCCGCCGTGTCCGGGATGGCGGTCGAGAAGAACCAGTCGAGTTCGAAGGTCCCCTGCGGCGAGGCCAGGAACTTGCCCGTGACCGCCCGGCTGACGGTACTTTCGTGCACCTCGGCCGCCTCCGCGACCTCGCGCCGGGTCAGCGGCTGCAGGCCCTCCACGCCGTCCTCGAAGAAGCCCTCCTGGCGCGACACGATCGCGGCCCCGATCTTGAGAATGGCGGCTGCGCGGAAATCGAGGGTGCGCAGCAGCCACCGCGCTTCGCGCATCCGTTCCGACAGATAGCTTCGTTCGTCGGACTTTCGGGTCGCCTCGCGCAGCGCGCTGTACTGGCTTTCGTCGATACCGACCCGCGGCTGAAGCTCCGGATTGATCTCCAGCATCCACCCGCCGACGCGAACCGCGCGGCTGGGGTCGAGGGCGGTGCCCGCGCGAAAGCGCGACAGCAATAGGTCGGGGACAACCGTGGTGACGGTGGCGCCGCCGACAGCGAGCCCCGGCCGCGGGTCGAGGGTCCGGATCTCGGCGATCATCTCCACGACCCGGTCTTCTCCCACCCCGGTCAGGCGGCCGAGCTGGTCGATCCGGCCGGCGGCGACCAGTTCGAGATTGTCGAGCAGCGCCCGCATGGGCGCGTCGAGCGCACCCCGGGTGTCGAGCTGGAGCGCGAGACATTCCGACAGGGTGCGGGCGAACAGGCCGGTACCGAAAATCGACTGCAGGCGCGACAGCACCGCCTCGACCGTCGCCTCGTCCGCGTCGCAGACCTGGGCCACGTCGGCTACCGTACCGGCCAGATAGCCGGCCTCGTCGAGCAGGCCCGCCAACATCTGTGCGACCTCGCGCTCGGTCTCGCTGGCGAAGCCGAAGGCGATCTCCTCGGACAGCAGCTCGTTGATCGACGCGCCGGCGGGTTCCGCGATGTCGCCATCGCTCTGGCTGTCCGGCCTGGCGCCGCTCCGGCGGCCGCCAAGGGCGGCGGCCAGCTGATTGTACGGACGGAAGCCGAGATCGCCGTGCGGCTTCGGCCGGGGCGGCCGCTCGGGCTGAGGCGCCGGCATCTCGACGTTTTCCGGCTGGAGCAGGGGATTGCTCTCGATCGCCTCCTTGACCGCCTCGCCGAGCTCGTCGGCGGAGAGCTGCAGCAGCCGCAGCGACTGTTGCAGGGCCGGCGTCATGGTCAGGGACTGGCGCTGGACCTGGCGGAGGCGAAGGGACGGACCGGGCGCGGGCATGCCGTGTTCGGGGGGACTAGAGGCTGAACTTGTCGCCCAGGTACACGCGCCGCACGTCCTCGTGGGCGACGATGTCCGACGGCGACCCCTCCATCAGCACCACGCCTTCGTGGATGATGTAGGCGCGGTCGACGATATCGAGCGTCTCGCGGACATTGTGGTCGGTGATCAGCACGCCGATGCCGCGGTGCTTCAGGTGCGAGACCAGGTCGCGGATGTCGCCGACGGCGATGGGATCGATGCCGGCCAGCGGCTCGTCGAGCAGGATGAACTTGGGGTGCGAGGCCAGCGCCCGGGCGATCTCGACGCGCCGCCGCTCGCCGCCCGACAGGGCGATGGCGGGCGTGTTGCGCAGGTGGGTGATGGAAAACTCGGCGAGCAGGTCGTCGAGCATCGTCTCCCGCGTCTCGCGGTCCCGCTCGGCCACTTCGAGCACCGAGCGGATGTTGTTCTCGACCGACAGGCCCCGGAAGATGGACGGTTCCTGGGGCAGATAGCCGATGCCCATGCGCGCCCGGCGGTACATCGGCAGGTCGGTGATGTCCTGCCCGTCAAGGATGATGTTGCCGTAGTCGGGGCGGATCAGGCCGGTGATGATGTAGAAGGACGTCGTCTTGCCGGCGCCGTTGGGGCCGAGCAGGCCGACCGCCTCGCCGCGCTGGACGTGGACGCTGACCGTCCGCAGCACGGGACGCTTCTTGAAGCTTTTTCCGAGGCCTTCGGCGGACAGGCCGGTGTTCTCGGCGACGAGCCGGGCCGGGGCTTCCGTGGAGGTCGTCTCATTGTCCGGGGCGTGCTGCTCGGTCATCGGACGCGGCCGTGGGTCGCTGACATGCTGCGCATACGGTGAGGTTTAGCGCGAAAGGCGCCCGCCAAGCGACGTTTTTCTCAGTTTGTGCGGCGCAGGCGCAGGGACGGTCTCGCGCCGACCCGGCCGCGCTCGACACGCTTGCTCTCCGACGCCGCAGCCTTCTGCTTGGTCGGCGCCGTCTTCTTCTCGGAGACCGGCGAGCGAGTATCGCATCCCTGGCGCTGCTTCTCCTCGCCTTCACGCGGAACGAACACGCCCTGGACCTTGCCCACCATGCGGCTGACCCCGGTGTTGAGGTCGACGACCGCCTTCTCGCCGTTGAGCTGGTTGTCGCAGCGGGTGAGCTTCACGTTTCCGGTCAGGGTCGCGATCTTGGTCTTGCCGTTGTAGTCGCCACGCTCGCCCCGAAGCACTTCGGTCTGGGTCGTGATCGTGACGTTGCCGACCGCGTCGACCTTGCGCAGGGCGGTCTTGCCGTCCTTGCCCTGCTCCATGTAGGCGATGAAGCGGTTGGCCTCGACCTTCTTCTTGTCCTCGATGACGGTCGCATTGCCGACCACGTGGGCGATCTTGGTCTTGCTGTTGTACTGGATGCGGTCGGTCGCGGTGACGGTCTGCTTCTCGGTGACCATCTTCAGGTTTCTGCCCGTCAGCGTGAACACGCCGGTTTCGATGATGTAAACCGCGCGCTGGGCGGTGATCGTCTCTTTCTCGGTGGTAATCGTGACGTCGCCGTTCGCGGTGACCTTCCAGATCTGGTTGCCGGACTTGGTCTTGCGGTAGTGGGCCGAGAGGATCTTGGCGCGGATCTTGGTCTTGCCCTGGACCGCGGTGGCGTTGCCGCGCGCGAGATAGAGCTGTTCCTTCTGGCGCCACTCGACGCCGTTGCTGGCTTCGATGGTGACGGGCTGCTTCGACCCGGTCATCAGACCGACGCCCTGGGCGTGGGCGGCAGGCGCCGCGGCGGCGACCCCCAGAGCGAGAGCGAAGGCGAGACTGCGGCACCGGCGAACCCAGGCCCCCGAACCGCTGCTCATTGGCCGGCCTTCGGCTTGCCGGATAGGTCCTTCATGTCCTGCTTGTCGAGGTTCAGGATCACCTTGGCCTTGCCGGTGAAGATGACGGTGTTGCCCTTGTCGATGACCCGGAATCCTTCCGATTGGATGACTGCTTTCGGCCCCTTGGCGAAGACGGGCTTGTCGCCCCAGGCCGACTTCTCCTTGAGGTTCACCATCGCCTGCTCGGTCCGGAAGGTATAGTTCGCGTCGTGCAGCAGATAGACGTTGCCCGACAGGGACAGCATCTGCTTCTTCTGATTGTACATGCCGCTGCGGGCCGAGACCGACACCCAGTTGCCCTTCTCGAGCCGGATGCGGGCCTTCGGCGACACCAGGTTGACGTCCTCGGACGTCCGGTCCAGCTGGCGGGCGCTCTTTGCGTTGAGCTGATAGGGCCGGTTGCGCTCGTCGGTGGAGAAATAGGTCGGCGACAGCATTTCGAAATTCCGGAAGGCGTCCGCCGAGAAGGTATCCTTCACCGTCCGCTCGATATGCTGCTTGGTCCCGGACAAATTGGGCCAGAAAACCGCGGTCAACAACAGAAGGCAGGCGAGGCCCGGCAGCACGAACTTGGCGAGGCCGACGAATCGGCTGTAGCGGTCCCGCGCGCGCCGCGGGGGCCCCTGGCGCGAAAAGCCCGGCAGCCGCAGCCGGCTCTCGGCGGCCGGCAGCAGGTCCTTGAGGCGGTGGATCAGCGCGCCCATCGTCATGCGACCCCTGCCGCCAGACAGTCGTGCAGGTGGACGAAGCCGATCGGCGCCCCGTCGCGCACGGCGAACACGCCGTTGAAGCGCGGCCTGCTGTTGGTCATGAAGGCGAGCGCCTCCGCGGCCAGCGCTTCAGGTCGAATTGTCTTCGGGTTGGGCGTCATGACGTTGGCGGCGGTCCGCTCGACCAGCCCGTTCTCCATGTGGCGGCGCAGGTCGCCATCGGTGATGACCCCCTTCAGCCTGCCGTCGGGGCCGACCACGCCGGCGCAGCCGTGGCGCTTGGCGGTCATCACGATCAGCACGTCGGACATGCGATCCTCCAGGCCGACCAGGGGCATGGCCTCGCCCGAATGCATGATGTCGGACACCCGCAACAGGCGCTGGGCCAGCTTGCCGCCGGGGTGGAGGACCTGAAAATCGTCGCTGGTGAAGCCCTTGCGTTCGAGCAGGGCGACGGCGAGCGCATCGCCCAGCGCCAGCATCATCGTCGTCGAAGTGGTGGGGGCCAGGCCGAGCGGGCAGGCTTCCGGTGCCGACGGCAGGACCAGCGCGACCGTTGCGGAGTCGGACAGGGCGCTGCCGTCGCGTCCGGTGATCGCGATCAGCGGGATTTCGAATCGCGTGCAATAGAAGACGATGTCGTTGAGTTCCGGCGTTTCGCCCGAATTGGACAGGGCGATCACGGCGTCACGCGGGGTGATCATGCCGAGGTCGCCATGGCTCGCCTCGCCGGGATGAACGTATTGGGCGGGCGTCCCGACCGACGCCAGCGTGGCGGCGATCTTGCGGCCGACATGCCCGCTCTTGCCCATGCCGGTGACGATCACGCGTCCGGTTGCGTTCGCGCTTCCGGTGGCGGCCGCGATCAGATCGGCGGCGCGCGCGAAAGCCACGCTCATCGGCCCGGCGCGCAGCGCGTCCGTGAGGCCGCGCAAGCCGTCGGTTTCGATCGACAGAACGCGGACGGCGGCGTCGATGTCGCCGCTCTGGTCCCCGTCCCCGGTCGTCACAACATTTGTCGCCGCCTCGGCCATTCGGCGATGCGTCCCCATTCCTGATGACAAAACGTCCCGCGAAAGCGCCCGGACCTGAAGCTTATGGTACGGCCGCCGGACGGCTTTCGTGCCGTCTGCGGTTCACTATATGGCGGTCGCTTTACGGCTGAACAAGGTAGCACACGACCCGTCCGGGGTACACATGGACACAGTTATCGTTAACGGACGGTTTCGGCGCCTAGCTGTGGGCGAATATATCGGTCTCCGGCCAGCCCTGGACGTCGAGGGCCGCGCGATGCGGCAGGAAGTCGAAGCACGCCTGGGCGGTCGCCCCGCGGCCCTCGCGCGCCAGCAGCCCGTCGAGCTTCTCCTTGAGGGCATGGAGGTGCAGCACGTCGCTCGCGGCATAGGCCTTCTGGTCCTCGCTCAGCTCCGCCGCGCCCCAGTCCGACGTCTGCTGTTGTTTCGAGATGTCGACGCCGAGCAGGTCGCGGCACAGGTCCTTCAGGCCGTGACGGTCGGTCATGGTCCGGGTCAGCCGCGACGCGATCTTGGTGCAGTAGACCGGGGTGGTCAGCACGCCCAGCCGATGCAGGAAGACGCCGATGTCGAACCGGCCGAAGTGGAAGATCTTGAGGACGTCCGGATCGGCGAGCAGCGCGACCAGATTGGGCGCCCGGAGTTCGCCCCTGTCGATCTGGACCAGGTGGCAGACGCCGTCGCCGCCCGACAGTTGCACGAGGCACAGCCGGTCACGGTGGGGATTGAGGCCCATCGTTTCGGAATCGACCGCGACCGATCCCTCGAAGCGCACGTCGTCGGGCAGGTCGCCCCGGTGCAAGTGGATGCTCTTGGGAGCGGCGCTCACGGCGCAGACCGCATATTTGCGGTCGGGACTGCGGATGGTGCCCAGGAGAAGACTCGAACTTCCACGGCCTTGCGGCCACAGGTACCTGAAACCTGCGCGTCTACCAATTCCGCCACCTGGGCAATTTGGGCGTTTCGCCATACCACTGGGCCGGTCGGGACCGGCCGCAGAGCGACTTCGGTACTCAGGCGCGACGCCCTTGTCAATCGATGGCGTTATTTATCGGTTCGATTGCTTGAATTTCAAGGGGCGAAGCGATAGGGAAGCGATCGTGGCCTGCCGTCGGCGGCCGCAGTCGATCACACACCTCGGGTCATCGGAATGACAGTCAAGCGGGCGACGGTTTTCGGCGGTTCCGGCTTCGTTGGCCGGCATATCGTCAAGCGGCTGGCCGCGCGCGGCATCGTCGTGCGCGCCGCGGTGCGCGATCCCGAAGCGGCGATTTTCCTCAAACCGATGGGCGCTGTCGGCCAGGTCGTGCCGGTCTACGGCGATGTCGCCGACGAGCGTGCCGTGGCCGCGGCGGTCGACGGCGCGGACTGGGTCATCGATGCCGTCGGCTTCT
>CAMYMQ010000307.1 GCA_947259335.1 uncultured Alphaproteobacteria bacterium | reverse complement strand
CGAAGCCGCGGGCGGCGGATCCGCCGCCGGGCCAGGCGCGCAACAGGGCGGCCAGCAGGAATTCCTCATAGTCCGAACGCCCGAGGTCCGAGCCGACCAGCGAGGCGTCGGCGTCGAATTCCTCCCGCAGCAGGAACAGGGCGCGGCGGAAGCTCGCCAGCGGCCCGTCCATCGCCACCGCGCGATCCTGGAAGCCGGGCGCGCGCGGACCGTCGAGGCCGTGCAGCAGGCCCGCGCGCTCGTCCATCACGCCGTTGGGCACCTTGAACACGAGCAGGTCGGTCCCGGGATGGAAGCGCAGCCGGAGATACTGGTCCGGCCCGGTGACCACGGCCTGTCCGGCGCCGGCATCGAACGAGCGGCCCGGGCGGTGCATCGTCAGCCCGCCGCGCAGGATCAGCTTGACCATGTAGCAGTGCGGCGGCTCGCCCGCGTCGACCGTCAGGTCGGCGCCGTAGCGCACGAAGTTCAGCGACGCGGCGCGCAGCGGAGCATGGTGGAAGCGCGTGTCGAAGCGGTCGGCCGCGCCATGCATGTCGAGGCCGTGGGTCCAGAAATAGCGGGCGACGCTTTCGCGCGCCTCGTCGAGATCCCGCGTCTCGATGACGCGGTACCGCTCCAGCGGCAGGAGCGTGTCCATCTTTCGGCGACCCCGTTGACGCGGATCGGGAATGCTAGCGGAATTCGCTGCCGTGCAAAAGCTGCATCGGGTGCGCGAATTTTCCGGAGAATTCGGATCGTCGCCGGAGGATCGGGATAGCGGGTCCGGCCGCTGCCATGATCGAATGGGTTCGCTGCGTGATAGGATTTGCCGTCAACCGGCATCAGGGGAGAGAATCATGCGGGGAATCGAAGGCAAGACCGCCATTGTGACCGGCGGCGCCACGCTGATCGGCAGCGCCGTCGTCGAGGCGTTCGCCGAGGAGGGCGCGAAGGTCGCCGTCGCGGATATCAATGTGGAGGGTGGCCGCGCCCTGGCCGACCGGCTCGGCGACCGCGTCTGGTTCGACCCGCTGGACATCACCGACGACGCCGGGCTCGACGCCTTCGTCGCGGAGACCGCCGAGCGGTTCGGCGGCATCGACTTCCTGGTCAACCTGGCCTGCACCTATCTGGACGACGGCATCGAGTCGGGCCGCGCCGACTGGGCCACGGCCCTCGACGTCAATCTTGTCAGCGGCATCATGATGGTGCGCGCGGTCCGTCCCCACATGGTCGCCCGCGGCGGCGGCGCGGTGGTCAATTTCGGCAGCATCAGCGCCAAGGTCGCCCAGACCGGCCGCTGGCTCTATCCCGTCTCCAAGGCGGCGATCCTACAGGTCACCCGCAACGAGGCGATGGATCTCGCCGCCGACAATATCCGGGTCAATTCGGTGTCTCCCGGCTGGACCTGGTCGGCGATCATGAACGAGCTCACCGGCGGCGACCGGGCCAAGACCGACAAGGTCGCCGCGCCCTATCACCTGCTCGGCCGTGTCGGCGACCCGCAGGAGGTGGCGCGGACGGTCGTCTTTTTGTGCTCCGACGACGCTTCCTTCATCACGGGGGCGGATATCCCGGTCGATGGCGGCTATTCTGCGATGGGCCCGGAGCAGGCCGAGCCGGCAATCCCCAAGCTGATGGCCTGACCGCGGCATATTCGGAAATCAGAGGAGCGAGTAATGAGCAAAGGTGTACCCGGGCTTTCCCACGTCGATCACGTCGGCCTGACGGTGCCCGACCTCGATGCGGGCGTGGCCTTCTATACCGACGTCTTCGGTGGCAGGGAGCTGTACCGGATCGGCCCGTTCGACGCGGCCGAGATGCCGGCCATGCCCGACGGCCGCGACTGGACCGAGGCCCATGTGAACGTGGCCGGCGCCAAGCTGACCATTGCGATGCTTCACATCGCGCCGAACCTGATGCTCGAGCTGTTCCAGTATGACGCGCCGGCCGACCGGCGCACGACGCCGCCGCGCAACTGCGACTACGGCGGCCACCACATCGCCTTCAAGGTCGAGGACCTGGAGGCGGCGAAGACCTATCTCGGCGAGAACGGCTGCACGGTGATGGCCGGGCCGATCGCGATGGACGAGGGCCCGTGCGCGGGGCTCAAGGTCAACTATGTCCTCGACCCCTGGGGCAACCAGCTCGAGCTGGTCGAATACGAGACCCAGGCCTTCGAGGCCGACGCTCCCGTGAAGATCTACCGGCCGTAGGAGACGCGCGGACCGGCAACAACCAGCCTGGAGACGATCATGCCCAATGTCGCGATCATCGGTGCCGGACAGGCCGGCCTTCTCGTCGCTCACGATCTGGTCCGCAACGGCTTCGACGTGACCCTGTTCTCGGATAAGACGCCCGGGGACTTCCTGACCAAGGCGCGGCCGACCGGCACGGCCGCGCGCTTCAACATGTCGCTCGATTACGAGCGCGAGCTCGGCCTCAACTTCTGGGAAGACGACGCGCCCAAGGGCGAGGGCATCCACCTCACCTTCAGCCCCGACGTCGGCAACCGGCTTCTGACCCTGTGCGGGCGCCTGACCAACTACTTCCACGCCATCGACCTGCGCCTGCAGAGCGCCCGCTGGATGGAAGAGCTGGAGAAGCGCGGCGGCAAGGTCGTGATCGAGGTCGTGACGGTCGACCGGCTCGACCAGATCGCCGCCGACCACGACCTGACCATCGTCGCCGCCGGCCGCGGCGACATCCACAAGCTGTTCGAGCGCGACGAGGCGCGGTCGCACTACACCAAGCCGCAGCGCAAGCTGGCGATGTTCAACACCAACGGGCAGGCGATGGGCTTCGAGGGCATCGATTACCTGCCGGTGAAGTTCAACTTCTACGCCAAGGCCGGTGAGGCCTTCTGGGTGCCCTGGTACCACAAGGACAAGGGCAAGAGCTGGAGCATGCTGTTCGAGGCCAAGGAGGGCGGCCCGCTCGACAAGTTCGACGGCGTGACCGATGGCGAGCAGGGCGTCGAGGTCGCCAAGCAGGTGGTCAAGGAGGTCGCGCCCTGGGACTACGAGTGGTGCAAGGACATGCAGCTGCTCGACGAGAATTCCTGGCTGGTCGGCAGGTTCACGCCGGAGGTGCGCAAGCCCTATGCCACCTTGCCGTCGGGGCGGACCGTGCTGTCGGTCGGCGACACCGCCATGTCGCTCGACCCGATCGGCGGGCAGGGCGCCAACAACGGCAACAAGATGGCCCGCAACCTGGCCAAGAGCATCATCGCCCGTGGCGACGGGCCGTTCGACGCGGCCTGGGCCGCCGAGACCTTCGAAGCCTTCTGGCAGCGCCACAATCTCATCAACAAGTTCAACAACACGTTGCTGGAGCCGATCACGAACCCGGGCAAGGCGCTGCTCATCGCCCAGTACGGCAGCACCGGCCGGGCCGGCGACAGGTCGGGCGCGCAGAAGATCGCCAACCTGTTCTGCGACAACTTCGACGACCCCGCAACCCTGACCGAGGCCTTCTACGACATGAAAAAGGCCAAGGCGGTCATCGCCGAGGCCACGGGCAAGCCGGCGTGGAAGGCCGATCTCGCCGGCAAGCTGGCGATCGCCAAGGGTCAGATCCTGCAGAAGCTGGGCCGGAACCCGCACCATCCCGGCACGGTGATGTAGCCGGTCAGGCCGGCGCCCTGGCCTTGTAGAGCCGCGAGACCAGGAACAGGCCGGCGAGCACCAGCAGGGTGCCCCAGAGGTGGTACGCGTGCAGGACCTCGCCGAAGAAGATCATGCCCAGCGCCGCGCCGAAGACCGGGTGGAGCGACATGAAGGCCGAGGCCCGGTTGGGGCCGATCCGCAGCGTGCCGAAATTCCAGCAGGCCCAGGCGACGATCGTGCTGAACAGCGCGACATAGAGGATGCTGAGCGCGGTCAGGCTGGTCCAGGCCATGGTCGCGCCGGTCGCGATCTCGATGCCGTAGGCGGGCACCAGCCACAGGGTTCCGCCCGCCGCCAGCACGAACAGGACGCTGAGCGGCGAAATGCCCATATGGGCGCGCTTGAGCAGCACCATGTAGAGCGCCCAGCACAGCACCGCGAGCAGCATGAACAGGTCGCCCCAGTTGAGCTGGAGCCGCAGCAGCAGGCCCAGGTCCGACCGGGTGACCACGACCGCGATGCCCAGGAAGCACAGGGCGATACCCAGCGCCTGCCACCGGTTGATCAGGTCGCGCAGGATCAGCCAGGAGAAGAAGGCGGCAGCCACCGGCACCCCGGCGTTGATCAGCGCCGCGTTGGTGATCGTGGTGTTGAGGACGGCGAAATAGACGACCGTGTTGCCGGTCACGAACAGCGCGCTGAGAAAGGCCACCATCCCGAAGTTGGCCCGGATCGCCGCCCCGTCGCGCCGCAGCCCCGGCAGCGCGAAGGGCAGGATCAGCAGGGTCGCCAGCAGATGCCGCCAGAAGGACAGCGCCACCGGTGGCACGTCGAGGTTGGCGAGCCGGCCGACCACGAAGTTGCCGCCCCAGCACAGGATCGCGAAGGACAGCAGCAGGTAAGGGCTGCCGAGGACCGAGAGGATGGTCTGAACAGGGGCCGGCGCGGGCCGGCTCGCGGGATCGCTGGACATTTGCGCCGACCCTAGCGGATCGGGACCGTGTGGCCTAGTACCGCTGCGCCGCGGCTTGCGTCGCGGCCTGATCGTACATGCCGCTCATCAGGTTCATGAACTGCTCGGCCGCCTCGAAACTCTCGTTCCGGTCGGAGAGCGAACCGGTGAGCGCCAGCAGCAGGTCGGCGCGCAGATCGGCATAGGCGTCGGTCACCGCGGCGCCCGTCGCGGTGACGGCATAGACCGTGGCCTTCCGCGAGGCGGTGCCCGACTTCTCGATCAGGCCCGCCTTCAGCAGCTTGCGCAGGGTGTACTGGATGTTCGCCGTGTCTTCGCGGTTGAGCAGGCGGCAGATCTCGGACAGCCCCTTGGGCCGGTCCTTGAGCCGGATGATGTTGAGGATCGCCGTGTCGTTGCCCGAGAAATTTCCGTCGGTGACCGCCGCCAGGCAGGCTCCCTTCCAGCGATAGTAGGCATGCATGAGCCTTTCCAGACTGAACTCGAACGCAGCCAGCATCTGCTCGTCCGGGGTCCGGGCAAGATGCCAGTCGTCCTTGCGGCTGCGGGCGGCTTTCGCCGCGGTGACGTCGTTCATTCTCCGGTCCTCGGCACCATTGGATCCGAATCATAGGGAGATTTACAGTGAAGTTCAAAATTGAAATTACAGTATAAAATCGGTAGCGTTCTCAGAGTGGCGATGCGGCGCTAGAATGCAGCCAGCGCGCGAGATTGCGCCAGCGAACGATGAGGGAGAAGTGTTCATGTCTGGGGAATTCATCGACATCAAGGCCAAGGACGGCGGCTCCTTCAAGGGCTACCTCGCGCTGCCCGAAGGCGGCACCGGGCCCGGCCTGATGATCCTGCAGGAGATTTTCGGCGTTAACGACGCAATCCGCGCTACCTGCGATTATTTCGCCGAGGAGGGCTATGTCGTGCTCGCGCCGGACATGTTCTGGCGTATGGACGAGCGGGTCGAGCTCGGCTACAGCCAGGAAGAGTTCGGCAAGGCCTTCGAATATTTCGGCAAGTTCGATTTCGCCAAGGCGGTCGAGGACATGACCGCGACGGTCGAGCACCTCAAGGGCATGGATGCGGTCAAGGGCCACGGCAAGGGCGGCAAGACCCAGGTCGCCGCGCTGGGCTATTGCCTGGGCGGCGCGCTCGCCTATCAGGCCGCGGCCCATTGCGGGGTCGACGCGGCGGCCTGCTACTATGGCGTGGCGATCGAGAAGCAGCTCGCCGTCAAGGACAAGATCAAGTGTCCGGTGGTCATGCATTTCGGCGGCGCCGACGAGCATGTGCCGATGGAGGCGGTCGAGCAGATCAAGGCGGCCTTCGCCGACCGCGACGACGTGCTGATCAACGTCTACGAAGGCGCCCCCCACGCCTTCGCCAACCGCTTCCGCGATACCTACGACAAGGCGGCGGCCGGCATGTCCCATTCGCGGACCATCGCCCTGCTGCGCGGCGTCATGGGCCCGGCCTACGACCTCGAGGACCTGTGGGAGAAGCACATCCTCTACGAGTTCGCCGAGCGCGACGTCGACAAGACGATGGCGACCATGGTTGCCGAGCCCTACGTCAACCATGTCCCGACCATGACCGGCGGCGTCGGCTACACCGACCTCCACCGCTTCTATCTCAACCACTTCGTCAATTCGAACCCGGACGACACGGCGCTGATCCCGGTGTCGCGCACCGTCGGCGCCGACCGGGTCGTCGACGAGATGATCTTCAAGTTCACCCACGACCGCGAGATCGACTGGCTGCTCCCGGGCATTCCGCCGACGGGCAAGAAGGTCGAGGTGCCGCTGGTCGGCATCATCAACTTCCGCGGCGACAAGCTCTATCACGAGCACATCTACTGGGATCAGGCCTCGGTCCTGGTCCAGATCGGCCTGCTCGATCCCAAGGGCCTGCCGGTCGCCGGCGCCGAGACCGCCCACAAGATCCTCGACGAAAAGCTGCCGTCCAACGAACTCATGGAAAACTGGGCCAACAGCGCACCGAAGGCAGCGGAATAACCGTACGCCACCGGGCCGGACCGCCGACCCAATCGGCGGCCGGCCCTGTCCTCACAGGGAGACGCATCATGTTCGAAATGGATCGCAGAGGTTTTCTGCACATCACCGGCGGCGCGGCGGCGTCGGCGGCGCTCGGGTCGCTTTTGTTTTCGACGGAGGCGGCGGCCCAGATGGGCAAGACGCTGACCGTCGCCTATCACCTGCCGGTGCCGTCCTGGGACCCGACGACGGGCCTGTCGGCGGTGAACCCCCAGCTCATGTCGATCTACAAGTCGGTGTTCGACCAGTATGTCGACCAGAACCCGGATCTGTCGTTCAAGCCGGGCCTGCTGACCGAATGGGGCTGGACGGACAACAAGACCAAGGTCCGGATGAAGGTCCGCGACGACGCCAAGTGGCACGACGGCAAGCCCGTCACCGCGGCCGACATCATCTGGAACCTGCAGCGCGTCGGCGACCAGAAGAACGGCAGCCCGGTCGCCTTTATCTGGGGCTCGCTGACCAATCTCAAGGCCGACGGCAACGTCATCACCGGCGACGTGAAGGTGTTCATGCCGGACATCTTCAAGTGGATGGGCTTCCTGACCGCCTATGTGATTCCGCCGCACTACTACCAGCAGGTCGGCAAGGCGGGCTTCGAGAAGAAGCCGATGGGCTCCGGCCCCTTCATGGTCGAGGAGTTCCAGCGCGGCTCCTTCGTCCGGCTGAAGGCCAACCCGAACTACTGGGGCGGCAAGCCGGCCTTCGAGACCGTCGTCTTCAAGTTCGTGACCGATCCGGCCGCGCGCGTGGCCGAGATCGAGAGCGGCCGGTCGGACCTGACCCTGAACATCCCGTTCGAGGAGTTCGACCGTCTCAAGCGGAAGAAGGGCCTGGTCGGCGTCACCACGCCGGTGTCCGACATCGCCATGATCTTCTTCAACGACGTCGGCCCGATGCTCGACGAGAATGTCCGCAAGGCGGCGGTCATGGCGGTCAACAAGAAGGCCATCGTCGACCGGCTGCTGCGCGGCTACGGCGTGCCGATCGACACGCTGCTGGTGCCGCAGTACACGGGCTATGACGCGTCGATCAAGACGCCCTACGACCCGAAGGGAGCGGCGGCGTTGCTGGCCAAGTCCGGTTATTCGCGCAAGAAGCCGGTCACCTTCAAGATCCAGACCACCCGCGGCTATCTGGCCAAGGATTATGAGGTCATCCAGGCGATCGTCGGCATGTGGCGCCGCGTCGGCATCCAGGCCGAGATCGAGGTCTACGAGATCGCCAAGCATTTCGAGTTGCGCGCCCAGGACAAGCTGGCCCCGGCGGCCTTCTACAACTGGGGCAACTCGATCGGCGACCCGGCGACCTCGGTCGCCCATGCCATGTTCGGCCCGTCGCCGCACTCGACCTGGGACACCAAGGACCTCGACGCCATGATCGGCCCGCTCTTCGCGGAGAAGGACGAGGCCAAGCGCATCGAGGGCTATAAGAAGGTCAACAGGTACATCGCCGAAAAGGCGTATGTGCTGCCCCTCTACCAGCAGGTACAGCCGGTGATCCACAAGGACAGCCTTGTGTTCAAGGGGCATGTGGCGAACTTCGTCCTGCCCCAGGCCATCAAGCCGAAGAGCTGACCGCGCCCGCCGTCATAGCCGGTCGGGGCGGATCCTCGCGGGTCCGCCCCTCCGGTCGCCTCCGTACCTCGGGCGGGCCCTAATGTCCCTCGGATTCCTCCTGCGCCGGCTGCTGCTCGCGATCCCGACCCTGGTCGGCGTCGCGGTCATCGTCTTCGTCCTGCTGCGCATCGTCCCCGGCGACCCGATCGCCATGCTGATCGGCCCCGGCGCGACGCCGGCCGACATCCAGAAGCTCCGTGAACTCTACGGTCTCGACCGGGGACTCCTGGACCAGTTCGTCCTCTATGTCGGGGATCTCATCCAGGGCGATTTCGGCGTGTCGATCAGCCTGCGCCAGGACGTCATGGAACTGGTGCTGGGCCGGTTGCCGATCACGCTCGAGCTGTGCCTGGCGGCGATCGTGATCGCGATCCTGATCGGCGGCACCCTGGCCGTCGCCGGCGTCTACTGGCGCGGACGCTGGCCGGAGGCGGGGGTCGACGGCGTGTCCGGCTTCATCCTCGCGATCCCGGATTTCCTCTGGGCGCTGTTGTTCATCCTGTTCGTGGTGATCTTCGCCTTTTCCGGCCTGCCGATCTCGGGCCGGCTCAGCCACGAGATCCGGTTCGACGCGCTCACCAATTTCTACCTGCTCGAAAGCCTGGTCCGGCTGCGTTTCGACGTGTTCGGCTCGGTGCTCCTCCACATGCTGCTGCCGGCGCTGTCGCTGGCGCTGCCGCTGTCGGCGATCATCGCCCGGGTGCTCAAGAGCTCGCTCAACGAGGCGATGACCCAGGACTATGTCCTGCTGGCGCGGGTCAAGGGCTTCTCGCGCATTCGCATCGTCGCGCGCGAGGCGCTGCGCAACGCCCTGGTACCGACGGTCACCCTGACGGGCGTCCAGTTCACCTTCCTGGTCGGCGGCACCGTGCTGGTCGAGAAGATCTTTTCCTATCCCGGCATCGGCAACATGGCGATCGACGCGGTCATCAACCGCGACCTGCCCCTGATCCAGGGGCTGGTGCTGACCTTCGCGGTGCTGTTCATCGCGGTCAATCTGCTGGTCGACATGAGCTATGCCGTCCTCAATCCGCGGATGCGTCATGGCTGAGCTGGCCGCCCCGCTCCCGACCTGGCGGCGCATGGCCGCCAACGGCCGGGTTCTGTGGGGCGGGGGCTTCCTGCTGTTCCTCGCGCTGGTCGCGCTCTTCGCGCCGTTGCTGGCGCCGCACGACCCGCTGGAACAGGATTTGATGCTGCAATACGTGCCGCCCTTCTGGGCGGAAAAGGCCGAGCCGGGGTTCGTTTTCGGCGCGGACAATCTCGGACGCGACATCCTCTCGCGGCTGATCCACGGCTCCCGGATCGCGCTGACCGTGGCCATCGTCGCCGCCTTTGCGGCCGGCCTGCTGGGCACGGTACTCGGCCTGCTGGCCGGCTATCTCGGCGGCTGGGTCGACGCGGTCATCTCCCGGCTGGTCGACATCTGGATGGCGTTTCCCGCGGTGCTGCTGGCGATCGTCCTGGTGGCGGTGCTCGGCACCGGGCTGCATTCGGTGATCATCGCCATCGCCGTGATCGACTGGACCCGCTTCTGCCGGGTGGTCCGGGCCGAGACCATGGCCCAGAAGGAGCAGGACTATGTCGCCTCGGCGGTGACCATCGGCCTGTCGCGGTTCCGTATCCTCGTTCGCGAGGTGCTGCCCAACGTGGTGCCGCTGCTGCTGGTCCTGCTGACGCTGGAGATGGGCATCGCGGTGATCGTCGAGACCATCCTCAGCTACGTCGGGCTCTCCATCGCGTCCGACATCCCGACCTGGGGCGGGATGATCTCGGCGGGCCGGCAATATGTCCATCAGGCGCCGTGGCTTCTCGTGCTGCCGATCGTCTGCGTGGTCCTGACCGTGCTCGCGCTCAACGCGCTCGGCGACGGGCTCAAGGACACGCTCGACCCGGTGATGCGGAAATGAGCGCGATCCTCGACATCCGTGACCTGCACCTCGACATCGTCGCGTCGCGGCGGCGCAACCACATCCTGCGGGGGGTGTCGCTCGACGTCCGCCCCGGCGAGGTCCACGGCCTGGTCGGCGAGTCCGGCGCTGGCAAGACGATGGTCGGCAAGGTGGTCCTCGGCATCGCTCCGCCCACGGCCCAGGTGACCGGGGGTTCCGTCCGCTTCGATGGCGGGGAGATCACCCATATGCCGGACCGCGCGCGGCGGTCGCTGATGGGCGCGGGCCTGGCTCTCATCCCCCAGGACCCGATGACGTCGCTCAACCCGGCCCGCCGGATCGGCGACCAGATCACCGACGTGCTCCGGCTGCACCTGGGCATGGGGGCCGGCGAGGCCGGGGAACGCGCCCTGGCGCTGCTTCGGGACGTCCACATCCGCAACGCCGGGCGGGTGGTGCGCCAGTATCCCCACGAGTTGTCCGGCGGCATGCGCCAGCGCGTGCTGATCGCCATCGCCTTCGCCTGCCGGCCCAAGCTGATCGTCGCCGACGAGCCGACGACCGCGCTGGACGTCACCGTCCAGCGGCAGGTCCTGCGCCTGATCAAGGAGATGCAGGAGAATGCCGGCACGGCCATCCTGTTCGTGACCCACGATCTCGGCGTCGTCGCCAAGATCTGCGACCGGGTGACGGTCCTCCAGGCCGGTCGCGTGCTCGAACACGGGCCGGCGCGGCGGGTGATCGAGGAGCCGGAGCATCCCTATACCCGCGCGCTGATGAAGGCGACGCCGCGGTACGACCGCCCGGGCGACCTGCTGGAGCCGGTGCCGCCCGCGCTGGTCGACGAGCTCAACGCCGCCGCCGCGGCCTACGACCGGGAGCGCGCCGGTGCTTGAGGCCGAGGACCTGCGCCTGTCGCTGCCCGACTACAGCCGCAAGCCGCTGTTCGGGCCGCCGCCGCTGGTCGACATCCTCAAGGGGGTCGACGTTTCGGTGATGCCGGGCGAGGCGCTGGGCATCGTCGGCGAGTCGGGGTCCGGCAAGACCACCCTCGGCCGGACCCTCGTCCGCCTCTACAAGCCGACCGGCGGGCGCATCCGGCTCGGCGGCCGGGACATCACCGACCTCGACGAACCCGCGCTCCGGCCCCTTCGCCCGCGCTTCCAGATGATCTTCCAGGACCCCCAGTCCTCGCTCAACCCGCGCCGCACGATCCGGGAGATCGTGGCCCAGCCGCTCCATGTCTATGGGATGATCACCGACCGGGCGGCGGCACGCCGGCGGGTCGACGAACTGCTGGAACGGGTCTCGCTGACGGCGGCCCACGCCGACCGCTATCCCCACGAACTGTCGGGCGGCCAGCGCCAGCGGGTCGGCATCGCCCGGGCGATCGCGCTCGAACCCACCCTCGTGGTGGCCGACGAGATCGTCTCCGGCCTCGACGTCTCGAGCCAGGCCCAGATCCTGGCGCTGTTGCGCGAGCTGCGCGCCGACATGGGGCTGGCGCTGATCTTCATCAGCCACGACCTGTCGGTGATCCGCACCGTCTGCGACCGGGTCATGGTCATGCTTGACGGGCAGGCGGTTGAATCCGGAAGCTGCGCCCAGATATTCGCCGAGCCGAAGCACGCCTATACGCGCCGGCTGCTCGACGCCATCCCGCTGCCGGATGTGGATCCGGATTGGCTGCGGACCGCATCCATCGTGGAAACTGGGGAGGACCTCCGAATGAACATCAAGGGAAGCATTGCGCTGGTGACCGGCGCCAACCGGGGCATCGGCGAGGCCTTCGTCGCCGAGCTCTTGGAGCGGGGCGTGGCGAAGATCTACACCGCGGCGCGCGATCCTTCGTCGCTGACCGCCTCGGAAAAGGTGGTGCCGGTCAAACTCGACGTCACCATTCCCGGCGAGGTCGAGGCGGCGGCGAAGCAGTGCGGCGACGTCACGCTGCTGATCAACAACGCTGGGTGCAACTTCAATGCGCCCCTGTTCGCCGAGGACGCGATGGCCAACGCGCGGACCGAGATCGAGGTCAACTATCTCGGCACGCTGTCGATGATCCGGGCCTTCGCGCCGGTCCTCGAGGCCAACGGCGGCGGTTGCATCGTCAACATGCTGTCGATCATCGGCCGGGTGAACCTCCCGGCGCTCGGCTCCTATTCGGCGTCCAAGGCGGCGGAATATTCCATGACCCAGGGGGTGCGCGCCCAACTGGCCGGCCAGGGCACGCTGGTGGTCGGCGTGATGCCGGGGACCGTCGACACCCGGATGACCCCCGGCGGCGAGACCAAGCCGCCCGAGGTCGCGACGGCGGCCCTGGACGCGGTCGAGGCGGGGCAGGAGGATGTCTATCCCGGCGGCATGGCCCAGGGTGTGTCCCAGGGTCTGGCGGCCGACGCCAAGGCGGTCGAAAAGGAATTCGCGGCCTATCTGCCGGAATAGGCGCGGGGCCATTCTGCCGATGAGCCGCCGGTTGGGCGGCCCGCACTAACGGGAGACCGAGCATCGTCGATGCGGTAGCAGAGTTCTTTTCGCGCTGGCCGGACTGGCTCGCCGCTGTCGCGATCATCGGCGGCGCGCTGTTCGTGACCTTCGGGGTCGAGCGCCTCCTGCGTATCGCGCTGCGCCGCCTGCTCGCGCGGCTCGACAAGGCTGGCCGCGACCAGTTTTCGCGTCGGTTCCGCTGGCCGCTGCGGTTCGCGATCGCGACCATCCTGCTGATCTTCCTGACGCCGGCCCTGCCTCTGGGCGAACGGGCGGAGGCCTGGATCGGCTATACCGTCCGCATCCTCTGGATCGCCGCGCTCGGGTCGATCCTGGTGACCGCGGTCAACGTCTTCGCCGACGCGAGCCGCCGGCGCTTCCGCATGGATGTGGCGGACAATCTGGAGGCGCGCCGGCGGATCACCCAGATCCAGGTCCTGCGGCGGATCAGCATCGCCATCATCATCCTGGTGACGGTGGGTGCGATGCTGATGACGATACCCGCCGTCCAGCGGATCGGGGTCAGCCTGCTCGCGTCGGCCGGCATCGCCGGCATCGTGCTCGGCATCGCGGCGCGGCCGGTGCTGACCAACATCCTGGCGGGAATCCAGCTTGCGCTGACCCAGCCGATCCGGGTCGACGACGTGGTCATCGTCGAGGGCGAGTGGGGCTGGATCGAGGAGATCACGACCACCTATGTCGTGATCCGCATCTGGGACTGGCGGCGGATGATCGTGCCGCTCAGCTATTTCATCGAGAAGCCGTTCCAGAACTGGACCCGGACCTCGGCCTCGATCATCGGCTCGGTGTTCTGGCACGTCGACTACACGGTCCCGATCGAGGCCATGCGGGAGAAGCTGGAAGAGGTGGTCAAGGCGTCGCCGCTGTGGAACGGCGAAGTCTGCAACCTTCAGGTCACCGATTCGAAGGCGCAGACGGTCGAGGTTCGCGGCCTGATGAGCGCGCGGACGTCACCGGAAGCCTGGGACCTGCGCTGCCAGGTGCGCGAGAAGATGATCACCTGGCTGCAGGCGGAATACCCGGACGCGCTGCCGCGCATCCGGGCCGAGATGCTGGACCGCGACGAACCGCGTCCGATCGCCTAGCGGAATTCCTTGATCGACTGGGCGACGCAGGCGTCGAGCTCGACGAACTGCTTGGTGGTCACCGTCTCCGGATCGCTTGAATAGCGCGCGGCGATCGACCGGCAGCTCTGCCAATTGATGGTGGTGGGCGAGGCCGCGCTATCCGTCGTGTCCGGCTTGGTCTTTGCGGCGTCGAGCCGGTCCTTGATGCAGCTCCGCAACTTCTTCAGCGGATCGATCAGGCTGATCTGCAGGGTCGCATAACCGTGGGCGGCCCGGGAACAGAGGACATCGGCCGACGCGGCCGGCGTGGCGGCGGTGGAGAGGGCCAACGCCGCACAGGGCGCGGCAAGGAGAAACGGCCCGACGATACGAAGCTTCATGACCCGCATTCCGTCTTGCTGTGGCCGGGGCCCGAGCCCCGCGATGCGACAAAGACTAAAGGTCATTGGCAAACATCCCGTTAACGCGGCGGGTGCGCCGCCCGCCCTTGGCATCGCCGCCGCCTTGCCCTAGAGGTCGGGCGACAGAGCCAATCGAGCGGAACGGGGCAGTGAGGGCGCGCGGATGACGGCCGGGTACGAAACGTTGCACGAGATCGTCAAGGCGGCGCGGGCGGCGCTGTCCGACGGCGAATGGGACTATCTGGTGGGCGGCGCGGAGACCGAGGCGACGCTGCTGCGCAACCGGCTGGCCCTGGACAGCCTGGGATTCCGGCCGCGGGTATTGCGGGACGTGCGCGAGATCGACTGCACGTCGACCTTCCTGGGAAAGCCGATGCGGATCCCGGTCCTGCTCGCGCCGATCGGTTCGCTCCAGGCGCTTCATGCCGACGGCGCGATGGCGGCCGCCAAGGCGGCGGAGTCCTTCGGGGTGATGAGCATCCTGAGCTCCGTGACCCAGCCGGGGCTGGAGGAGATCGCCGCCGGTACCGGCCACCCCAAGATGTACCAGCTCTATGTCCGCGGCGATGTCGACGTGATCGACGACTATGTCCGGCGTGCCATCGACCACGGCTACGACGCCTTCTGCCTGACCGTCGACACGGCGCTCTACAGCCGGCGCGAGCGCGACATGATCAAGCGCTTCGTGCCGCCGGCCCGGCGCGCCGCCGCGGGCATGGAATTCCAGGCCGGACTGACGTGGGAACTGGTCGACCGGGTCAAGTCGATCTGCGCTGTGCCGCTCGCCCTCAAGGGCATTGCCACGGCCGAGGACGCGCGGCTCGCCGTCGAGCACGGGGTCGACGTGGTCTATGTCTCCAACCACGGCGGCCGCCAGCTCGATTTCGGGCGCGGCGCGCTGGACGTTCTGCCCGAGGTGGTCGACGCCGTCGCGGGCCGCGCCTCGGTGGTGGTCGACGGCAGCGTCCTGCGCGGCACCGACGTGGTCAAGGCGATGGCGCTCGGCGCCGACGCGGTCGGGATCGGCCGGCTGTATGGCTACGGCATGGCCGCGGCGGGGGCCGACGGGGTCGAACGGGTGCTGGAACTGCTGGAGATTGAGATCCGGACGGCGCTCGGCCTGCTGGGCCTCACAAGCTTCGCCGAGTTGACGAAGGCTCATGTCTGCGCCGCGCCGCCGGTCCACCCGCCGTCGGCGCTCAGCGCCTTCCCATTCCTGCAACTGGACCCGATCCGCTACTGACCGCGGCGTTCGGCCACCCTATATCGAGAGCAACGACCTTTCTTACAGCCGCGAGTGTGCATGGAACCCGAGATCAACGCCGCCGTCATCCCTGTCACGCAATTTCAGCAGAATTGCTCCATCGTCTGGTGCAAGAAGACCAACAAGGCCGCCGTGGTCGATCCTGGCGGCGACCTCGATCGTGTCCGGAGCGCCATCGACGAAGTCGGGGTCGAGGTCGAGAAGATCCTCGTCACCCACGGGCACATCGATCATGCGGGGGCGGTCGCGGAATTGGCCGAGACGCTGGCCGTACCCATCGAGGGGCCGCAGCGCGAAGACGGCTTCTGGCTGGAACAGCTTCCCGACCAGGGCAGTATGTTCGGCTTTCCGCCGGCCCGCGCCTTCGAGCCCGGCCGCTGGCTGGAGCAGGGCGACACCGTGACGGTCGGCGAAGCAACGTTCGACGTCTACCACTGTCCCGGCCACACGCCGGGCCATGTCGTCTTCCACCACGTCCAGGCCAGGCTGGCCATCGTCGGCGACGTGCTGTTCAAGGGCTCGATCGGCCGGTCGGACCTGCCGCGCGGCGACCACGACACGCTGATCCGCTCGATCCGCGAGCGCCTATGGCCGCTGGGCGAGGACGTGACCTTCATTCCCGGCCACGGCCCGTTGTCGTCCTTCGGCGACGAGCGGCGGAACAATCCGTTCGTCGGAGATCACGCGGCGGTCTGACGGGCTCCTGCAGGAACCCGCCACACCGAACCCGGCCTACTCGGCAGCCATCGCCTTGCCGGCATCGGCGTCGAACAGCGCCCGCGCCACCGTCTCCGGCGACAGCGGCGGATGATAGATCCGCACGCCGGTCGCGTTGTAGACGGCATTGCCGATGGACGGCGCCGGCACGATGGTCGGCAGCTCGGCGATGCCCTTGGCGCCCGCCGGGCCTTCCTCGTCCAGGGTCTCGATGAAGGTCATGTCGATCGGCGGCATCTCCGGCGCCGTGAAGACGTGATAGTCCCGGAAGAAGGGGTTCTTCACGATGCCGTTCTCGATCTTGAGGTTTTCCGACAGGCCGTAACCGAGGCCCATCGCGATGCCGCCCTCGACCTGGCCTTCCAGCGTGGTCAGGTTGATGACCTTGCCGACGTCCTGGACCCACCAGATCTGGTCGATCTTCACCTCGCCGGTGAAGGTGTCGACGGTGACCTCGGTGACCTGCGCCGCATGGGAATAGGCGGCCGACATGTCGCCGACATGGTTCTCGTCCTCGGGCTCCGACGGCGGCTCGTAATAGTCGGTGACCATCACCAGCTCGGCGTCCTGGCCGGCGAAGTGCATCTGGCGCAACAGCCGGTCGAGCGGGATGATCGCCTCGCCGTTGTCGGCCTGGACGACATGGCCGCCGCGCAGGTCGAGCTGCTCCCAGGTCAGGTTCGACTGCTTGGCGGCACCCCGCAGGATCTGTTCCTTGGCCTTGAGCGCGGCGCGCTTGGCCGAATTGCCGGCGATATAGGTCGTGCGGCTGGCGTGAACGCCGACGTCCCACGGCCCGGTGGCCGAATCGTTCATTACCAGGGTCACGTCGCGGACCGGGATGCCGAGCTCCTCGGCGACCAGTTGGGCGATCACCGTGTCGATGCCCTGGCCGATGTCGGACGCGCCGGTGATGACGGTGACCCGGGCGTAGTCGTCCATCTTCAGGATGGTGCCGCAGCCGTCGGACTTGTGGATCTTGGCGCCGCCGGCGTTGTGCAGCGAGGCGGCGATGCCGATGCCGCGCTTGTAACGGCCGGGCTTGTTCCAGCCCTCCTTGTATTCGGCCCACTTCTTGAGGAAGTCGGACTTGTCGGCGGCGATCTGGAGGCAGCCCTTCAGGTCGATGTTGTTGAGCTTCGAGCCTTGCGGGGAGACGTCGCCCGACTCGTTGGCGTTCTTGAGCCGGAATTCGAGCGGATCGAGCCCGGCGACCTCGGCCATCCGGTCCATGTGGGTTTCGATCGCCCAGGTCGCCTGGACGTTGCCGTAGCCCCGGAATGAACCCGCGAACGGATTGTTGGTGTAGACCGCCCGCGCCCGGTACTTGATGTCGGGCACGCGATAGTGGGACGAACAGGTCCGCATCGTCACGTAGGGCGTGGTCGCGCCCCACGAGGTGTAGCCGCCGTTGTTCAGCAGCGTGTCGATGTCGCGGAAGGTGAGCGTGCCGTCGGCCTTCATGCCCGCGCGGATCTTGAACTCGACCGGCTGGCGGGTCGGCGAGGCGATGAACTCCTCCGAGCGCGAGAAGATCAGCTTGACCGGCCGGCGCGTCTTCTGGGCCAGGAACACGCAGATCGGCTCATAGGGATAGACGTCGAGCTTCGAGCCGAAGGCGCCGCCGACCGGCGGCTGGATGATCCGGATATCGCCGGGATGGACGCCCAGCGACGGCGCGATGTCCATCTTCATGATGAACGGATACTGGGTCTGGGAATAGAGCGTGACCTTGCCGTCGTAATCGACGTCGGCAACCGCGCAGCTCACCCCCATGTTGCAGTGGGTGACGTAGTGGACGTTGTAGTCGCCCTCGACGATGTGGTCGGATTCGGCTTCGGCCCGCGCGATGTCGCCGCTGGAGAACTCGTTGACCATGGCGATGTTGTCGGGGCGGTCCTCGTGGATCACCGGCGCGCCCTCGGCCAGCGCTTCCGTGCAGTCGAACACCGGGGGCAGGTCCTCGTATTCGACCTCGATCAAGGCGAGCGCCTCGTCGCAGATGTCCTCGGTCTCGGCGGCGACCGCGGCGATCTCGTCGCGGATGCAGCGGACCTTGTCCTTCTTGAGCGGCGGGTTGTCCTTCAACACGCCGATGCCGAACTGGGGCGTGTCGTCGGCGGTGATGACCGCATGGACGCCGGGCAGGGCTCTTGCCTTCGACGTGTCGATCCGCAGGATCTTGGCGTGCACCCGGTCGGTGCGCAGGATCTTGGCGACCAGCATGCGCGGCAGCACCATGTCGTTGACATAGCGGGTGCGGCCCGTGGCCTTGTCCGGCGCATCCATCTTGGGAACGCGCGTTCCGACCAGGATGTCCTTCTCGATGACCTTGCTCATGGAACCCTCCTCAGGCCGCCGCGCGGGCGGCCGTGATCACGGCGTCGACGATTTTCGTATAGCCGGTGCAGCGGCAGACGTTGCCCTCCAGTCCCCGGCGAATCTCGGCATCGGTTATGTCGGAATTGCGGTCGAGCAGATAGCGCGCCTGCATGATCATGCCCGGCGTGCAGAAGCCGCACTGGACTGCGCCCTTCTCGATGAAGGCGCGCTGGACCGGGTCGACCCCGTCGTCGGTCCACAATCCCTCGACCGTACGCACTGTGCGGCCGTTCAGGTCGACGGCGGGCATCAGGCAGGAATTGACCGACTCGCCGTCGACGATGACGGTGCACGACCCGCATTCGCCCTCGCCGCAGGCCAGCTTGGCGCCGGCCAGGTCGAAGGTCTGCCGCAAGGCGGTCAGCGCGCTCCAGTGCGCGGGCACCGAGGCCCGGGCCGTCGCCCCGTTGAGCGTGAGCTCGATTTCAACCTTCAAGGACATTGCGAAGCTCCTCTTCGAGATAGACCCGGGCGAGACGGCGGCGGTACCAGGCCGTGCCCCGGACATCATCGATGGGTTTGATTTCGGTATCGGCGCTCTCCAGGGCGCGGGCGATCAGGTCGTCGTCCAACGTCTGGCCGTCGAGCAGCTTCTCGGTCTCGGGGGCGCGGATCGGCGTCGGCGCGACGGCGCCGAAGGCGATGCGGATGTCCGACAAGGTGCCGCCGTCGATCCGGGCCATGAAGCCCATCGAGACGATAGCGATCTCCAGCGCCGGCCGGGGGCCGGTCTTGAAGAAGGCGGCGTGACCGCCTGCGCCCTGCGCGTCGAACTCGACCGCGGTGATCAGCTCGCCGGCCTCGCGCTTGGACTTGCCCGGGCCGGTGAAATAGTCGGTGATCGGCAGCGTGCGGGTCGATACCGCGCCGTCCTTCCAGGACGCCAGCTCGACCTCGGCGTCCAGGCACAGCAGGGGAATCACCATGTCGGCGGCGGGCGAGGCGTTGGCGATGTTGCCGCCGACCGACGCCGCGTTGCGGATCTGGACGCTGGCGAACCGGTCGGCGGTGGCCGGCAGGATCGGCGCCTTGGCGCGAAGAAGGTCGCTCTCCAGGATGTCGGTCATGGTCGCCAGCGCGCCAATGCGGATGCGCCCGCCGGTCTCGGCGATGCCATCCAGCCCGGGCACATGGCGGATGTTCATCAGGCCGCGCTTGATCCGGCGCAGGGCGCCGTTGGCGGTGACCATCAGGTCGGTGCCGCCCGCGACGATGGCGACGTCGCCGGCGGCGATCTGCTCGACCGCCTCCTCGAGGGATGTCGGCGCGTAATACGCCTCGATCCGGGGAACCGCCTGTGACGCGGTTTCTGACATTCGGGTTCCTCCCTTGCGAACCTTAGGGGCTGGGTGTCATCGGGCGGCGGCTCCCAGGGTCGAGAGCCAGCCGACCGTCGTTTCGAAATCCTTCTCGTCGACGAGATCGGCGATTTTCGCCTCGACTTCCTCGACACTCTCGCGGACCGCCTGCTTCATGCGGTGGCCGCTGTCCGTCAGCGTGATGCGCATCGCGCGGCCATCCTCCGGATCGGCCCGCCGCTCGACATAGCCGAGGTCCTCCAGGCGCTTGACCAGGCTGGTCACGGTCTGCTTCGAGAGGCCGCCGCGCTCGGCCAGTTCGCCCGGCCGCAGACCGTCCTCGCGGAACAGCGGAACCAGCACCGCGCCGAAGCTGGGGCGGATGTCGGTGACGCCGCGGTCCTTTAACGCCTCGACGAACAGGGTGTTCCAACGGCGCGCCGCCTTGTTGAGCAGGTATCCGACATCCCGAGTGTAGCTGTCCGCGCGCATGGCGATATAGTACGAGGTCAGACTAAATCGTCAATCGGATTCCGGTGCGGCGCCACGGAAAAGGAAAGCGCGGCCGCTGTTGGACGGCCGGACGCGCCGTCATACACTCGCGCTGCTTCCAACGGGCCACGCTGTTTTCCCTATGACCGACACTTCGCTTTCCACCGCCGGGGAAACAGCCGGCGACATCGCCGCGATCCGCGACTCCGTCCGCGCCCTGTGCGCCGGCTTCCCCGGCGCGTATTGGCGCGAGAAGGACCGGGAACGGGCCTATCCGGCGGAATTCGTCGCCGCCCTCACCGAGGCCGGGTTCCTCGCCGTGCTGATTCCCGAGACCTATGGCGGCAGCGGGCTCGGGCTTCAGGCGGCGGCGGCGATCCTGGAGGAGATTCACAAGAGTGGCGGCAACGGCGCCGCCTGCCACGCCCAGATGTACATCATGGGCACGATCCTGCGGCACGGCTCCCACGCGCAGAAGCAACGCTGGCTGCCCGGGATCGCGTCGGGCGATTTGCGGCTCCAGGCCTTCGGCGTGTCGGAGCCCGCCAGCGGCACCGACACCCTGTCGCTGCGCACCACCGCCGAGCGGCGCGGGACCGACCGCTTCGTGGTCAACGGCCAGAAGGTCTGGACCTCGCGCGCCGAGCATTCCGACCTGATGCTGCTGCTCGCCCGGACCACGCCGAAGGAGAAAGCGCGCAAGCGCACCCATGGCCTGTCGGTCTTCCTGGTCGACATGCGCGAGGCGGTCGGCCACGGCCTGACCATCCGGCCGCTGCGGACCATGATCAACCACGGCACGACGGAGGTCTTCTTCGACGATCTCGAGGTGCCGGCGGAGAATCTGATCGGCGAGATCGACGAGGGCTTCGCCTACATCCTCGACGGCATGAACGCCGAACGCACCCTGATCGCCGCCGAATGCATCGGCGACGCCCGCTGGTTCATCGAGACGGCCGTCGCCTACGCCGGCGAGCGGGAGGTGTTCGGGCGGCCGATCGGCCAGAACCAGGGGGTCCAGTTCCCGATCGCCCGGGCCTATGCCGCCACCGAGGCGGCCAACCTGATGGTCGAGAAGGCGGCGGCGGCCTTCGACGCCGGGAAGCGCCCAGGGCCGGAGGCCAATATGGCCAAGCTGCTCGCGTCCGAGGCGTCGTGGCAGGCGGCCGAGATGTGCCTGCAGACCCACGGCGGCTACGGCTTCGCCGAGGAATACGACGTCGAGCGCAAGTTCCGCGAGGCGCGGCTTTATCAGGTCGCGCCGATTTCGACCAACCTGATCCTGTCCTACATCGCCGAACACGTGCTCGGCCTGCCGCGCTCCTACTGAGGCGCCCCGGCGATGCGGCCCCTCGACGGCATTCTCGTGGTTTCGATCGACCAGGCGGTCGCCGCGCCCTTCGCGGCCTCGCGGCTGGCCGACGCCGGCGCGCGGGTGATCAAGGTCGAGCGGCCGGCCGGCGATTTCGCCCGGGGCTACGACACGGTCGCCCGGGGCCAGAGCGCCTATTTCGTCTGGCTCAACCGGGGCAAGGAATCGATCTGTCTCGACCTGAAGGACCCCGAGGACGCCGCGCTGCTCCACCGCATGATCGCGAAGGCCGACGTGTTCATCCAGAACCTCGCCCCCGGCGCGGCAACGCGGGCGGGCTTCGGTTCGGAAGATCTGCGGGCGCGCCATCCCCGGCTGATCACCTGCGACATCTCGGGCTACGGCGAGGACGGGCCCTATCGCGACATGAAGGCCTACGACCTGCTGATCCAGGCCGAGACCGGCCTCGCCTCGGTCACCGGCGGGCCTGAGGCACCGGGGCGGGTGGGTGTCTCCCTGTGCGACATCGCGGCGGGCATGTACGCGGTGATCGGCATTCTCGAAGCCCTGATGGAGCGGACGCGTACGGGGCAGGGGAAAGGGCTCGCGGTCTCGCTGTTCGACGGCATGGCCGACTGGATGTCGGTGCCGCTGTTGCAGCAGGAGGGGACGGGCAGGCCGCCCGCGCGGGTCGGCCTCAACCATCCCTCGATAGCGCCTTATGGCGTTTACCGGACGGGCGACGGCAAGGAGATCGTCATCGCGGTCCAGAACGAGCGCGAATGGGCGAGCCTCTGCGCGAGCGTGCTGGAGAAGCCCGGGTTGGCCGCCGACCCCCGCTTCGCGTCGAACAGCGCCCGGGTCGCCAACCGCCCGGCGCTCGACGCCGAGATCGAGTCGGTTTTTGCTGCGCTGCCCCGCGACGATGTCGTAAGACGCCTCGCCGAAGGCCGAATCGCGTTCGGTAATGTCAATACGCCGGCCGACCTGGCGGCCCATCCTCAGCTCCGCCGCGCGCCGATGGAGACGCCGGGCGGTGTTCTGGACATGGTCGCCTCGCCGATCCGCTTTAGCGGCGAAACCGGCGGCGGGGGCTTCGCTCCGGTGCCGGCGCTCGACCAGCACGGCGCGGCCTTGCGGCGCGAATTCGGGCCGTCGGATGAAGACAGGGACAGCAATGAGGGAAAGACGTGAGCGATAGCGAGCAATCCGACATGCAGGCCTGGGTGGGCCGGTTGTCGACGGAGCACGACCTGATCACCCTGGCGTCGCTCGACCGATTGGGCGCGACCTTCGACCGGGGCGATCCGCCCTACCGGAAGGGGGACCCGGTGCCGCCCATGTGGCACATGATGTATTTCCCGATGCTTGCGCCCTTGTCCGAACTGGGCGTCGACGGCCTGCCCGAGCGCGGCGGGCTGTTGCCGCCGATCCCGCTGCCGCGCCGCATGTTCGCCGGGGCCAAGACCACCTATCACCGGCCGCTGCGCGCCGGCGACGAGATCCGCCGCGAGGGCGTGATCGAGAGCATCGTCGAAAAGCAGGGCCGCACCGGTCCGCTGGTCTTCGTCAAGACGGTCCTGAAGATCTATGGCGAGAACGGCGAGCATGCCGTCACCGAGGAACAGGACGTCGTCTACCGCGAGCTCGACACCTCCGGAAAGACCCCGCCGCCGGTGCCGTCCGAGATCGCCGAGCCCGACTGGCGCCGGACCATCTCGCCCAATCCGGTGATGCTGTTCCGCTATTCGGCGCTGACCTTCAACAACCACCGCATCCACTACGACCAGCCCTATACGACCCAGGAAGAGGGTTATCCGGGCCTGCTTGTCCACGGCCCCCTGATCGCGACCTGCCTGGCCGAACTGGTTCGCGACAGCGCGCCCGACCGGACCGTCCACAGCTTCGCCTACCGCGCGATGAGCCCGCTTTATGCGACCTCGGACTTCGGGCTGGTCGGCGCGATGGATCCCGGCGGCGCGGGTTGCCGGGTCGAGGCGATCGGTCCCGACGGCGGCGTCGCCATGGCTGCCACGGTCGCGTTCAAGTAACCCTGCCTTGCAGGCGGCCGTCTGGCGCGCTCCCGGCGCGGGCCGTATAGTCCGCCGCCGTTCGGTGTCCGACGACCGGCCATTCCGGGCCAGACCAGTATGGGAGAGTAGACGTGCCTGAGCTTCCCGAAGAAATCCGCGCCATCCAGGAAATGTTCGCCCGGTTCGCCGACGAGCGGATCAAGCCCCGGGCGGAAGAGATCGACGAGAAGCACGAGTTCGCGCGCGACCTGTTCGAGGAGATCGGCGAGCTCGGCTTCTTCAAGATGCGCTATCCGGAGAGCGTCGGCGGGCTCGACCTCGGCCTGATGCCCTTCTGCCTGGCGGTCGAGGAACTGGCGCGCGGCTCGATGTCGGTCGCCGGCGCCTGCTCGATGCAGGCGGTGATGGGCACGCACTTCCTCAACGAGCTGGCCAGCGACGAGATCAAGGAGCGGCTGCTGCTACCGGCCCTCGACGGCAAGAAGATCGGCGGCATCTGCATGACCGAGCCCAACGCCGGCTCCGACCTGCACGGCATGTCCACCCGCGCCGAGCGCACCAACGAGGGCTGGAAGCTCAACGGCCAGAAGATGTGGGTCACCCAGGCCGCCAACGCCGACTTCTTCACCGTCTTCGCCAAGGCGGGTGAGGAGGGCGGCATCACCATCTTCCTGGTCGAGCGCGGCTTCGAGGGGCTCGAGGTCGGCAAGTCGATCGAGAAGCTGGGTGCCCGCGGCCTGCCGACCGGCGAGCTCTCCTTCAATGACTGCGTCGTGCCCGACAGCCACCGGCTGTGCGAGGTCGGCGAGGGCGAGGATCATCTGCGCAAGATCCTGGCGCGCATCCGCATCCTGACGGGCGCCATGGGGCTTGGCATCGCCCGCGCCGCGATGGACGACGCCGTCGCCTATGCCGGCGAGCGCAAGCAGTTCGGCAAACCGATCAACCGGTTCCAGGCGATCCAGATGCGCATCGCCGACATGGGCACCGACCTCGAGGCCGCCCGGCACCTGGTCACCCACGCCGCGAACCTGTGCGACGAGGGCAAGCCGCACCACAAGGAGGCGGCGATGGCCAAGCTGTTCGCCACCGAGGCGGCGGCCCGCATCTGCGAGCACGCCTCGCGCATCTACGCCTCCTACGGCTTCGCGATGGAGTATTCGGTCCAGCGCTACCTGCGCGACGTTCGCTTCCTGCTGATCGGCGGCGGAACGAGCGAGATCCTCAAGCTGGTCATCGCCAAGCAGATCGCGACGGGGAACTAGCCGAAACCGCCCGCCCCGAGCCCCGCTGCTCGGCGGCCGGCCGCTGTCGTCGTCGGGCGGGGCGTGCGGCCCGGTGTCTCCCAGAAACCGCCCACCCCGGGCCCCGCTTTCGGGCGACGAGCCGCTTTCGTCGTCGGGCGGGGTGTGCGGCCGGGTGTTTGAAATCAAGAAACACCAGTCACCCCGGTCGGAGCGCCGGGGGCCCTGTCGATGGCAGGCGGGGCGGTTGCGCGAGGATATGG
>CAMYMQ010000306.1 GCA_947259335.1 uncultured Alphaproteobacteria bacterium | reverse complement strand
GGGGTCTCCGCCCCGTGGGGGTCAGTCATGCGTCTGTCCGATCCGGCTTGGCAGCGTCTTTAAATCAGTGCCAGAAATGCTATCTGACAGGGTGGTTTAACGGCCGTTGGCGACTGGTACCCGGATATGATCCGCTACACCCTCAAGTGCGATCAAGGCCATGATTTCGAGGCCTGGTTCAGAAATTCCGCGACCTACGACGATCAGGCGTCGGCGGGCGAGGTGCGCTGCCCGGACTGCGGCTCGGTGAAGGTCTCCAAGGCGCTGATGGCTCCGGCCGTCGCGCGCGGGCGGTCGTCGGCTCCGGTCGTCAACACGCCCCAGCCGCCGGCGCCCGCTCCGGAGTCCGGCGACGCCCGGGTCCACTATGCCGGCAAGGTGCGCGAGATGCTGGTCGAAATGCGCCGCCACATCGAGTCGAACGCCGACTATGTCGGCAACAAGTTCGCCGACGAGGCGCGCAAGATCCACACGGGCGAGGCCGAGGAGCGCAGCATCTACGGCGAGGCCACCGAGGACGAGGCCGAGGCGCTGAAGGACGAGGGCATCGAGTTCGGCCAGATCCCCTGGGTGCCGAAGGACGACGCCTAGCGACGTTCGCGCCCGCGACAGCGGTCCCGCCCACGCCCCTCCCGCTTGCCGGTCCCGCCGCTTTCGCCTACACCGAAACCATGACGGTCAAGGCATCCGACGGCGAGTTCTTCGACCCCGCCCACCAGCAGCCGCAGGACTGGGACAAGCTGGCCGCGTGGCTGCGCGTGCAGGGGCACGAGTTGACCCTGGACCCGCCGCCGCGGCAGTTCACCGGCGGCTTCGGCAACCTCAACTTCCTGGTCGGGATCGACGGCGAGACCCGCGTGCTGCGCCGGCCGCCGCTCGGGCCGCTGCCGCCCGGCGCCAACGACATGGGCCGCGAGTACAAGGTCTTGTCGGGACTGTGGCAGGCGTTCCCGCTGGCGCCCCGGGCCTTCCTGTTCTGCGACGAGGCAGAGGTGCTCGGCGCGCCTTTCTTCGTGATGGAATACCGGCCGGGCCTCGTGGTCCGCGACACGATCCCGCCGGCGCTCGCCGGCAAGGGGCGCGCGCTGTCCGAGCTGATGGTCGACGTGCTCGCGCGCTTCCAGCAGGTCGACCCGGCCACGGTCGGCCTTGGCGACCTCGGCAACCCCGACGGGTTTCTCACCCGCGCGGTCGCCGGCTGGGCCAAGCGGTTCGGGGTCGCGGCCAAGGATGTCTATACCGAGCGGCCCGTCCCCACGGCGGCGACCGACGTGATCGCCTGGCTGCAGGCCCAGCGGGCGCCGGCGGGATCGACCTCGCTGCTGCACAACGACTACAAGCTCAACAACATCATCCTGAACGCCGACGATCCGACCACGCCCATCGCCGTGCTCGACTGGGACATGTGCACCCGGGGCGACCCGCTGTTCGACTTCGCGACCCTGCTCAGCTACTGGTCGCAGGCCGACGACGCGCCGGAGATCCGCGACCTCGGCCAGATGCCGACCCACACCGACCACGGCTGGCTGACTCGTCGCGAGGTGACCGACCTCTACGCGAAGAGGACCGGCCTCGACGTCTCGGACTTCCACTTCTACCGGGTGCTGACCGCCTTCAAGCTGGGTGTCATCTTCCTCCAGATCTACGCCCGCTTCTGCCGCGGCACGACCGCCGACCCGCGCATCGCCGCGATGGGCCCGACCACGGACGGCATCTTCGAGTATGCCCATGCGGTGATGACGGGAGAGGTGTTCTAGCCGCCGGTATCTTTCAGCACGTTGACCCGCCGCCAGGCGACCTCGATCAGGCTGTAGAGGCCGAAGGCGGCCAGGCCGACGGCGACGAAGCCGAGCAGCCACGGTCCGTAGGGCTGGTCCTGGATTCCTTTCAGCGCTTCGGACAGTCCGCCGGCGTCGTCCGACCGGCCCCGGATGGCAGCGGTGACGAACAGGCCGGCGATGATAACGAAGACGATGCCCCGCATCGCCAGTCCGAACCGGCAGACCGGCGATGCGAACCGCTCGACGCGTTCGTCCATGTCGAAATGGCCGAGATAGGTCTTCTTGTAGGCCTTCCAGATATGGGCGAGGCCGACGCCGGCGATCCAGACGGCGACCAGGCCCAGGAGGACGCGGCCGAACGGCTGGCCCATCACCCAGGCGGCGGCCTTCTGTGAGCTGCTTCCGCCGTCGCCGCCGGCGCCGAGCAGGAAGCCGCCCGCGAACAGGCCCATGGCCGCGTAGCCGAACCCGCTGACCAGCAGCCCGAAGCGGACGACCAGGCCCCGCGCGTCCGTGCCGTGCCCGTCGCGGTCGAGCAAAGCCTGCATCCAGCGCCAGGCGGCGAAGCACAACAGGCCGATCGCGATCGCCCCGATCAGGGCCGGCCCGAGCGCGCCGTCGTTGAGCGACTTGAGCGCGCCCTTCGTTCCTTCGGGCCGGGTGCCGTTCCAGGCGGCGATGCCGGCGAGCGCGCCGACCGCCAGATAGACGCCGCCGCGCGCCGCGTAGCCGAGGCGCGCAAAACCGTCGATGCCCTTTGAGTCGTCGATGCGCACTGGCCCGCTCCGATTGTCGCCGGGGGACTGTCCGGGCCTTCGCGCCGCCACGCCATGTCCTGGGATATGGCCCCGGCGGACCGATAGGGGCGACGTGCCCCGATGCGGAGGACCGATTGACACTCCTGGGCTGGACGATTCTGAGCGGGCTCGGCGCGCTGGCTCTCCTGTTCGCGTTGGACCGGGCGCTGTGGTTCGGCGGCCGGGCGCTGGGCCGCCGGGCTTTTCGGCTCAGCCTCCGCCTGCGCGACAGCCGTCCGGGAACCCGCGCGGTGGC
>CAMYMQ010000305.1 GCA_947259335.1 uncultured Alphaproteobacteria bacterium | reverse complement strand
GGGACGCCGCGCGGGCGTCGGCCGAGGCGGCGGACTGGGTGGTGCGCGCGGCCTGCGCCTGGAGGTCGGCCTCGAGCTTTCCGGTTCTGTCCTGGAGCGCCTTGATCGCCCGCCACAGACCGGTGAACTGGCCGCCGGTGATTGCGACCTGCTTGGAGGCGACGCCCTGCATCGCCCTGCGCGCGGCGTTGGCACCGTCGACGGCGCCCTTCAGCCGGGTCAGCTCGGCGCGGAGCGCGGCGACCTGTTCGGCCTGGCGCTTGTCGTAGACATACAGGCCGGCGGCGGCGAGGACGGCGAGCAGCGCCAGCAGCATCCAGGGCGCGACCGAGCCCCGGCCGTGGCGCGGCTTCTTGAAGATCGAACGGTTCTCGCGGATCGCCATGACTAGAGCCCCAGCCCGGCGGTCAGCGCGGCGGCCGGGCGCCGGGCGCGGCGCTTTCGGGAGGCTTGGCCTCGATCTTGAGGCCCAGCGTGCGCTTCAGCTCGCCGGGATTCATGTAAAGGAGCGCCGCCGCCGACGTGACGGATACCGGCGCGGCCGGCGCGACCACGGCCTCGATCCTCCCGGGCATCTTGATGAACGACGCGGCGGCGGCGAAGGCCTCCCTCTGGATAGGGTCCTTCTTGCGGCGCCCGTCGCGCTCGATCATCTCGACCAGCTCGGATCGGGCCTCGTCGGCGCTCACGCCCCGGTTGGCGGCATAGGCCTGCACGATGTGCCGCGCCAGGTCCCGGTCGCGAAAGCTGGCGCGCGCGCCAATCAGTTTGAACGATCCGCCCAGTTGCATCAGCTGGGCCGGATCGCGCAGCCGCTCGAAATCGGGATACTGGTCGAGCTCGAAGCGGGCGCTCAGGGTCAGCACGCCGACCTTGTCGATCTCGACTCGCACCGTCTCGATGACGAACCGCTTGGTCGCGTCGTTGTAGCGGTAGCGGTAGTGGGCACTGGCGACGAGCCTGTCGAGGCCAGCGGCCTTGACCGTCGGCGCATAGGCCGGGCCGAGCCCTTCCGGCGTCGTCTCGGCCTTGTCGATCGTCACGTCGGCGTAGCGGGGCCGGCGCAGGTTCAGCCAGTCGTAGTCGCGCACGACGATGCGCTTGATCTTGTAGCTGCGGCCGTCGGGGGCGCGGACGGTGATGTCGCCGATGGTCAGCGTGTCCTCGAACATCGACTTGTCGACCGAGCCGAAGGTGACCTTGCCGCGGCCGCCCCACGGCTTGAAGTAGATTTCCGCCAGCCGGCGCCCGTCGTTGTTGATGTAGACCACCGCGGCGGCGTAGCCCGCCGCCACCATGACGGCCAGACCCACCACCGCGCCGATCAGCCCGCGTATCATCGCCGAAGTCCCGTTCCGGTGCGTGTGTCGTGACTGTAATACGGGCGGCAGCCCGAACCAATCGCCTTCGAGGCGCTTGCCTTTGCCCGCAGGGAGCCTTCATTTGGACTCCATGAACATGTCCCCGCCGAACCGAATCGACAACCAGCGGGCGATCATCGACCGCCGCGAACTGCTCGCCCAGCTCGACGAGATGGTAGCCGGCGCCGACAAGCCCTTCGCCGATCTGCGCAACGACGCGCTGGGTCTGGTCAAGGCGGCGCTCGAAGACGGCCGCGCCACCGTCCGGCGCCGGTTCGACGAGAATACCGACAACGTGGAAAGAGGGCTGACCTGCGTCAAGGAGCTGTCCTTCCTGGTCGACCAGATCATCCGGGTGCTGTTCGATTTCGCCTACGAGCATGCCTATCCGCTGGCCAACCCGACCCAGGGCGAACGCATGGCGGTGGTCGCGGTCGGCGGCTACGGCCGCGAGGAAATGGCGCCCCATTCCGACATCGACCTCTTGTTCCTGCTCTCCTACAAGGTCACGCCCCACTCCGAGCAGGTCATCGAGTTCATCCTCTACCTCCTGTGGGACCTGGGCCTGAAGGTCGGCCACGCGACCCGCTCGATCGACGACTGCATGCGCATGGCCCGGTCGGACCAGACCATCCGCACCGCCCTTCTGGAAGCCCGCTACCTGTGGGGCGACAACAAGATCTATCGCGAGCTGCGCCAGCGGTTCCGGGCGCTCAGCGAGGAGGACAGCGGTCTCGAATTCGTCGAGACCAAGCTGGCCGAGCGCGACGAGCGCCACCAGAAGCTCGGCGATTCGCGCTATGTGCTCGAGCCCAACGTCAAGGACGGCAAGGGGGGCCTGCGCGACCTGCACACGCTGTTCTGGATCGCCAAATACATCTACCAGGTCGACGACATGTCGGCGCTGGTCGACCGCAAGGTCTTCACCAAGCGCGAGGCCACCAAGTTCCGGCGCGCCCGCGCCTTCCTGACCACGGTGCGCTGCGAGCTCCACTATCTCACCGGCCGGCCGGAGGAGCGGCTGACCTTCGACGTGCAGACCGTCATCGGCGACAAGCTCGGCTACCACGACCGCTCCAAGGCGCGCGGGGTCGAGCGCTTCATGAAGCACTATTACCTGGTCGCCAAGGACGTCGGCGACCTGACCCGGATCTTCTGCGCCGCGCTGGAGGAAGAGAACCGCCGCAAGTCGCGGATCAGCCTCTCCAGCCTCTTGTCGCGCAAGCGCGAGCTGGGCGATTTCATCGCCGAGCTCGGCCGCCTGAACGTGGCCGACCGCAAGGCCTTCAAGGAAGACCCGGTCAACCTGCTACGGCTGTTCCACGTCGCCCAGGCGGAGAAGCTGGACATCCATCCCACCGCCTTGCGCCAGATCACCCAGGTTCTGGGGCTGATCGACAATGCCGTGCGCGAGGACCCGGAAGCCAACCGGCTGTTCCTGGAGATGCTGACCTCGAAGACGTCTCCGGCCGAAGCCCTGAAGCGGATGAACGAGGCCGGCGTGCTCGGCCGCTTCATCCCCGATTTCGGCCGCGTCGTCGCCCAGATGCAGCACGACATGTATCATGTGTTCACGGTCGACGAGCACTCGATCCGGGCGATCGATCTCCTGCACCAGATCGAACGCGGCAAGCTCGGCGACGACCACCCGCTGGCGACCGAGATCTTCCACAAGATCAATTATCGCCGGGTGCTCTACGTCGCCGTGTTCCTGCACGACATCGCCAAGGGCCGCGGCGGCAATCATTCGGAACTGGGCGCCGACATCGCGGAGAAGCTGTGCCCCCGGTTGGGGATGAGCGCGGAGGAGACCGAGACCGTCGTCTGGCTGGTCCGCCACCACCTGGCGATGAGCATGATCGCGCAGAAGCGCGACATCGACGACCCCCAGACCATCAACGACTTCGCCGAGCTGGTGCAGTCGCCCGAACGGCTCCGGCTGCTGCTGGTGCTGACCATCGTCGACATGCGCGCGACCGGCCCCAACGTCTGGAACGGCTGGAAGGCGGCGCTCCTGCGCGACCTCTATTACCGCACCGAGGAAGTGCTCGGCGGTACCCCCGGCGGCGGCCAGCTCGACCGCCGGGTCCAGGCCGCCCTGGCGGCGGCCGCCGACCAGCTCGCCGGCTGGGACCGGGACGCGCTCGACCGCTATCTCGCGCTCGGCTACCCGAGCTACTGGTTGTCGCTCGATCCCGAGACCCACGCCAAGCACGCCCGGCTGATCCAGGCGGCGGAAGGGGACGGCGCCAAGATCGCCATCGACGTCGACGTCGACGCCTATCGCGGGATCACCGAGGTCACGGTCTATGCGCCCGACCACCCCGGCCTGTTCTCGCAGATCGCCGGCGCCATGGCCCTGTCCGGCGCGACCATCGCCGACGCCAAGATCTTCACGCTCACCAACGGCTATGCCCTCGACCTGTTCTTCGTCCAGGACATGGACGGCGCGCCTTTCGCGCTCCCCAACCAGATCGCCAAGCTCAAGCAGCGGATCACCGAGAGCATCTCGGGCACCCTGCGCCCGTGGCGCGAGCTGGCCGGCCGCCAGTCGCTGCCCAAGCGGGCCCAGGCGGTGTTCAAGGTGCCGACCCGGGTGATCGTCGACAACGCGGCGAGCGGCACCCATACCCTGGTCGAGGTCAACGGCCGCGACCGGCCCGGCCTGCTCTACGACGTGACCCGGGTGCTGACGAACCTGGGACTGCAGATCTCCAGCGCCAAGATCTCGACCTTCGGCGAACGGGTGGTCGACGTCTTCTACGTCAAGGACGTGTTCGGCCTGAAGGTCGAGCACGACACCAAGAAGAAGCAGATCCAGGAAGCGCTGCTCGCCGCGCTGGAAGAGGACGGCGAAGAGGCAGCGCAATCGGCGCCCGCGGCGAAGGCCGAAGCCGCGGCGTGAGGGGCGACCGCCGAAACCGGCGCGATTGTCCGATCCCGGGTCAGTGCCAGGCGGTCTGCTTCACCGCCCCCGCCGTCAGGACGCCATAGACCAGCATCCCCGCCCCGATGGCCGCGAACACGCCGGCCAGCCCGGCATCCATCCAGACCGCCAGCAGGAACCCGCCGCCGACCGCGACCGCCATGCGGGCCAGACCGGCGATCACCGGCCAGACGACCCGTCCCGCGCCCTGGCTGGCGAAATAGAGCGCCAGGCCCAGGGCGAAGAAGCCGTAGAACGGCGCCACGGTGTGGAAATAGAGGCGGCCGGCCCCCAGCGCCTCGGTCTCGCCCGGCCGAAGGAACAGGCCGAGCCAGAGGTCCGGGAACACGGCGAAGACGGCGCCGATCGCCCCGACGATGCCGGCGGCGCCGAGCGAGCCGGTCCAGGCCACGGCCAGCGCGCGCTTGCGCTG
>CAMYMQ010000304.1 GCA_947259335.1 uncultured Alphaproteobacteria bacterium | reverse complement strand
GATGCCGCCGCCCACTTGGCGCGGGCGCCGGAGGCGACCAAGAACAAGGCGCTGACCGAGGCCGCCGCGGCGCTGCGTGCCAGCCCGGACGCCCTTCTCGCCGCCAACGCCCGGGATCTGGATAAGGCGACCGGCCTGACCGACGCCATGCGCGACCGGCTGACCCTGACGCAAGACCGCATCGAGGGCATGGCCAAGGGTCTGGAGGAGGTCGCCGCCCTGCCCGATCCGGTCGGCGGCGTCATCGCGGAGTGGACGCGGCCGAACGGTCTGAGGATCAGCCGGGTGCGGGTGCCGCTCGGCGTCATCGGCATCATCTACGAATCGCGGCCCAACGTGACCGCCGACGCGGGCGGCCTGTGCCTGAAGTCGGGCAACGCCGCGATCCTGCGCGCGGGCTCCGACAGCTTCCATTCCTCCCAGGCGATCGGCGAGTGCCTCCAGGCGGGCCTGCGCGCCGCCGGTCTGCCCGGCGAGGCGATCCAGCTCGTGCCGACCCGCGACCGCGCGGCGGTCGGCGCGATGCTGACCATGACCGACTATATCGACATCATCGTGCCGCGCGGCGGCAAGTCGCTGATCGAGCGGGTCCAGAAGGAGAGCCGGATCCCGGTCATCGCCCATCTGGAAGGACTGTGCCACGTCTATGTCGACGCCGCCGCCGATCTCGACATGGCGCGCGCCATCGCGCTCAACGCCAAGACCCGGCGGCCGGGCATCTGCGGGGCGGCAGAGACCCTGCTGGTCGACCGGCGCGCCCACAACAGCCATCTCGCCCCGCTCGTCCAGGACCTGATCGAGGCCGGCGTCGAGGTCCGCGGCGACGAGGCGACCCAGGCGGTCGACCCCCGCGTCGTGCCCGCGACCGACGCCGACTGGGACACCGAGTATCTCGACTGGATCATGTCGGTGAAGCTGGTCGACGGGGTCGACGGCGCGATCAACCACATCGAGCACCACGGCTCCCACCACACCGATTCGATCGTCACCGAGGATGCCGCGGTGGCGCAGAAGTTCCTCAATGAGGTCGACAGCGCCATCGTCATGTGGAACGCCTCGACCCAGTTCGCCGACGGCGGCGAGTTCGGCATGGGCGCGGAGATCGGCATCTCGACCGGCAAGCTGCACGCCCGCGGCCCGGTCGGCGCCGAGCAGCTCACCAGCTACAAATACGTCGTCCGCGGCGACGGACAGGTGCGGCCCTAGGCGGGGCCGCCTGACCGCCGACCCGGCGCGGGCCCGCCGTCACGACCATGACCCACTGGTTCCCAGGCCCGCCCTCCACCTTCGCGCGCAAGTCGATCGGCCTGCTCGGCGGGTCGTTCAATCCCGCCCACGACGGCCACCGCCACATCGCTGAGACGGCGCTGGAACGGCTCGGCCTCGACGAGGTCTGGCTTCTGGTGTCCCCCCAGAATCCGCTGAAAGGCAGCGACGGCATGGCCCCGCTCGCGGAGCGCCTCGCCTCGGCCCGGCGGATCGCCCGGCACCCGCGCCTGCGGGTGACCGATCTGGAGACGACGCTCGGCACCACCTACACCGCGGAAACGCTGACCCTGTTGCGCCAGAGGTACCCGCGGCTCCGCTTCGTCTGGCTGATGGGCGCGGACAACCTGATTCAGGTTCCGGCCTGGAAAGACTGGTCAGAAATTTTTAACACGGCCGGCGTTGCCGTTTTTGCCCGCCCTACCTATTCTATAAGGGCGTTGACCGGGGTGGCGGCGCGGCGTTTTTCCCGGTACAGGCTGCCTGAAAGGCACGCGCGGCGGGTGCCGGGAACCGACCCGCCCGCATGGGTATTTATCCATACGAAGCTCCATCCGGCGTCGGCCAGCGCGATTCGCGCCGCGGCGCGCGAGGCCCCTTAGCAGGCGTTCGAGGGGAAAGCGCGTATCGGCGTTTGGACCTTAGGTGCGACCACGACAGGAGATGCACGATCGCTCGTACCATCCGTGACTTGCCTTCGACAGACGATATTCTGCGCCTGATCGAGGCCTCGCTCGACGACGACAAGGCGGAAGACATTGTCGTTATCGATCTCGCCGGCAAGACCGGCTTCGCCGACTATATGGTCATCGCCACCGGGCGATCGGACCGCCATGTCGGCGCGTTGGCCAATCACCTCGCCGAAAAGCTCAAAGGTCTCGGGCTGCCAACGGTCCCCACGGAGGGAACCGACCGGTGCGACTGGGTCCTGCTCGATGCCGGCGACGTCATCGTCCACCTGTTCCGGCCGGAAGTCCGCGACTTCTACAATCTGGAGAAGCTGTGGAGCCACGATTCGATCCGCCCGGAAGCCGGGCAGGTCGAAATGATCGCGTGAGCCGGCGCGCCAGCCGGTCGTGACCGTCACCGTCGCCGCGGTGGGCCGGCTGCGCGCCGGCCCGATCCGCGACCTGTGCGATGACTACGCCAAGCGCCTGCCCTGGCCCGTCACCTGGCGGGAGGTCGAGGAGAAGCGGCGCCTGCCCGCCGATGCCCTGAAGGCGCGCGAGGGCGACCTGCTGCTCGCCGCCCTGCCCCAGGGACCGCCCCTGATCGCGCTGGACGAGCGGGGCAAGACGCTTTCATCCATCCGGTTCTCGGAAAAGCTGACCGCCTGGCGCGAGACCGGCGGCGGCGCGGTCGCCTTCGCCATCGGCGGCGCGGACGGGCTGCACGCCGGCGTGCTCGACCGCGCGGCCTTCACCCTGTCGCTGGGTGCGATGACCTGGCCGCACATGCTCGTTCGCGCCCTGCTGATGGAGCAGCTCTGGCGCGCCCACAGCATCGCGACCGGGCACCCCTATCACCGCGACTAGGATCGGCGCGGCGCGGGTCGAGCGCGGGCCCGTGGTCGGAGGGTTGAAGGCGGGCCCTGCACCGCCGACCTATGAGGCTGGCGAGAGAAAGGGATCCTCATGTTCGCGATTCTACCCGAAAGCGACGGCGGTGACGTCGCGATCAAGGCGTCGGGCACGCTGACCCACGAAGCCTACGCCGCGTTGACGTCCGAGCTCGAACGGCGCATCGCCGCGCACGGCAAGCTCAACATCCTGTTCGACATCACCGAGTTCGAGGGCTGGGACCTGCGCGCGGCCTGGGACGACTTCATGCTCGGCATGAAGCATATGGGCGACTTCGACCGTATCGCCGTGGTCGGCGACGCGACGTGGGAAGAGGTGGGCGTAAAGATCGCCGATGTCCTGATAGCGGCCGATGTCCGCTTCTTCCCGGGCGCCGAGCGGGCGGCGGCCTGGGCGTGGACGCGGGGCGCCGTGGCGCTTTAGCGCGGCCGGGCGAACGGCCCGGCCTG
>CAMYMQ010000303.1 GCA_947259335.1 uncultured Alphaproteobacteria bacterium | reverse complement strand
CGTCTCGGCACAGGCCGCCGCCGCGCTGCCCGGCGGGCCGGCGTCGCTGGCCGGAGGCCTCGTCGTCTATTGCGGCGGCTGCATGCTGGCGGTCGACGACGCCATGGACAAGGTCGTCGACAGCGTCTGCGAAAGCTTCGACGGCTCGCCCTTTCTCGGCTGTTTCACGTTCGGCGAACAGGGCTGCATCGCGGATCGCAACGTCCACGGCAATCTGATGATCTCAGCCATCGCCTTCGGCCGCTGACAGAGGGTCGAGAGAGACCGGACGGTGAACAGTTACGAAGACATTCACGAGGCAATGGTCGAGCTGCGGCTCGAGAATGCCCGCCTGCGCACCGATGCCGAGCATGCCGAGCGGCTGCTCTCCGTGATCGAATCGCTGCTGCGGCTCGATATCGACGACGATCCCTTCGTTAGCATGGTCAGGTCGCTGCGCTCGGTCCTGCCGTTCGACGGCGCGATGGTTTTGACGTCTCTCGACGACGGGCGGATGGGATGCGTCGCCGCCGATCCGCCTGACGCCTGCGGGTTGGAATGGCCCGGCGGCCGATTCTTCGACAAGGTCATGGCCGGAAAGGTGACCGCCACGATCCGCAACGGCGACCTGGCCGAATGGCGGGACATACCCGCCACGGCCCCGTCCCCGGAAGACGCGGGACTCTTCCTGCCGCTGCACTTTCGCGCCCAGCACGGCATACTCGTCTTGCTGCGCCGGTCGTCCGGCTTCGATCGCGATGACATCGCCCTTGCGCGCAAATACGGGCTGGCCGCCTCGCATGCCTTCGCCGCGAACCAGGACCGCCAGGTCATTCGCGACAACATGACCCGCGCGCTCGCCGCCGAGGAAGCCAGCAAGGCGAAGGACCTGTTCGTCGCCAACATGAGTCACGAACTCCGCACGCCGCTCAACGCGATCATTGGCTTTTCGGAAGTTCTCTCCCACAAAAGCCTTGGCCTTCTCGATCCGGACAAGCGCCGCGAATATGCGCTCGACATCCATTCCAGCGGCCGGCACCTGCTGTCGATCGTCAACAACCTGCTTCTGTACACCAAGATCGGCGCCGGTCAGCTCGTCCTCTCGGTCGAGCCGGTACGGGTCGACCACGTGATCGACCAGGCCGTCCGGATGCTCGAGAACGAGGGCCGCGCGCGCAACATCGCGATCGAGGTCGAGATCGACGGTGATGCGGCGGCTGGCTCGGGGCTCGTCGCCGCCGACGGCCAGGCGCTGCGGCAGATCCTGATCAATGTGATCGGCAACGCGATCAAGTTCTCCAAGCCGGGCGGCACGGTCTCCGTCTCCACCGCCTGCGAAGCGGAAGCCGGCAGGCTCACGCTGTGCGTCCGCGACCGGGGCTGCGGCATCCCGCCGGAAGTACTGGCTCAGTTGGGCAACCCCTTCGTGCAGGCGGAAAGCGCCTATTCCCGCAGCTATCAAGGCACCGGGCTGGGCCTGGCGATCTGCTATGGGCTGGCGGAGGCGATGGGGGCCGAGATCGGCATCGACAGTCAGGTCGGCGCCGGCACGGCGATATCGCTGCGGTTGCCCACACAGGCCGGCGAAGCGGGCGCGCGACGCGTCGCATAGCCGGCGCGGCTGCGCCTCTTTTCTTCTCTCACACGACCGAAAGACCAACCGGTCCGGACGCCCGCCACCGGGGTGCGGTCGCGTCCGCGACTGCCGTTATTCCGCCGCCGCGCGGGCCGGGGCGAGGGTGCGGCTCTCGCCGTCGGGCCCCGGGCCGAGGATGACCTCGGGCTGGCGCACCGGAATCGTGCAGACGATCCGGGTGCCTCGGTCGACCTCGGAATCGAGCGCGACGGTGCCGCCATGCAGCTCGATGAACCGCTTGACCAGGGACAGGCCGAGACCCGCGCCCTGATAGCGGCGGTCGGCGGCGACCCCGCGCACGAAGGGATCGAACACCCGGCGGCGGTCGGCATCGTCGATGCCGGAGCCGTTGTCCTCGACCGTCACGGTCAGGTCGTCGCCGGTGCGGCGCGCCGACAGGCGGACCGTGTCGCCGTGCTCGGAGAAGGAGACGGCGTTGAGCAGCAGGTTGTAGAGCACCTGGCGGATCCGGCGCGCGTCGCCCTGAACCGGGCCGATGCCGGTATCGCAGTCGATCTCGACGGCGACATTGCGTTCCGACGCCCGGGCGCGGATCAGCGTCTCCAGCCCGTCGAGCAGGTCGCGCAGGTCGAACTCGGTGATCTCCAGCACCATCCGGCCGGCCTCGATCACGGAAAGGTCGATGATGTCGTTGATCAGGTTCTGCAGCTTGTGCGACGCCGCGATCATGCTCGACAGATATTCGCCCTGCTTGTCGTTGAGCTCGCCGAAATACTGGTTCGAGAGAATCTCGGCGAAGCCGAGGATGGTGGTCAGTGGCGAGCGTAATTCGTAGGAAACGTTGGCGACGAACTCGGACTTGAGCCGGTCGGCCGCCTCCAGCGCGTCGTTGCGCTCCCTGAGCGCGCGCTCGACCCGGGTCGAGTCGGTGATGTCGCGGTAGCTGAGCAGCACGCCGCCGTCGGGCATGGGCACGATCGAATAGGCGAAGACGCGGTCGTCGGTGGTGTTGATGCGGCCGTTGCGCATGACCCGGCCGAAGATGCGGCCCAGATAGGCGGTCTTGAACCGGTCCCAGTCGTCGCCGTATTCGAAATGCTCCTTGCAGGCCTCGACCACCTCGGACAAATGCGGGCCGAGGTTCACGAACTCGTCGTCGAGACCCCAGATCTCGCGGAAGACCGGGTTGGTCAGGCGCAGGCAGCCGTCCTCGCCGAACACGGCGACCCCTTCGGAGAGGTTGTTCAGCGTCGCCTGCTGGACGTCGACCAGGGTGTTGTAGGAGCGCTCGAGGCGGAGCTTGTCGGTGACGTCCTCGAAGGTGACCAGCAGGCCGCCGGTCGGATGCGGCGATATCACCATCCACACGGCGGTGCCGTTGGGCAGGTGCATCAGCTCCTCGCGCGGCTCGACCAGCTTGGTCAGATAGCTGCGCCACTCGGCCTTGAAGGCGCTGAAGTCGCCGGTCTCGGGCAGCAGGCGCTGCTCGCGCAGGACGTCGAGCACCTCGCCGATTTCGGGCTTGGTTCCGATCCAGGTCTCTTCCAGTTGCCACAGCTTGGCGCCGGCGCCGTTGACGAAGCGCAGCCGGCCGTCCTCGCCGAACACCATGATGGCGAGCGCGAGCCGGTCGAGGATGTCTTCCTGTGAGCGCTGGTGCCGGTCGAGCTCGCCGCGCAGGTCCTCGACCTCGGTGCGGTCGAGGGCGAAGCCGGCGGTCATCCGGCCGGCGTCGATCGGCTCCTCGTGGATCAGATAGTTCCGGCGGGCGCCGCTGACCACGATGTTGTGGCTGCCCTCCTGGGCGGCGCCGGAGTCGAGCGCGCCGCGGGCGAGGCCGCGGGCCTTCTCGGCGCCGTCGCCCTCGACGAACTCTCGGCACTCGTCGAACACGGCCTCCGGCGCGTCGGCCTCGACGGCGTCGACATAGGCGCGGTTGCAGTCGGTGATGCGCAGCGACCGGTCGCGCGCCCAGATCGGCAGCGGCACCGCGTCGATCAGGTTGCGCAGCCGCTTGGTCTGGCGTTCGAGATGGACCAGCGCGGCGGCGCGGTCGGTGATGTTCTGGATCCACAGCACGTCGGCGGGCGCCTGCGTGCTGCCGCCCCGGCGGCCGACCACCTGGAAATAGCGCTTGCCGTCGGGCGCGCGGACGATGGTCGAAAAGCCCTCGCCGTCGGCGCGCAACCGCCGGGTCGCGGCGCCGATCTCGGCCTGTCCGGCCTCGTCGAAGGCGCCGAGGATGGTGTCGAAGGTCAGACCCTGGGGCGCGGAGACGCCGAGCATGGCGGCCAGGCCGGCCGACACGGTAAGGGTTTCGTCCCCGCCATCCGCGGGCCCACCGTGCGCCGACCAGGTGACGACACCGGCATG
>CAMYMQ010000302.1 GCA_947259335.1 uncultured Alphaproteobacteria bacterium | reverse complement strand
GCCACGAAGCCGTCGCCGCCGTTGTTGCCGGGACCGGCCAGCACCACGACCGGGCGCGGCGACCAGCGGTCGTTGACCGCCCGGGCGACCGCCGCGCCGGCGTTCTCCATCAACTCGGTTCCCGGGATGCCGGCGTCCATCGCCGCCCTGTCGGCGCGGTACATCTCCGCCACGGTCAACAGGCAGCGCGCCGCTTCGGCTCGGTTCATCTGGGATCCCCTGCCCGCGTTCAGGTGCTAGATGCCATCAGTCGCCACGCCGGGAACCGCCTTGTCAATCCGGCACCGCCGGTTCGACGCCTTGCACCCGCGCCGAGCGCGCCGTAAGAAGCCGAACCGGCCCGTGACAGGGCTCGATTTCCCCGAACGAGGATCGAGGACAGGATGAGCGCCGACCGCTACGCGAAATACGAGAGGCTGCAGTTCGACCGGCCCGCCGAGGGCGTCCTGCGCGTCACCATGATCAACCCGGAGAGCGCGCGCAATTCGGCCGACGCCCAGACCCACACGGAACTCGCCTACGTCTGGCGCGACATCGACCAGGACGAGGACGTCGGCGCGGTCATCCTGCGCGGCGCCGAGGACGCCTTCTCGGCCGGGATGGAGTTCAAGGACATCGAAAAGATCGTCGCCTCCCACGACTTCCGGATGCGGGTCTGGAAGGAGGCGCGCGACATCGTCTACAACGTGATCAACTGCGGCAAGCCGATCATCGCCGCCATGAATGGCCCGGCGGTCGGCGCGGGTCTCGCCGCCGCCATGGTCTGCGACATCACCATTGCCACCAAAAGCGCCAAGATCGTCGACGGCCACACCCGGCTGGGCGTCGCCGCGGGCGACCATTCGGCGATCGTCTGGCCGCTGCTGTGCGGCATGGCCAAGGCCAAATACTACCTGCTGACCTGCGACGCGATCACCGGCGAAGAGGCGGAGAAACTCGGCCTGATCTCGCTGTGCGTCGAGGACGGCGAACTCGAGGCCAGGAGCCTGGAAGTCGCGTCCAAGCTGGCCAATGGCGCGCGCATCGCGATCTCCCACACGAAATACGCGCTCAACAACTGGCTCAGGATGATGGGGCCGAATTTCGACGCCTCGCTGGCGCTCGAATTCCTCGCCTGGGAAGGCCCGGAAGTGCGCGAGGGGCTCGACAGCTTCAAGGAGCGCCGGGCGCCGAACTTCCCCAAGACCTCGCCGGTCTAGGCGGCAGTCCGGACCAGGGTCGGGCCGGGGTCAGGCCCGCCTGCGGTCGGCGTCGACCTGTGCCTCGATCTGCCGGTGCGCGGTCAGCCGCGCGAGCAGGTGGATCAGGATCACGATCGCCGCCACCGGCACGGCCGAGGCGACGAACAGCATCGATATTTCCATCCCCTCCGAGGTCCGCGCCGCGTTGCGGGCCATGAACCCGCGCGCGAGGGAGAAATTCGGCCCGACGAAGCTGTGCAGCGCGATCGGGAGCAGGAACAGGACCACTGCCACCGCTGCGATCCAGCGCGCGACGACCCGCAACCAGCGGCCCGGCAACTGGCGGCCGGAGACGATCTCCGGATCGACCCCGCGCCGGAAGGCCACCGTCGAGCCCAGGAGGCCGGCCCAGACCATCAGCCAGCGGGCCAGCTCGTCGGTCCAGGACGGCGGCGCCGCGAACACGTAGCGGGCGATCACCTGGGCGCCGACGACGACGACCAGCAGCCCGAGGCAGACCAGCGCCGCGGTCCGGCAAAGCCGGTGCAGCGCTGCATCCGCCCGGGCAACCAGGTCGGCGAAAGTGGTCACTTCTTGCGGGTCTTGGCCGCGGCGTCGACGAACATCTGGATCTTGTCCTTCGGAATCATCGCCGGCCACGACTTCTTGGACGCCTCGACGAAGGCGGCGCGGGCTTCCGGCGTCAAATTGACGATCTGGACCCCGTTCTTCTTCATCAGGGCCACCTCCTGCTTGGCGGCGGCTTCGGTCCAGGCGCGGTTGCGCTTGGTGGCGTAGGCGACCGCCTCGTCCACCTTCTTGCGGTCATCCGCGCTCAGCTTCTTGTACCAGTCGTTCGACATCAGCGCCGAACGGAAGCCGTAGGCGATCTCGGCGTTGGTGTAGTGCTTCATCAGGCTCAGCTGCTTGAAGATGATCGGCACGATCGGCGGATTGATGTAGCCGTGGATCAGCCCCTTCTGCAGGCTGGTCGTGACCTCGGTCATGTCGACCACGACGCCCTTGGCGCCCCAGGTCTTGAACAGCTCGATCTGCGACCGGTCGATGCCGCGCAGGCGGAGGTCGCGGGTGTCCGCGACGGTCTTGACCGGATGTTTCGTGTTGAAGATCCCGACCGCGCCGCCGACCCCGATGAAGGCCGCCAGCTTGAGGCCCTGCTTCTGGAGGTTGGCGTCGACGCCCTTGACGATGTCGGTCTCGGCCATCGCGCGGAACATGTGCTCGTTGGAATCGAACATGTAGGGCGCGATGAAGCCGACGACGGTCGGGTCGACCTGCTTGACCATGACGAAGTTGGTCAGGCCGAACTGCAGCAGGCCCTGCGAGAGCTGGTCGATGACCTCCGGATCCTTGCCCAGGGCACCACTATGGAACACCTTCGCCGGCAGGCCCTTGGCGGTGAGCTGCTTGGCCAGGTCGTCGCCATAGACCCAGTCGCCGCAGGCCTTCACCGGCGGACAGCCGACGGCGATGCGGATCTCGGCGGCCGCGGCCGGGGGCGAGGCCAGGCTCAGGCCGGCGGCAAGCACGCCCGCGACAGCGACGGCCAACTGGTTCGTCTTTCTCGTTTTCATCGATACCTCCTCAGGATCGTGGGGATGTTCATTTCATCAGGTCGAAATATCTCGGCAGGAACAGCGACAGGTCGGGCACCAGCACGACCACCGCCAGGATGCCGATCAGCACGGCGACGAAGGGCAGGATCGCGACCGCCAGCCGCAGGTAGCTCAGTCCGCTGATCGCGCTGACCACGAGCAGGCAGCCGCCGAAGGGCGGCGTGACCAGCCCGATGGTCAGGTTGAGGCAGATCACGATGCCCATGTGGACCGGGTTGGCGCCGAGCTGGACCGCTGCCGGGATCAGCAGCGGCACGAACAGGATCAGCGCCATCGAGATGTCCATGATCATGCCGGCGATCAGGAACAACAGGTTTATGAACAGGATGTAGGAAAGCCGGTCCAGCCCGAGGTCGCCGACCAGCGACTGGATGCTGCCCGGCACGTCCTCGATCGCCATCAGATAGCCGAAGACCGCGGCGGCGAAGATGATCATGAAGATGGCGCCGGTCAGCTCGACGGTGCGCCCGAGCGCGCCGACGATCTGGCGCCCCACCTCGCGCAGCGCGCCCAGGATCGTGGCGCCGTCGAGCAGCACGTAGATCAGGGTCACCAGGATCGCGGCGATCACGGCGATGCCCGCGGCCTCGGTCGGCGTCATCAGGCCGATGACGATGCCGCCGACGATGATCAGCGGCAGCAGCATGGCGGGAGCGGCACGGAAGGTCGTCCGCCCGACCGGCAGCCGCGCCTCGCCCGCCCCGCCGGGATGATTGCCCCGGTGCGCCGCGACGGCGTTCATCGCGAACAGCGCCGCCGCCATCAACAGTCCCGGAATGATGCCGGCCGCGAACAGGGCCGCCACCGAGACGTTCATCAGCGCGCCGTAGAAGATCATCACGATGCTGGGCGGGATGATCGGCCCAATGATCGACGAGGCGGCGGTGATCGCGGCGGCGTACAGCGAATCGTAGCCCTTCTCGCGCATCGCCGGCACCAGCGTGTTGCTGACCGCCGCCGCGTCGGCGACCGCGGAGCCGGATATCCCGGCCATGAACACGCTCGCCATGATGTTGACGTGACCCAGACCGCCCTTGAGCCGGCCGACCAGGAGCAGGGCAAAGTCGACCAGGGCGCGGGTCACCCCGCCCCGGTTCATGCACTCGCCGGCGAGGATGAACAGTGGCATCGCCAGGAAGGCGAACACGTCGATCTGGCTGAGGATGCGCTGCGGCAGCGCGGCCAGATAGCGCACGTTGTCGGAGACGATGAAGGTCAGGATAGCGGCGCCGCCCGTCGCGTAGGCAATCGCTGTGCCTACCGCCACAAACAGGACAGCGAGACCCGCGACAAGCCATCCCATGCGTCCTCCCTGCGCGCGGCCACCCTTGGGGTTCGCCGTCTAGAAGAGTGCTCCGACCGGACCGAAACGGTATCCGAAGAATTTTACTATTGTCAAATTTATATCGAATTGGAAAATAGCGGACTCGGAAACCTCGGGCGGGATTGTCTTGGCATCGGATCGAAACCGAATTTTCGGACGCCATGTCAAAGCGTTACGAAAGGAACGCGGGCTCACCCTCGTCGCGCTTGCCGGCGCGTCGGGACTCGCCGCCTCGACCCTGTCCAAGGTCGAGAACGGCCATATCTCGCTGACCTACGACAATCTGATCCGGCTGGCGGCGGGTTTGGGGGTCGATCTCGCCCGGTTGTTCAAGCCCGAAGGCCAGGCCGGCGCGGACCGGCCGGCGCCCTCGGCGCGGTTCACCGTCACCCGTGCCGACGACCGCCCGCGCCTGCCGCTCGACGTCTACGGTTACGAACCGCTAGTCGCCGGGCTGACCAGCAAGCTGATGGATCCCACGTTCGTGCGCGTCCGAGCGCGATCCATCGACGAATTTCCGACCCTCGTCTCCCATGGAGGCGAGGAGTTCGTCTATGTCCTCTCGGGCGCGATCGAGGTGCATACCGAACATTACGCCCCGACCCGGCTCGAGACCGGCGACAGCATCTATTTCGACGCCAGCATGGGACATGCCTATCTCACCGTCTCCGACGAGGAGGCGACGATCCTCAACATCTGCGCGGGCGCCCATCCCGATCAACCGATCCTGGCCTCGGTCCGCGAGGCCCGGGCCGCAGCCGCAACGAGCCGGAAGGAAACGCCATGACACTGACGCCCGAAGAGTATGAGGCGCACGACGCGACCGGCCTCGCCGCCCTGGTCCGCTCGGGCCAGGTCAGCGCGGCCGAACTGTTCGAGACCTTTGTGGCCCGCGTCGACGCCCTGAACCCGGCCCTCAACGCCGTCATCGAACCGGTGTTCGACGCGGCCCGGGCGCAGATCGCCGCCGGCCTGCCCGACGGGCCGTTTACCGGCGTGCCCTATCTCATCAAGAACCTTCATGCTCCCGCCGCCGGTACCGTCCTGTCGAGCGGCAGCCGGTTCGCGGCGGACAACGTTTGCGAGTTCGACAGCGAGACGGTCGCCCGGCTGCGCCGCGCGGGCTTCGTCGTCGCCGGGCGCACCAATTCGCCCGAGTTCGGCATGAACGCCTCGACCGAGCCGGACTTCTACGGCCCGACCCATAATCCCTGGAAGCACGGCCATTCCGCGGGCGGCTCGTCGGGCGGCGCGGCCGCCGCCGTGGCGTCGGGCATGCTGCCGGTGACCCACGCCACCGATTCGGGCGGCTCGATCCGGATTCCGGCCGGCTGGTGCGGTCTGGTCGGCCTGAAG
>CAMYMQ010000301.1 GCA_947259335.1 uncultured Alphaproteobacteria bacterium | reverse complement strand
GGCGCGGCCCGGGGCGCGAGCGGTCTCGCCGTCTCGGCGTCCCTCACCGTCTCGTCGCGCGGCAGCGTCTCCAGGGGGAACGGCCCCAGGTGAAAGGGCCGCGAGTCGGATCGAGCACGAAAGATCATGGCCTGGCTCCGGGGTGGCAACGTCCGCTGGGCTATCGGTGGACGAGGCGCCGCTTGCGCCCGCACCCATCCACCCTGTCGATCAGGGCAACCTATCTACTTACCGTTGCCAAGGCAACTATTCGTCCGAGGTCGGCGATCCGCCCCGATCCAGCGTTCGGGACGACGCTTTCAGCTTTTCCAGGATCCGCTTCAGCTGTCGGGCTTCCGCCTCGTCGAGGGACGCCAGCAATACCGACTGACGCGCCATCGCCACGGGCATGATCCGGGCGTGGAGGTCCCGTCCGGAGCCGGTCAGTCGCAGGACGATCCGTCTCGTGTCGGCCGTGTCGGGCTTGCCCCCGACATGGCCGAGCGCCTGCAGGTTGCGCAGGGCCCGGCTGATCGGCCCCTTGTCGATGCCGGTGTGGTCGCAGATCTCGCTGGCGGTTCTCTGTTGCCATTCCGCGAGGCTGTGCAGGATGCGCCACTCGGTGACCGTGATCCCGAAGTCCCGCCGGTACAGCGCCGAGGCGCCCCGAGCCAGCCGGTTGGCGACGCGGCTCAGATCGCCGACGATATAGTCGTCGAAGGCCTGTCGGGGCGCCGGCGCATCGCGCGCGGCCGACCCCGGACCTCGTGGGGCTGGCTGCGGCGCCGGTGACATTCGTCTCGATTCCTTGGGCATCGCCCAACGCTATCGCGTCCCGGTGCGGTTGCCAATTTTCCAGACCGCCTCCCCGCCGGGTCACCGGGCCGGGCCGTCGGCCGGCGCGCCTACGTCACATCGACAAAGACCTGCCCGTCGCGCACCTCGACCGGGTAGGTCTGCAGCGGCACGTCGACCGGTCCGTCGACCGGCGCGCCCGTGGTCACGTCGAAGCGGCCGTTGTGGATCGGACACAGGATGTGACAGCCCTCCTGGAAGCCGCTGGAAAGGCGGGCAAAGGCGTGGGTGCACTCGTCGGCGGTGGCGTAGATGGTGCCGTCGACGTTGTAGAGAACGACCGCCTTGCCGTTGATCTTCACGCCAAAGGGCTCGTCCGCCTCGATCTCGTCTACCGAGGCCGCCCGGTGCCAGTCGTCAGTCATTCCCTGTCCTTCGCCTCGTCGTCCGGGGCCGCGCCGCCGTCGAGCAGCCAGCCGAATTTCCTGCGTGCTTCGCGCTGCTCCGCCACCGAAAGCGCGTTGAGCCGCGGATAGGCGTCGCGCCAGTGATACGGCCGGCAGGCGCCGATGATCGCGCGCGAGTTGGTGGTGTCGCCCGCCTCCCTGCGCCACGGCGGGATCGACGGATCGAGGCCGCTCAGGCCGCCTTCTTCTCCGCCCGCCGCTGCTTCTTCTCTTCCGCCCACGCCGCCAGTTCGCCATGGGCCGAAGCATGCTTCTTCTCGATGTAGTCGCCCTTCTCCGCGGTCAGCTCGTGGGTGAGCTCGAGCCGGTAGCCGTTGGGATCGAAGAAGTAGATCGACTTGATGAAGCCGTGGTCGGTCACGCCGACGACGTCGATGCCGTTGGCCTCCAGCCGGGCCTTGGCCAGCTCGACCTCCGCGACGCTGTCCATGTGGAGCGCGATGTGGTTGACCCAGGCCGGCGTGTTCGGCGAGGGGTCGGCGCCCTGGTCGTCGCCCAGGTCAAAGAAGGCGATGCACGAGGTGTCGCGCATCTGGAAGAAGATGTGCACGTAAGGACAAAACTCGCCCGTCGACGGCACATTGTCGGCCTTGATCACATGGACCAGCGGCAGGCCCAGGATGTCCTCGTAGAAATGCCGCGTCTCCTCCGCGTCCCTGCACTTGTAGGCCCAGTGGTGCAGGCGCTGGATCGGGGGCATCTCGGGAACATTCGACATGGTCATCGCGGTTTCCTCCTTGGATCTCTCCTAACCTATGCCGCCGCACAGGCCCGATCAACGCCTCGCCCAACCGGTTGGAGAGTCGGCGTTTCGGCGGTCGAAATGACGCATTGAGCGATATTGCGGAAGCCCGGCCAATGCCGCTAAACAGAAGTAGGAAAAAAACGTACTAGGGAGGTACACATGAAATCGCTGACTCTGCCCGTCGCCACGCTCGCGCTGGCCGCCGGCCTCGCCGGCCCGGCCGCCGCCGTCGACATCAAGATTTCAAGCTGGGCGCCGCCGACCCATCCGATCAACTCGCAGATGTTCCCGACCTGGGGCAACTGCGTCAAGGACGGCACCAAGGGCGCGGTGACCTGGAAGATCGAATACAATCTCGCCCCGCCGCCGGCGCAGTTCAACGTGGTGCGCAAGGGCATCGGCGACGTCGCCTGGATCTTCCACGGCTACAACGCCGGCCGCTACGTCGCCACCAAGATCGTGGAGCTTCCCGGCCTCGGCACCACCGCCACGGCCGCCTCGGTCGCCTATTGGCGGACCCACCAGAAGTATCTCGAAAAGCTGAACGAGCATCGCGGCATCCGCCTGATCGGCCTGATGTCCCACGGCCCGGGCGTGCTGCAGAGCAACAAGAAGATCGCCACCCTGTCGCAGCTCAAGGGCATGAAGCTGCGCCTGCCGGGCGGCGTCGCCACCGACGTCTTCACCAAGTTCGGCGCGGTCCCCGTCAAGGTGCCGGCCCCCAAGGTGTATGAGGTCGTCTCGACCGGCGTCGCCGACGGTGTCGTCATGCCGATCGAGACCCAGAAGAGCTTCAAGCTGCACGAGGTCGCCAAGAACGTCATCGAGATGCCCGGCGGCTTCTACTACGGCTCCTTCGCGATCATCATGAACCCGCGCAAGTATGCCAGCCTGTCGAAGGACCAGCAGGCCGTCGTCGACAAGTGCTCGGGCGAGAACCTGTCCAAGGTCGCGGGCGCGGCGTGGGACGGCGCCGACACGGCCGGCCGCGCGCAGGCCGGCGCCAACGTGACGACCGCGTCGGACGCGATGCAGAAGGAGTTCGCTCCGGTCGCCAAGAAGGTCACCGAGGACTGGTTCGCCGAGGCCAAGAAGAAGGGCCTGGCCAATCCGCAGGAGGCGCTCGACTTCCTGCGCCAGCAGGCGAAGTCCTACAAGTAGCCGCGCACGGCGGCTGCACCACATGAAGCGCGACGCTCCGTTCTTCCGGACGGCCAGCGTAGGGTCGGGGCCGTCGGTCGGTTGGCTGACGGTCCCGCTCGACATCTTCGCCGGCCTGATCCTGTCGGCGATGGTCGTGCTCAACTGCGCCGACGTGATCGGGCGCGAGCTGTGGAACAGCCCGGTGTTCGGCGCGACCGAGCTCACCCGCCTGATGATCCCCTTCGTCGTCTTCGCGGCGATGCCGATCGTGACCTACCGGGAGGAGCATATCTCGGTCGACCTGATCGACCTGTTCTATCCCGCCGGCGGCATCAACGTCCGCCAGATCGCGCTCAACCTCATCACCATGCTGCTGATGGCCGGCGTGACCGTTCAGCTCTACTTCGCCGCGGTCGACGCCCGCGAGTTCACGGAGATGACGGAGGACCTGAGCATCGGCCTCTGGAACGTCTACTACTTCACCAGCGCGATGGCCGCGATCTCCACCTTCCTGCTCTTCCTCAACCTCATCCGCTATCTGCGCGGCCACGGCCCGCTCTCGCCGGGCCATACCGAAGAGCAGCATTCCCACGAAACCTTCGGCGCCTGACGCGCCGCGCCCTGCCCCTCCGGAGGACTTCACCAGATGACCGCGGCCCTGGTCGGTTTTGCCGGATTGATGCTGCTGATCCTGCTGCGTCTGCCCATCGCCTTCGCGATGGCGCTGGTCGGCTTTGTCGGCTTCTGGTTCCTGGAGGGACTGCAGATTTCGGCGGCCAACGCGACCGTGGTGATCCAGACCGCGACGACCAACTACGAGCTGGCCGTCGTGCCGATGTTCATCCTGATGGGCAACCTGGTCGCCAAGGCCGGCCTGTCCAAGGAACTCTACGACGCCTCCAACGCCTTCCTCGGCCACCGGCGCGGCGGGCTCGCGATGGCGACCATCGTCGCCTGCGGCGGCTTCAGCGCGATCTGCGGCTCGTCGCTGGCCACCGCCGCGACCATGTCCAAGGTGGCGATGCCCTCGATGCGCCGGTTCGGCTATGCCGACAGCCTGGCGACCGCGTCGATCGCGTCGGGCGGCACGCTCGGCATCCTGATCCCGCCGTCGGTCATCCTGGTGATCTACGGCATCATGACCGAGACCAGCATCCGCGACCTGTTCGCGGCGGGCTTCATGCCCGGGCTGCTCGGCGTGTTCTTCTATCTGCTGGCGGTGCAGTGGGTCGTGTTGCGCAACCCGGAAACGGGGCCGCGCGCCGAACGCTACGGCTGGGCCGCGCGGATGGAGGCCCTGTCCAAGGTTGGCTGGACCGTGATCCTGTTCGTCGGCGTCATGGGCGGCATCTATACCGGCGCCTTCACGCCCAACGAAGCGGCCGGCATCGGCGCCCTCGGCGCCTTTCTGATCGCGCTGCTGCGCGGCAGCCTGACGCCCACCGCGCCTGACGGCATCAACCCGGTCGCCGCCGTCGTCGGCGGCCTGGTTCGCGGCCGGCCCGACCGCGAGGCGGCGGG
>CAMYMQ010000300.1 GCA_947259335.1 uncultured Alphaproteobacteria bacterium | reverse complement strand
GCCGTGGCCGCCGGGCTGGGCCCGGCCGCCATCGCCCTGACCCACGACGTCACCGACGAGACCCAGTGGCAGCGCGCGATCGGCGAGGCGGTCGAGCATTTCGGCGGCCTCCACGTGCTGGTCAACAACGCCGGCATCGGCACGCCGGGCACCGTCGAGGACACCGATCTGGAGACCTGGCGGCGGGTTCACGCCATCGATCTCGACGGCGTCTTCCTCGGCTGCAAGCACGCCGTCAGGCCGATCGCCGACACGGTGCGCACGACCGGGCTGGGCGGGTCGATCGTCAATATCTCCTCGGTTGCCGGCATCATCGCCGCGGCCAATCTGGCCGCCTACAATTCGGCCAAGGCGGGGGTGCGCCACCTGACCAAGTCGGTGGCGCTCCATTGCGCGCGCAAGGGCTATGGCATCCGCTGCAATTCCGTCCATCCGGCCTTCGTCGACACGCCGATCCTCGATCAGGTCGGCTCGACGCTGACCCGCGAGGAAGTCCGCGCCAAGATGGCACGGCAACTCCCGCTCGGCACCATCGGCAAGCCGGAGGACGTGGGCTGGGCCATCGTCTATCTCGCCTCCGACGAATCCCGCTTCATGACCGGCGCCGAGCTCGTGCTCGACGGTGGCGTCAGCGCGATGTGAGGGGCGGCGGATGCAGCCACGGGTAACGGCGGCCCTGTGGGTCGAGGCGGAGATCCGGCGTTGCCGGGTCGCCGGCATCGACGCCTACCTGGTGCGCCGGGGCGACTCCAGCGCCGGGGCGATCTTCATCAAGCACAACCGCTTCGCCGCGGGCTGCACCGTGCTTACGCCGACCACGGCGATGGATGGCGGCCGGGCCTGGTCGCGCGGCACCGGAGACGCGCCGGTGCCGGAGGCGGACGCCGACGCCTATATCGAGCGCCAGCGCAAATACGATCCCGACCTGTGGGTTGTCGAGATCGAGGACCCGAAGGGCCAATGGGCGCTGGCCGACCCGATCATTTGACGCCGTCCAGCGCGTCCGCCGCCGCCTGGAGCCTGGCCATCAGGGCATCGAGCGCCCGGCGTTCTTCCGCGCTGAAGCCCTCCAGCAGCCGTGTCTCCCAGTCCAGCGTCGCGGGCGCGACCTCGGCGTAGATCGCCTCGCCCCGGGCGCTCAGGCGCAGATGGGCGCGGCGGCGGTCGGCATCGTCGACCACCCGGTCGAGAGTGCCCGTCTCCAGCAGGCGCGAGACGGCCCGGCTGACCTGGACCTTGTCCATCCGCGTGCGGGCGCAGATCTCCTTCTGGGTCAGCGGCTGGGCGAGGCCGAGCACGGCCATGACCCGCCAGTCGGCGACGCTCAGCCCGTAGCCCTCGGCATACCGCCGGGCGATGGCGCCCGACACCGTGTTCGACAGGATCGACAGGCGGTAGGGCAGGTAGCGGTCGAGCTGGAGGCGTTCGGTCTTGCGGGTCATCGCGTCCGGGTCTATTTTAGTTTCAATTGAAACCAATTTAATCGGTCGTGCCGCCGCAGGGAACCCTCGGCAGTCCGTCAGGCGGCGCCGGCCGATGGAGAGCGACATGGCAAAGGCACTCGAATCGATCGCGGACGGCGGCGGCGACGCCGTCAACCCGATGGGCACCGACGGCTTCGAGTTCGTCGAATACACCGCGCCCGACACCAAGGCGCTGGCGGCGCTGTTCGAGCGGCTGGGTTTCCGCGCGGTCGCCCGGCACCGCTCCAAGGACGTGACCCTGTTCCGCCAGGGGGGCGTGAACTTCATCCTCAACGCCGAGCCCGACAGCTTCGCCCAGTCCTTCGCCCGGGTGCACGGGCCGTCGGCCTGCGCGATGGCCTTTCGGGTCACCGACGCGGCCAGGGCCTATCGCCGCGCCCTCGACCTCGGCGCCGAGCCGGGGCCGACCCAGGCCGGGCCGATGGAACTCAACATCCCGTCGATCCGCGGCATCGGCGGCAGCCTGATCTATCTGGTCGACCGCTACGGCGAGAAAGGCTCGATCTACGACGTCGACTTCGAGATCGACGGCTCGCTCGACCATCCCGGGGCCGGCTTCGCGGCCATCGACCACCTGACCCACAACGTCCACCACGGCCGGATGGACAGCTGGTCGGACTTCTATACCCGGCTCTTCAACTTCCGGGAGATCAAGTATTTCGACATCGAGGGCAAGCTGACCGGGCTGCGCAGCCGGGCGATGACCAGCCCGTGCGGCAAGATCCGCATCCCGATCAACGAATCGGCCGACGACAAGTCCCAGATCGCCGAATACCTCGAGGCCTACAAGGGCGAGGGCATCCAGCATATCGCCTTGGCCACCGACGACATCTACGCCTCCATCGAGAAACTGCGCGCCGACGGGGTCGCCTTCATGGACACGCCCGACACGTATTACGAGAAGATCGACGAGCGGCTGCCGGGCCATGGCGAACCGGTCGACCGCCTGCGCGAGCTGCGGATCCTGATCGACGGTGCGCCGACCGAGGACGGCGGGCGCCTGCTGCAGATCTTCACCGACAACGTGATCGGTCCGATCTTCTTCGAGGTGATCCAGCGCAAGGGCGACGACGGCTTCGGCGAGGGCAACTTCCAGGCCCTGTTCGAATCGATCGAGCTGGACCAGATCCGCCGGGGCGTGCTGACGGCGGAGCGACCAAAGGGGTAGCGCGCAAGATCGTCGCCCGCGTTATGCTGGGGCCGACCAATCGCATCCGTTCGGCAAAGGGGGGACAATGAAGCTCGGTACACTCAAGGAAGGCGGCCGCGACGGCACGCTCGTCGTGGTTTCGAAGGATCTGTCGCAGGCGGTGACGGTGCCCGACATCGCGCCGACGCTCCAGGCGGCGCTCGACGACTGGGACACGTTCGAGCCGGAGCTGCGCTCGGTCTACCGGCTGCTCAACCAGGGCGACGCGCAGGGCGCCTTCGCCTTCGATCCGGGCGCGATGGCGTCTCCGCTTCCGCGCGCTTATCAGTGGGCCGACGCCAGCGCCTACCTCAACCATGTCGAGCTTGTCCGAAAGTCGCGCGGCGCGACCATGCCGCCGAGCTTCCTCGAGGATCCGTTGATGTACCAGGGCGGCTCCGACTATTTCTTGCCGCCGACCGCCGACATTCCGGTCGCGAGCGAGGAGTACGGCATCGACTTCGAGGCGGAGATCGCGGCCATCGTCAAGGACATCCCCATGGGGGCGGGGCCGGATACCTGCCGCGACGCTATCGCCCTGCTGATGATCGTCAACGACGTCAGCCTGCGCGGCCTGATTCCGGCCGAGCTGGCCAAGGGCTTCGGCTTCTTCCACGGCAAGCCGCCGACCGCCTTCTCGCCGGTCGCGGTGACGCCCGACGAGCTCGGCGACGCCTGGACCGGCGACACGATAGCGCTGCCGATCGTCAGCACCTGGAACGGCACGGAGTTCGGTCACCCTCACGCCGGCACCGACATGAACTTCACCCTGCCGCAGCTCATCGCCCACGCGGCCAGGACCCGGCCGCTGCGCGCCGGCGCCATCGTCGGCTCGGGCACCGTCTCCAACAAGGACGCCTCCCAGGGCTTTTCGTGCATCGCCGAGATCCGGGCGGTCGAGGCGATCGAACAGGGCGAGCCCAAGACCGCCTTCATGAAGTTCGGCGATACGATCCGGATCGAGATGCTGGACGGCGCCGGGGCGTCGATCTTCGGCGCCATCGACCAGACGGTGGTCAAATACGACGGGCCCGGCTGACGCTGCCCGGCAAGCCTTGACCCGACCGGTGCAACGGCACATACCGCAGCAATTCCACACCCCGAGGGGGCCCCGATGATTTCGCGCTATCTCAAGATCAAGCTGGTCGCGGCCGCGGCTCTGTTTCTGACGCTGGTCGCCTTCGGCAACATCACCGCCTATGACGTCAACTTCGCCTTCGTCCAGGGCGTGATGAAGATGGAGACCATCGGCAAGGATCCGTTCCTGTCCTGGCGGGCGATCGACAGCAACGCGCTGCACAACGTCTTCTACTGGATCATCATCGCGTGGCAGGTCGTTGCCGCCGCCGCCTGCTGGATCGGGGTCTGGCGGCTCTACCGGGCGCGCAAGTCGGGCGTCCTCGGCTTCCAGCGGGCCAAGACCGCGGCCATCTTCGGCCTGGGGGCCGGGCTCCTGCTCTATTTCCTGGCCTTCATCACCATCGGCGGCGAATGGTTCGCCATGTGGCGATCCCAGATATGGAACGGCCAGTCGGCCTCGCACATGATCGTGACGGCCTTCGGCATCGTGCTGATCTATCTCTCGATGCGCGACGAGGACGTTCGCGTCGAGTAGGGCGGAACGGCGCCGGGCCGCGGGAAGGAGCGGGACATGCCTCGCGCACTCGGTCTGCCGGTGGTCGCTGTCTGCGCCGTCGCGGCGTTTGCCTCGGCATCGGCGGGCCAGCCGAAGCCGATGAGCGAAAGCGAGATGCGCGCGGTCTTCCCGGGCCACAGCGTTTCCATCAAGAGCGCCAAATCCGGCACATGGATCATGTTGACCATGAAACGGGACGGACGCTGCGCCCTGACCTGGTCGGCGCGGCCCTATCGCACCCGCTGTCACATCCGGGGCAGCCAGTTCTGCTACGTCAGCGGCCAGAAGCGCGGGCTGGTCTGCGGCACCATGAGCCACATTCGCGGCGACGACTATCTGTTCCGGGTCAAATAGGCGGCAGCTTAGAAGGCCGCTTACACCCCGCCGCTTGACAAGCGGGTCCGCCCCGGGGACCGTTCGGGCCTCACATCCGCCAACCGCCGCCGGCACGTTCAGGAGCCCCTCATGCATCTCTACGGCTACTTCCGATCCTCCTCGTCCTACCGCATGCGGATCGCGCTCAACCTGAAGGGGCTGGCCCCCGAGCAGAGTTTCATCCATCTGCGCAAGGGCGATCAGTTCGGGGCGGACTACGTCAAGCTGAACCCGCAGCAGCAGGTGCCCACGCTGATCACCGACGGGGGCGATACGCTGGTCCAGTCGCCGGCCATCCTGGAGTGGCTCGAGGAGACCTGGCCCGACCCCGCGCTGCTGCCCGCCGACCCGCTCGACCGCCAGCGGGTGCGCGCCATCGCCGCGGCCGTCGGCTGCGATATCCATCCGCTGGGCAATCTGCGCGTCCTGCAATATGTCCGCGAGGAGTTCGGCCAGGACGAGGCGGGCTCCTTCGCCTGGGCGCGGCACTGGGTCGAGCTTGGCTTCACGGGGATCGAGGCGATGCTGGCGGGCGACGCGCGCACCGGGCGCTTCTGCCACGGCGACGCGCCGACCATGGCCGACATCTACCTCGTGCCCCAGGTCTTCAACAGCGGCCGGTTCGGGGTCGACATGGACAGCTTCCCGACCATCGCGCGCATCCACGCCGCCTGCAACGAGCTGGACGCCTTCGCCGATGCCGTGCCCGGCGTCCAGCCGGACGCAGAGTAGCGCGGAGACCTTGCCGTCCCATGGCTTCCCTCGAAACCCTCGCCGCCTTTCTCGCCGCCGCCGCGGTCTTCGCCTACATGCCCGGACCGGCGATGCTCTACACGGTCGCCCAGACCGTCGCGCGCGGCCGTTGGGCCGGGCTCATGGCGGCGCTCGGCCTGCATGTCGGCCACTATGTTCACGTCGCCGCTGCGGCGGCCGGGCTGGCCGTCCTGTTCCATCTGGTGCCGGCCCTGTTCGCAATCGTGAAGATCGTCGGCGCCCTATACCTCGTGTGGCTCGGCCTGTCGCTTTTTCGCACGGCCAAGGGCGGGAAGACGCCCGCCACGCCGCGCGCACGGCCGGGATGGCGAGCCTTTTTCGAGAGCGTGGCGGTCGAGGTCCTCAATCCGAAGACGGCGATCTTCTATCTCGCGTTCCTGCCCCAGTTCGTCGATCCCGGCGCCGCCCTGCCGGTCTGGGTCCAGTTCGTGGTCCTCGGCACCCTCGTCAACCTGCTGTTCTCCTCGGTGGACCTCCTGTGCATCGTGTTCGCCGGGGCGCTGACCGCGCGTCTGCGGCGCTCCGGCCGGGCGCAGCGCCTCGTCCGCCGGCTGGGCGGCAGTCTGCTCATCGGACTGGGTGTGAACCTGGCCGTTCAGAAGGTCTGACCGGCCCGTCGGCAGCCGCCGGTCGCCAGGACAGTGACCGGCCTTGAGTTGCCGAATAAATTGACTATTTTCCTAGAACCGCGGGTGCCCGAAACGGTCGTTTCGCCCGCCGCCGCCAACCGAAAAGATAACCCTTGATAACCGATGATAACCTTTCCGCCATTTGTGTCGCAGGCGTCGCCGACCGGCTTCCCTTCGATGCGCGTTTGTGTATAGTCCGCGGCCAATCCCGCATGTGGGGCATGGAATGAACATACCGGAAGCGCTGACGTTCGACGACGTCCTCCTCAAGCCAGCCCGCTCCGAAGTTCTGCCTGCCGCGACCCAGACCAAGACCCGACTGACCCGGACGATCGAGCTCGGTATCCCGCTGCTCTCGGCGGCGATGGATACCGTCACCGAACATCGGCTCGCGATCGCGATGGCCCAGTCGGGCGGCATGGGCGTGCTGCACAAGAACATGTCGATCGAGGAGCAGGCGGCGGAAGTCCGGCGCGTGAAGAAGTTCGAGGCCGGCATGGTGGTCGACCCGGTCACCATCACCCCCGACAAGACGCTGGCCGATGCCCTCGGCCTGATGGAGCAGCACCAGATATCGGGCGTGCCCGTGGTCGAGGCCGGCTCCAAGAAGCTCGTCGGCATCCTGACCCACCGCGACGTGCGCTTTGCCGACGACCCGCGCCAGCCCGTCCGCGAGCTGATGACCCAGAGAGACCTGGTCACGGTCACGGAGGGCGTCGAGCCGGAAGAGGCCAAGCGGCTGCTGCACAAGCACCGGATCGAGAAGTTGCTGGTCGTCGACGACGATTTCCGCTGCACCGGGCTGGTCACGGTCAAGGATATCGACAAGGCCAAGCAGCATCCAAACGCCTGCAAGGACGAGAAGGGCCGCTTGCGCGTGGCTGCGGCGACCGGTGTCGGCGAGGACGGCATCGCCCGGGCCCAGGCCCTGTTCGATGCCGAGGTCGACGTCGTCGTCGTCGATACGGCCCACGGCCATTCCGAGGGCGTGCTCAAGGCGGTAGAACGAATCCGCGGCCTGTCAAACCGCAGCCAGGTGGTCGCCGGCAACGTGGCGACCGCCGACGGCGCCCAGGCGCTGATCGACGCCGGCGCCGACGCGGTCAAGGTCGGCATCGGGCCGGGCTCGATCTGCACGACGCGGATCGTCGCCGGGGTCGGCGTACCGCAGCTCACCGCCCTGTTCGACACCGTCGAGGTCTGCAACCGCGCGGGCGTTCCGGTCATCGCCGACGGCGGCATCAAGTATTCCGGCGACCTCGCCAAGGCGATCGCGGCCGGGGCCAGCGTGGCCATGATCGGCTCGCTGTTCGCCGGCACGGAAGAGGCGCCCGGCGAGGTCTTCCTCTACGAGGGACGGTCCTACAAGTCCTATCGGGGCATGGGTTCGGTCGGCGCCATGGCGCGCGGTTCGGCCGACCGCTACTTCCAGCAGGAAGTCGCCGACGCGCTCAAGCTGGTGCCCGAGGGGATCGAGGGCCAGGTGCCCTACAAGGGCCCGATCGGCACCATCATCCATCAGCTCGTCGGCGGCCTGAGGGCGGCCATGGGCTACACCGGCAGCGTCGATATCGCGGCGTTCCAGAAGAACGCCGAGTTCGTCAAGGTCACCGCCGCCGGGTTCCGCGAAAGCCATGTCCACGACGTCGCGATCACCCGGGAGGCGCCGAATTACCGGCGCATGTAGGCCGCTGGCCGGCCCGGAACCGTCCTCCAGGGGCGGCGTGCGAGTGGGTGCAAGGCGCGCGGGTGCAAGGCCAGAGGCGCCGCGGCGCGGGAGCCGG
>CAMYMQ010000299.1 GCA_947259335.1 uncultured Alphaproteobacteria bacterium | reverse complement strand
CGGACGGCGCGCCGCTGCCGCCGGGCGAGGCCGGCGAGCTCTGGGCGCGAGGGCCGAACATCATGATGGGCTATCACAACCTGCCCGAGGAGACCGCCGCGGCGTTCGAGGGCGGCTGGTTCCGCACCGGCGACGTCGCCCGGATCGACGCCGACGGCTTCGTCTATCTGCTCGATCGCCTGAAGGACCTGGTGATCTCGGGCGGGGAGAACATCTACACTGCCGAGGTCGAGGCGGCGCTCCACCGGCATCCGGGCGTGCTCGAAGCGTCGGTGATCGGCGTGCCCGACGCGCGTATGGGCGAGGCGCTGGTCGCGGTGATCGTTCCGCGCGACGGCGCCGGGCTGACCGAGGCGGTTCTCGTGGAGCATTGCCGCCCGCTGATCGGCGGCTACAAGATCCCCCGCCGCTACGCCTTCGTCGAGGCGTTGCCGAAGTCTGCGATGGGCAAGGTGCTGAAGGCCGACCTGCGCACGCGGTTCGGCCCGGACTGACGGCGGCGTCCGGCGTCCGCGTTCAGATCACCCCGGCGTCGCGCCAGGCCGCGATCCGCGCATCATCGAAGCCCGCTTCGCGCAAGATCTCGTCGGTATTCTCGCCGAGCGCGGGCGCGGCCCTGGAGGCGGGCGCCCGGGGCGTGAGCGTGAAGGGCGCCCCGGTCAGGGTCAGCTCGGTATCCTCCAGACCCTTGGGCGCCGGCGGGTGGTCGACGATCGCCCGGCCGGCAAGCTGTTCGTCGGCCAGGGCCTCGGGGAGCTCGCGCACGATCGAGCAGGGGATTGCCGCGGCCTCCAGCTTCTCGCGCCAGACCGCGGTCGGGGCGGTCTCGAAGACGGCGGCCATCTCGGCCGGGGTCGGATCGCCGGCGAGGCCGAGCAGTTCCGCCAGCGCCGCGATCTGGGGCTTGGTCAGCGCGACGACGGCAATGGCCCCGTCCCGGGTCGTGTAGGTGTTGTCGCTCGCCATGCGGGCCGCGGACATGTTGCCGAGCCGCTCGGGCGCTACCCCGGCCTGATAGTAGTCGTTGATGTGGAAGCCCATCAGCGACAGCGCGGTGTCCATCATCGCCAGGTCGATGTGGCAGCCCTCGCCCGTGGTCCGCGCCTTGAACAGGGCGCTGGCGATGGCGAAGGCGGTGGCGTATCCGGTCGGCACGTCGACGGCGAAATAGCCGGCGCGCAGCGGGCCGCCGTCCGGGAAGCCGGTGACCGACATCATCCCCGATTCGGCCTGGATCGCGCCGTCATAGGCCGGGCGGGTCGACTTGGGCCCGGTCTGGCCGTAGCCGGTGACCGAGCAGTAGACGAGCGAGGGCCGCCGCGCGCGCAGGGTCTTGGCGTCCAGCCCCAGGCCGGCCATCACGCCGGGCCGGAAATTCTCGACCACGACGTCGGCCCGCTCGATCAGCGGGGCAAGGATCTCGCGGGCCGCCTCGGCCTTCAGGTCGAGCGTCAGGCTGCGCTTGGACAGGTTGTAGGCGATGAAGCCCGACGACGTGCCGTGGTCGGAAAACGGCGGCGCGGCCATCAGCGTGCGCATCATGTCGCCGGTACCCGGGCGCTCGATCTTGATGACGTCGGCCCCCTGCAGGGCCAGTTGCATGGTCGCGAAGGGGCCCGCGATCACCTGGGTGAAGTCGAGGACGGTGACGCCGTCGAACAGGCCGTCGGTCATGGTTGGCTCAACAGGGGAGGCTCAACACGAGCGGTTTAGGGGGGCGGTTCAATCGAGCCGCTTGCCCAGGCGCCCAGCGAGGTCCTGGATGAACTGCCAGGCGACCCGGCCGGAGCGCGAGCCGCGGGTCATCGACCATTCGACGGCCTGGGCATGGAGGTCGTCGGTCCCGATCGGCAGGCCGTAGGCCTCGGCATAACCGTCGACGATGGCGAAATAGGTGTCCTGGTCGCAGGCATGGAAGCCCAGCCACAGGCCGAAGCGGTCCGACAGGGAGACCTTTTCCTCGACCGCCTCGGACGGGTTGATCGCCGTCGAGCGTTCGTTGTCGATCATGTCGCGGGGCATCAGGTGCCGCCGGTTCGAGGTGGCGTAGAAGACGACATTGTCGGGCCGGCCCTCGATGCCGCCTTCGAGCACGGCCTTGAGCGACTTGTAGGCGGCGTCCTCGCCGTCGAAGGACAGATCGTCGCAGAACAGGATGCAGCGCCGGTCCGACGCCTTGAGCAAGGCGAGCAGGCGCGGCAGCGACGGGATGTCCTCGCGGTGGATCTCGACCAGGGCGAGCGGCCGCTCGATCGCGGCGTTGACGGCGGCGTGGACCGCCTTGACCAGCGAGCTCTTGCCGGTGCCGCGGGCGCCCCACAAAAGCGCGTTGTTGGCGGGCAGGCCGTCGGCGAAGCGGCGGGTATTGTCCTCGAGCGAGGCGCGCTGGCGGGCAAGTCCCTTCAACAGGCCGATATTCACCCGGTTGACCCGGGGCACGGCCTCCAGCCGCTCGCCGTCGGCATGCCAGATGAAGGCGTCGCCGTCCGACAGGGTGGACGACGCCAGGGGCGGCGGCGCCAACCGTTCGAGGGCGTCGGCTATGCGGCGGAGCAGGACGGAATCGCTCAATTCGTTCATCGGTGACTAACAAATCCGGAAATGCGCGCTATATAGGGCGCGAGACAGGCGCCGGCGCGACGGCGCAACCTATCACAGACGGTCGAAGCGTCAACTTGGCGGACGCGGAAGGCCGCACTCCGGCGGGGCTTGCACGGGCACCGGCAACGGCTATAGTCCGCCCCCTGTTCCCCCGGCAGAAACCGCCACTCACAGGAGAGTTCCATGCTGATTTCCGAGGCGCTTGCGCAGGCAAGCACGGCTAAGCCGGGCGGCCCAGATTTTTCCTTCCTGATCATGATCGGCCTGCTGTTCGTGGTCATGTATTTCTTCATGATCCGGCCGCAGCAGAAGCGCGCGAAGGACCATCGCGCCCTGGTCGCGAACCTCAAGCGCAACGACAAGGTGCTGACCACCGGCGGCATCATCGGCAAGGTGACGCGCGCCGGCGAGGGCAACGAGATCGAGGTCGAGATCGCCAAGGAAGTGAAGATCACCATCGACCGCAATGCCGTCCAGACCGTCCTCAACCGGACGCCGGGCGGGACGCCGGGGGCGTCGGCAGCCAACGACGGCGACAACAAGCCGACCAACCCGCTCAAGCGGCTGTTCGGCGGCCGTTGAACCGGTAAGCCTCCCGACAGTCGTCAGCGCCGGATTCGGGTGCCATGATCAATATTTCACGTGTCCAGGTCATCGTCGTGGTCCTGGTCTGCCTGCTGGGCCTCTTCTTCGCCGCGCCGAACCTGGTCAGCAAGGACGTCGACAAGCAGATCCCGAGCTGGCTGCCCAGTCAGCAGTTCAACCTCGGCCTCGACCTCCAGGGCGGCGCCCATCTTCTGTTCGAAGTGAACATGAAGCCGGTCGTCGACGACCAGTTCAAGGACATGGTCGGCCGCATCCGCTCGACTTTCCGCAGCAGCCAGTGGCAGATCCGCTACGTGCAGCCGCGGATCAACGACGAGAAACAGACGGTGACCGTCCGCCTGGTCGGCGAAGGCGACCCGCCGCAGGTCACCGAAGCCCAGCGCGACAAGGCGACCCGGGCGCTACGGAGCATCATCCGCGACCTGTCGGGCGAGGGGAACCTGTTCACCGGCGGCACCGAACGCTATCAGTTCACCATCGCCGACAATGGACTGGTCACCATTCAGTTCACCGAAGCGGGCCTGCGCGAGTTGCAGAACCGCGTGATCGACCAGTCGATCGAGGTCATCCGGCGCCGCGTCGACGAAACCGGCACCAAGGAGCCGACGATCCAGCGCCAGGGCGACGACCGCATCCTGGTTCAGGTGCCGGGCGTGTCGGACCCCGAGCAGCTCAAGAAGATCATTGGCACGACCGCCAAGATGACCTTCCATCTGGTCGACCAGTCGGTCGAGGCGTCGAAGGGGATGACCGTTCCGCGGGGCCGCCTGCTGCTGGAGAGCCAGGACCCGGACGAGGAGGTCGTGCTCGTGGTCGCCGAGCCGGCGCTCGACGGCAGCCACCTCGTCGACGCGGGCCAGAGCTTCCAGGACGGGCGGCCGGTCGTGACCTTCCGGTTCGACACCGAAGGCTCCAAGACATTCTGCAACATCACCCGGACCAACTTGCGCAAGCGGTTCGCGATCGTCCTCGACAACAAGGTGCTGTCGGCGCCGCGGATCGAGGGCGTGATCTGCGGCGGGTCGGGGATCATCTACGGCAATTTCACCGTCAAGTCGGCGAGCGAGCTGGGCATCCTCTTGCGCGCGGGCGCGCTGCCGGCGCCGCTGAAGGTGGTCGAGGAACGCACGGTCGGCGCGGAGTTGGGCGCGGATTCGATCGAGGCCGGCAAGCTGGCCAGCATGGTCGGCCTGGTTCTGGTCGTTATCTTCATGTTCCTGTCCTACGGCCGGTTCGGGCTGATGGCGAACGTGGCGCTGTTCTTCAACCTCGTGCTGATCGCCGCGGCGCTGTCGCTGCTGCAGGCGACGCTCACCTTGCCGGGCATCGCGGGCATCGTGCTGACCATTGGCATGGCGGTCGACGCCAACGTGCTGATCTTTGAGCGTATCCGCGAAGAAGTGCGGGCGGGACGAACGCCGATGTCGGCCATCGACACCGGCTATCGCCGGGCGCTGACGACGATCATCGACTCGAACCTCACGACCTTCATCGCCGCGCTGCTGCTGTTCCTGTTCGGCTCCGGCCCGGTGCAGGGCTTCGGCGTGACCCTGGCCATCGGTCTCGCGACCTCGATGTTCAGCGCGATCATGATCACGCGGTTGATGGTCATCACCTGGTGGCGGCGCAAGCGCCCGTCCACCCTGCCGATCTGAGGCGACGATCATGCTGCTGAGACTGGTTCCCGCTGGCACCAAGATCCCCTTTGTCCGCTTCCGGCTCGCCTATTTCATCTTTTCGGGCGTGCTGCTGATCCTGGCGGCGCTCTCCTATGGAACCCAGGGCCTGAATTTCGGCATCGATTTCCGCGGCGGCATCCTGATCGAGGTGCGCGCGAAGGACGAGAACGGCGCGTCGCGCAAGGCCGACATCCCCCAGTTGCGGGCCGCGCTCACCAAGTTGTCGCTCGGCGATCTCTCGCTTCAGGCCATCTCGGCGCCTTTGGGCGAGACCGGCAGTGAGGATGCCTACGTCCAGATTCGCGTCGAACAGCAGACGGGTGGTGACCAGAACCAGATTGCGGCGATCAAGAGCATTCGCGACGCCCTCTCGACGGTGAAGTTCGCGGACGACGAGCGGACCGTTCCCGGCGGTATCGTGATGACCGGCACGTTGAACGACGCGACCCTGGCTGACGTCCAGAAACGCCTGTCGCCGCTCAAGAACGTCTCCGTGAAATCCCTGGGCGGGGACAAGGTCGAGGTCACCGCGCAGGTCGACACCACCAAGGCCGAGGACGTCCAGGCGGCGATGGCCAAGGTGCGCGACGCGGTTGCCACCGTCGCTTTCCGCCGCCAGGAGTATGTCGGCCCCAAGGTCGGCGACGAGTTGATCCGGGCGGGCATCATCGCCACCGTTCTCGCGCTCGGCGCGATCATGATCTACGTCTGGTTCCGCTTCGAATGGCAGTTCGGCGTCGCCGCGGTCGTGGCCCTGGCGCATGACGTGCTGCTGACCATCGGCCTGTTCAGCGAGCTCCAGCTCGAATTCGGTCTGGCGACCGTCGCCGCCGTGCTGACCATCGCGGGCTATTCGATCAACGACACCGTCGTCGTGTTCGACCGGGTGCGGGAGAATCTTCGAAAATACAAGAAGATGCCTATGCCGGAGCTGATGAACCTGTCGATCAACGAAACCCTGTCGCGGACGTCGCTGACCAGTGTGACGACGATCCTCGCGGTGCTCGCGCTGCTGCTGATCGGCGGCGCGGTGATCCAGGACTTCTCGATCGCGCTGATCTGGGGCGTGGTCATCGGCACCTATTCGTCGATCTGCCTGGCGGTGCCGCTGCTCCTGCTGATCAACGTCAAGCGCGGCGGCCGTCGCGAGGCCGCCGCCGACAAGGACAAGGCACCCGATACCGCGGTGGCCGAGCGGCAGTAACTTGGTCCACCTGACCGACGAGCGCCCGGCGGACAGCTCCTATATCGACGGCTACGGGCCGGACGGTTTTCGCATCGCGGGCGTGCTTCATGCAGGGCCGCTGCTGGTCGCCAGCGGCCTGATCGCGCCCTGGCCCGTGTCCGGGCTCGCCGACGCGGCGCTCGGCACGTTCGACCCTCTCCTGGCCTCCGACGCCGCGCTCGAATTGCTGATCGTCGGCTGCGGGGCGCGGCTGGCGCCGCCACCCAAGGGCCTGTCCGCGGCG
>CAMYMQ010000298.1 GCA_947259335.1 uncultured Alphaproteobacteria bacterium | reverse complement strand
CGGCGTCGCCGAAGCGTTCGGCCAGCCGGGCGCGGGGCAGAATCTCGATCGAGCCGCGCGCCGTGCGCGCCACCGCGCCCTCGCCCTCTTCGTCCGGCACCACCGCGTCGGCGCCGAGCAGCGCCGTGTAATAGGCCGCGACCGTGCCGACGTCGTCGGTGGCGACGGTCAGCCCGTCGATGACCGTCGCCGTGTTGGCATGGGCCTGGAACGCGGGCTTCCAGAAATTCTGCGGCGCGTGCTGCCGGCAGGTGAAGCTGGGCAGCGACGGCACGGCGGCGCTGACCGCGAAGCAGAGGGTGAAGGAAACCTCGGCCTCGGATCCGTCGGGCTGGACGGCAGCGCGCGCGAAGGTGGTCGGCGGCCAGGTGGTCAGGCCGGCGGCCCTGAAGGCGTCGTAATCGGCGGCCGGATCGGCGCTGTCGAGCACCAGCATCGACACGCCCTCGCGCATCTCGATGAAATCCCGGTTCCACGCGGCGAAGCTGAAGCCGTCGGCGGAATGCTCGGGGATCTTCGACGCATCGGCGACGCCCAGGATCTCGACGAAGTTGCCATCGAACATGGCTAGGTGATTGGCCGTGCCGAAGGGATGATAGGCCCGCGGAGTAAGCGTGAAGCCCATCGCCCCGAACGCCGCCTCTGCCGCATCCAGGTCGCGGACGGCGAGGACGAGATGGTCGATGCCGCGGGGGCTGCCGCTATCGAGGGGCATGGGTCCTCAAAGCGGGATATTCCCGTGCTTCTTCCACGGGTTCTCCAGCTTCTTGCCGCGCAGCATGGCGAGCGACTTGGCGACCCGCCGGCGGGTCGAGTGGGGCATGATCACGTCGTCGATGAAGCCGCGGGTGCCGGCGATGAAGGGGTTGGCGAATTTCTCGCGGTATTCCTCGGTGCGCGCCTCGATCTTGTCGGGGTCGCCCCGGTCCTCGCGGAAGATGATCTCGACCGCGCCCTTGGGCCCCATCACCGCGATCTCGGCCTGGGGCCAGGCGTAGTTGACGTCGCCGCGCAGGTGCTTGGACGCCATCACGTCATAGGCGCCGCCATAGGCCTTGCGGGTGATGACCGTGACCTTGGGCACCGTCGCCTCGGCATAGGCATAGAGCAGCTTGGCCCCGTGCTTGATGATCGCGCCGTACTCCTGGGCCGTGCCGGGCAGGAAGCCGGGCACGTCGACGAAGGTCACGATCGGGATGTTGAAGGCGTCGCAATAGCGCACGAAGCGCGCGCCCTTGCGCGACGACGAGATGTCGAGACAGCCGGCCAGCACCATCGGCTGGTTGGCGACGAAGCCGACCGTGTGGCCCTCGATCCGGCCGAAGCCGATCACGATGTTGGCCGCGTAGTCGGGCTGGACCTCGAAGAAGTCGCCCTCGTCGGCGACCTTCACGATCAGCTCCTTGATGTCATAGGGCTTGTTCGGGTTGTCCGGCACCAGCGTGTCGAGCGACATCTCGAGCCGGTCCCACGGGTCCTCGGTCGGGCGCACCGGCGGCGCCTCGCGGTTGGACGCCGGCATGAAGTCGACGAAGCGGCGCAGCTGCAGGAGCGCCTCGATGTCGTTGTCGAAGGCATGGTCGGCGACGCCGGACTTGCCGGCGTGGGTGCGCGCGCCGCCCAGCTCTTCCGCGGTGACCTCCTCGTGGGTCACCGTTTTGACCACTTCCGGGCCGGTGACGAACATGTAGGAGCTGTCCTTCACCATGAAGATGAAGTCGGTCATCGCCGGCGAATAGACCGCCCCGCCCGCGCACGGCCCCATGATGCAGGAAATCTGCGGCACCACGCCCGAGGCCATCACGTTGCGCTGGAAGACCTCCGCGTAGCCCGCCAAGGAGGCGACGCCTTCCTGGATGCGCGCGCCGCCCGAATCGTTCAGGCCGATCACCGGGGCGCCGACCTTCATCGCCTGGTCCATGACCTTGCAGATCTTTTCCGCATGGGCCTCGGACAGCGAGCCGCCGAACACGGTGAAGTCCTGGGAGAAGACGAAGACCATGCGGCCGTTGATCGTGCCCCAGCCGGTGACGACACCGTCGCCGGGCACCTTCTGGGTCTCCATGCCGAAGTCCATGCAGCGGTGCTCGACGAACATGTCGTATTCCTCGAACGAGCCCGGATCGAGCAGCACGTCGAGCCGCTCGCGCGCGCTCAGCTTGCCCTTGGCATGCTGCGCCTCGATCCGCTTCGCGCCGCCGCCCTGGCGGGCGCGTTCACGAGCCTGTTCCAGTTTGTCGAGTATTTCCTGCATGAACGCCCTCTTCCCCTAACGCCGCCATCGGATAGCACCGCGCGCGGGCCAAGGCCAGAGTCCGGGCGCCCGCTTGACGGTCGGCGGATCTATATTTAACGTACCAGTTAAATTAAGATCACGAGGATCAACCATGAAGCCGAACACGGTGGTCTCCCGCGACGCGTGGATCGAGGCGCGCCGGGCCCTGTTGGCCGAGGAGAAGGCCTTTACCTGCGCGCGCGACGCGCTCAGCGCCCGCCGCCGGGACCTGCCATGGATGAAGCTCGAAAAGGACTACCGATTCGAAGGACCGGACGGGACGGTCACCCTCGCCGACCTGTTCGGCGGCCGGTCGCAGCTCGTCGTCCAGCATTTCATGTTCCACCCCGACTGGGAGGCCGGCTGCAAGAGCTGCTCCTTCTGGGCCGACAGCTTCGACCGGGCCGTTGACCATCTGGCCGGCCGCGACACCGGCTTCGCCGCCGTCTCCCGCGCGCGCATCGAATCCCTGGAAACCTTCCGCGCGCGCATGGGCTGGACCTTCCGCTGGGTCTCCTCCCACGGCAGCGACTTCAACGAGGATTTCGACGTCTCCTTCACGCCGGAACAGCTCGAAAGCGGCACGGTCTTCTATAATTTCGAGCAAACGATCTTCCCCGCCCCCGAGGCCCCGGGGATCAGCGTCTTCGCCCGGGGCGACGACGGCGCGATCTACCGCACCTATTCGACCTACGGACGCGGCCTCGACATGCTGAACGCGACCTATCAGCTGCTCGATCTGACGCCCAAGGGGCGGGACGAGGCGGATCTGCCCCATTCCATGGCCTGGGTGAAGTTGCGGGACACGATCACGGGCTGACCGCGCCTCCTCCCGGACGAGCCCATTGAAAAGCGGGACCGGCGAGCAAATCTCTTCGCCACGCTTCCCCTTCTCGACAGGAAACCCGCGATGAAAGCCACCCTGAACGGCCGGACCGTCGCCGAGAGCGACGACATCGTCGAGGTCGGCGGCTATGCCTATTTCCCGGCGGCTGCGGTTCGCACCGACTGGCTGGAGAAGGCGCCCAAGACCGCCGACGACCGCGAATGTCCCCACGGGGTCCAGTTCTACGATCTGGTGGTCAGCGGCGCCCGACACCCCCGCGCGGCCTGGTGCTATGAGGCGCCCCGGCCGGCCATGGCAAACGTCGGCGGCCGCTTCGGCTTCTGGAACGAGGTCGAGGTCGGCTGACCGCGGCCGACACCGCCGGCCGTCACCGGGGGTCCTTGCTCCGCCTCAGGCCGCCCGGCACAGGGCGATGAAATCGGCGGCAGCCTGCAGGTCCGCCCGGATCTTCTCCCAGCGGCCCGCCGCCTCGGCGTCTTCCCCCCAGCGCTCGGCCTGGAACAGCTCGTCGACATGGGCCGCGGCGAAGGCCGCTTCCGGGTCGATCTCGCCCTCGGCGAGCGCCAGCGCGATGACGACCGATCCGGCCGAGCCCGTCGCCAGGTGCACGGCGGCCAATGAAAAGTCGTCGAACGCGCCGACCGCCGCCCGGATCGCCGCCAGCGAGCCTTCCGGCTGGTCGACGGGCAGCAGACCCTCGACGCACTCCAGCCGCGCGCCATGCCGGGCGGCGAGCCAGTCGAGCAGCGGCTGCCACGCCGCCGCCTGCCGGGCCACGAGTTCGACCGGCCGGGAGGCGCGGTAGCAGACCAGGTCGGTCCCCCCGTAACCCGCGATCTCGTCGATGACCTCGTCGCGGCGCGCGGGCACCCGGTCGATCGCCGTGTTGGCGAGCTGGGTCAGCGGCATGGTCTGAGGCTCGATATCCTTCTGCTGGGCATCCCACTCCGCGGCGACCCGGCCGGCCAGGGCGGCGGTCGGCAGGACCAGCGGCGTGCGGGCCGGCGTGCGCACCGGCTTGCCGTCGAGCAGGATTTCATGTCCGGCCGCCCCGGGGGCGACCGTCACGGCGCGATAGAAACGTTTCATCAGCGGAACGGATTGATTTTCTTGAGGAGGGAACCGGGCTTCTTCAGCAGCTTGCCGGGAACCTTGAGCAGGTCGCCGCCCAGGTCCTCGCGGGCCCCGCAGCCGCGCCGGGGCGCCTTGCCGGAGCCGAACAGCGATCCGGCGATATCGCCCGGCAGCGTGATCGCGCCGAGGATGCCCTTGACCACCTCCGCCGGCACTCCCTTGGGGTCGGGCGCGACGCTCGGGCGCGCCAGCGGTCCGCGCACCCGGAACGGCACCAGCCCGACGATCTTGGTGATGCTCACCCCCTTGCCCGCCGGCACCACGATCATGTCGATGGAGCGGCGCGGCAGATTGATCGCGCCCCGGCCGTAGAGGGTCACTCGCGTCGTATCGAGCACGAGATTGCGGCCATAGCCGACGCCCTTGCGGAACTGGAACGGAAACACGCCACAGATGACCCGAAAGGCCCCCCGGCTGGTCAGACCGAGGATCGACAGGATGTCGGTCGACGCCAGCTTGAACAGGTCCTGGTGGATCGGGCCGCCGCCGACATACACGGCGACCGGCCCGGCTAGCGAGCCGATGATCGCGTCGATGGTGCGCCCCTGCCCGCTCAGCTTGGCCGTCGCGCTCGCCATCGAGGTCAGGATCGGGCGGCCGATCGCGCCGCGGGTGACCTGGGCCAGCGAGATCTTGCTCGCCTTCAGGTCCGCCGACACCTTGGGATTTTCGGTGCGCACGTCGATGCGCAGGCCGCCCGTCACCTGGCCGTTGGTCAGGGAGGCGGTCAGGTCGCTGACCTGGAGATCACCATCGGCGAGAGCCACCTTGGCGGCGAGCTTCTTGAACGGATTGCCGCCGGCGATCAGGGTCTCCACGCGCACGTCGAGCCTGGCGTCGAACAGGCCGAGGATGCCGAGCGGCAGTTCGCCGCCAGAGGGCGCCGCCGGCTTCCGGGAGGCTTTCTTGGCCGCCTTGTCGTTCGCCCGGCCGGTCGCCCTGGCGATCTCGTCGATGTCCAGCTTCCTGGACACCACCGTGCCCGCGAATGCCGGCACCCGGCCGTTCAGGTCCGACGTGATCTTCAGCGCCAGATCGCTGCCGCCGAAGCGGACCCGCAGGTCGACCGGATAGTCCTTGTCGCTGCGCAGGAACTGGCTGAACGCGCCGAGGCTGCCGTCGGTCTCGATCGGCACGTCGTTATAGGTGCCCCTGGTCCTGATCTTGAGCGGCGCGTCGAGCGACGCGGCGGTCGCCGCGATCTCGTCGATATGGACGCGGCTGACCAGCCTGGACCGGCCGTCATAGAAGGTGAACAAGGAATCCTTGATGTGCAGGTTCTGGATCGCGGCCGGCGCCTTGGAGCTTCGCCCCTTGGTCAGCGACTCCGCGCGCTTCTCCTTCGACCAGAAGGCCCAGTTGCCCTCGCCCTTGGCGTTGGTCTCCAGCAGCACGTCTGCCCCGATCAGAGTGAAGCGCCGGACATGGAAATCGCCCGAGAGCAGCGGAATCAGGTCCAGAGAGATCTCGATCCGCTTGGCGGTCACCATTTGCTGCCGCCGGCCCCAGGGAGCGTTGGCGAAGGAGACATCGTTGAGGACCAGCGACGGCGACAGGGTCAGCACGCGCTGGTCGATCTCTCCCCTGATGGTGATCTTGCGGCCGGTCTGCGCCTCGACCGCGCCGGCGATCTCGTTGCGGTAGGCCCCGAAATCCGCCGAGCTGGCGAAGATCACCAGCGCCACCGCCGCGACCACGACGACCGCGACCGCTCCAAGTCCGATCTTGACCAGTCGCCCCATCATGTCCCTCCGATCAGGCGCCGGACCGCGCCGGGCGCCTGGCTGTAGTGGTCGATGATCGCCGCGGCGCCGGTGTCGGTCAGCTCCTCGGCCGGATGATAGCCCCAGGCGACGCCGATCGCCGCGACCCCGGCATTGACCGCCATCTCCATGTCATAGCTGGTGTCGCCGATCACCACGGTCGTATCGGGATCGGCCCCGGTGTCGGCCATCGCGCGCAGGATCATGTCGGGCGCGGGCTTGCCGGGCGCCCGGTCGCTGGTCTGCAGGGTGACGAAGCGGCCGCCGAGGCCGTGGCGCTCCAGGGTCGCACTCAGGCCCCGGGCGCTCTTGCCGGTGGCGACCCCGAGCAGCATGCCGTCGCCCTCGATCGCGTCGAGCGCCTCGACCAGGCCCGGGAACATCGGTTCCTCGAGGGTCTCGTTG
>CAMYMQ010000297.1 GCA_947259335.1 uncultured Alphaproteobacteria bacterium | reverse complement strand
CGGGCGGCGGGGGCAGGTTGGGCGGCACGCAGCGTGCCGGGTCCGCCGCCGCGACGGCGGCATCGAACAGGGAGCGAAGGAAGGCGCGGGGGTCCGGCGGCATGACCTCGCCACTGTGGTCAAATCCCGCCCCGGCGGCAACGCCGGGAACGGGTCAGGCCGCTTGGGTCAGGGCCCGGCGTCGGGCATCGAGCCAGGCGATGCGTTCGTCGGTCTGGGCGAGGTCGTGGTCGAGCCAGGCGGCGAGGTGATCCCTGGCGCCGCTGGCGCTGCGCAACTCCAGCAGCCGCGCCTGTTCGGCCTGATAGAGCTCGATCAGGCCGTCGATCATCTCGGCCTGGGCCGGGGCGGGCACGAGATGAAGGAAGCGGAACTTCAGCGCGATGACCAGCTTGGCGAAGCCGTCGACCGGCGCGCGGACGTTGGCGCGCAACAGCGTCGCCAGCTCCCGGCGCCCGGCGTCGGTAATGCGCAGCAGCAGGTCCGCGCCCTCGGCCTCGTCGGCGGGCTCGGTCATCCCCTCGTAGCGCAACAGCTCGATCGACGGGCCAAGCAGGTCGAGCGACGGGCCGGTGACATGGCTGGTGAAGTGCCGGATCTCGCCGGCGAGGTCCCGGTATCGCTTGGGCGCGTCCGCGAGCAGGCCGAGCGCCAGCAGGCGTAGGGCTTCGGTCGGGATCAGCGTCTTGTCGCGATACATGGCGTCTCCGGTTCCGTTTCCGTGCTTACCGCCTAGGCGGCGGCCCGTCGCGCCAGCCCCAGCCGTTCCCAGACCTCGACCAGCGCCTCGATCAGGCGGGTCATGTCGTCGTTGCCGTGCAGGGGCGAGGGGGTGAAGCGCAGCCGCTCCGTCCCGCGCGGCACGGTCGGGAAATTGATCGGCTGGACGTAGATACCATACTCGTCGAGCAGCAGGTCGCTCGCCGTCTTGCACAGCACGGCGTCGCCGACCATCAGCGGCACGATGTGGGTCACCGAATCCATCACCGGCAGGTCGGCCGCGCGCATCAGCGCCTTGAGCCGGGCGGCGCGTTCCTGGTGGCGCTCGCGCTCGGCGCTGCTTGCCTTCAGGTGGCGGACGCTGGCCAGCGCGCCGGCCGCGACATGGGGCGGGATCGCGGTGGTGAAGATGAAGCCCGAGGCGAAGCTGCGGACCACGTCGATCAGGTTGTCCGAGCCGGTGATGTAGCCGCCGACCACGCCGAAGGCCTTGGCGAGCGTGCCCTCGATGACGGTCACCCGGTCCATCAGCCCCTCGCGCTCGGCGATGCCGCCGCCGCGCGGGCCGTACATGCCGACGGCGTGGACCTCGTCCAGATAGGTCATCGCGCCGTACTGGTCGGCTAGGTCGCAGAAGGCGGCGATGGGGGCGACGTCGCCGTCCATCGAATAGACCGATTCGAAGGCGATCAGCTTGGGCCGGGCCGGGTCGATCGTCTTGAGGATGCGCTCCAGGTCGGCTGGGTCGTTGTGGTGGAAGACATGCTTCTCGCAGCGCGACGAGCGGACGCCGTGGATCATCGAGGCGTGGTTGAGCTCGTCGGACAGGATCACGCAGTCGGGCAGGATCTTGGCGATGGTCGAGATCGCCGCTTCATTCGAATTGTAGCCCGAGGTGAACAGCAGCGCCGCCTGCTTGCCGTGGAGGTCGGCGAGCTCGCGCTCCAGCTCGACGTGATAGTGGTTGGTGCCGGAGATGTTGCGGGTGCCTCCGGCGCCGCTGCCGCAGCGGTCGATGGCCTCGTGCATCGCGGCGATGACCGCTGGATTCTGGCCCATACCGAGATAGTCGTTGGAGCACCAGACGATGACGTCGTGGGTTTGCCCGTCCTCGGTATGGCGGATGGCGCGCGGGAACCGCCCGGCCTGACGCTCCAGGTCGGCGAAGACGCGGTACCGGCCCTCGTCCTTGACCTCGGCGATGGCGGCGGCAAAGAGGCTTTCGTAATTCATGGGGCGCTGCACCTCCGTATCAGAGCGCCTAAGTCCTGAAGAATAGGATACGCCGGGCTGATTTGTATCAAAAAGAGGCGATTTGTCGCTAAATCGTGACCGGTCGCCCGATCGCCCGAGGGGCGCTATTTGCGGCGGACCAGGCCCAGGACGTTGGGGATCGGCCGGGGCGGGAACACCGCCCAGGTGCCGCCGGTCGACCCGAACGCGCCCGTGATCTCCAGATCGGTCGCGCCCGATTTGAGGTAGAGCTGGGAGGGCCGGCCGCCCTCCAGATACATCGCGCTGCGGATGCCGAGCGGCAGCTTGCGGATCAGGTTGGCGAAGGCGTGGACGGTGTAGGGCGCGCGGGTGAACAGGAACAGCGCCCGCCGGCGGCCGTCCAGCGCGAAGACCGCCATGCTCCAGGCCCGTTTCTTCGGGCTCCACAGGTTCTTGCCGCCGCACGACCACAGGCGCGGTCCCTGCAGGAAGCTGCGGTAGCGCCGCCGCCACGGCGCGAACTTGTGGCAGCGCCGGTCGATGATCCGGGCCGGTGGCTGCCGGCGCGAACGGGGGCCGAACACCAGCACCGCTCCCATGCCGTTGAGCCGCCGGTTGTTGACCTTCCGGCCGTGGATCATCAGGCCCACGCTGGTCTCGAAGTCGCGGGCATAGAGGCCGGCATTGGTCGCCAGCACCAGGCCCTTGGCCCGGGCCCACTCGGCCGCCGTGCGGTTCTCGCCGCCGTCGAACTTGACCGAGGTCATCGTGAGACGGAAGTGCTTGAGGTCGGCGCGGACGACCGTGATGACCGAATCCCCGGCCTCGGCCGGCACCGGAGACTTGATCCGGGCGAGTTCGAGGCCCGGCTCGAGCCGTTTCCAGTCGATCCGGGTCGCGGCCTCCGCCGCGGCGGGCGCACCGACGGCCGCGGCAATCAGCAGGAGGGGCGGGGCCGCTTTCATGTCACCGACGCCGGGGTTGGATGTCGCTTGATCACACCCCTGTTTACGGCGCGCCGTTCTCGTCGATCCACTTGCTCGTGTCGGCCACCGCCGCGTGCATCCGGTCGGCGAGCTGGTCGATACCGGCCTTGTCGATGATCAGCGGCGGGCAGATCGCGATGGCGTCGAGGATGTTGCGGATGATCAGGCCGTGCTTCTCGGCGTTCCTGCGGAAGACGGTTCCGACCACGCCCGGCTTGCCGAACTTGGCGTGCGCACCTTTGTCCTTGACCAGCTCGACACCCGCGATCAGCGCCGTGCCGCGGACCTCGCCGACGAGGTCGTGGTCGAGCAGTTCGGCCAGCCGCGCCTGCAGGTGCGGGCCGACCTCGCGGACGTGGGAGAGGATGTCCATCTCCTCGTAGATCTTCTGGGCCTCGATCGCGACCGAGGCGGAGACCGGGTGCCCGGAGTAGGTATAGCCGTGGCCGAACTGGCCGATCTTCTCGCTCTCGGCCAGCATCGCGTCCCAGATTTTCTGGTTCACCATCAGCGCCGAGATCGGGAGGTAGCCCGACGACAGCGCCTTGGCCATCGACAGCATGTCCGGCTCGATGCCGTAGGTCTGGGAGCCCCAGGTGTTGCCGGTTCGGAAGAAACCGCAGATTACTTCGTCCGCGATGAGCAGAATGTCGTGTTTTTTCAGAACTTTCTGGATTTTCTCGAAATAGGTCGCCGGCGGCAGGACGACGCCGCCCGCGCCCATGATCGGCTCGGCGAACATGGCCCCGATCGTCTCCGGCCCCTCGGCCTGGATCATCGCTTCGAGGTCCTCGGCGCAGCGGGTCGCGAAGTCTTCCTCGCTCTCGCCCTCGTTGGCCCCGAAATAGTGGTGCGGGCAGGTCGTGTGCAGCACGCCGGCGATCGGCAGGTCGAAGTCGGCGTGGTTCGCGGGCAGACCGGTGAGGCTCGCGGTCGCGACGGTGACGCCGTGATAGGCGCGCTGGCGGGAAATGATCTTCTTCTTCTCCGGCTTGCCCATCGCGTTCCAGTAATAGGTGACCAGCTTGAGCGCCGTGTCGTTCGCCTCCGAGCCCGAATTGGCGAAGAAGACGCGGGCCATCGGCACCGGCGCCATGTCGAGCAGCCGCTCGGCCAGCTCGACGCCCGGCATGTGCGATTTGTGGGTGAACTGGTGATAGAAGGGCAGGGTGCGCAGCGCCTCGGCGGCCGCATTGGCCAGCCGCTCGTTGTCGAAGCCCAGCGCCGTACACCACAGGCCGGCCATGCCCTCGATATACTCGTTGCCGTCGTCGTCCCACACCTTGATGCCCTTGCCCCGCCGGATGATCAGCGGGCCCTCGGTCTCGTGGAGCTTCAGGTTGGTATAGGGGTGGACGACCGACGCGATGTCGCGCGCGGCGGGCGAGTTGGCGGCGTGGCGGGCGGGAGTGTCCATGGAGATCTCGTGGGGCTGGTGGGGCTCGGTATGGCGTGGCGCCGCCGGAGCGGCACAGGGTTCATGCGCGAATATAGGCGCAACGGGCGATGTCTCCAGGGACAAGTGGGCGCGGACAGATGCGCCGGGATGCCTGGCTGGCTGATCGACCCGCCGCGCCGCGGGCTCAGAGCTTGCCGATGAAGTCGCGCTTGCCGATCGGCACGCCGTTCTCGCGCAGGATGCCGTAGGCCGTCGCGACGTGAAAATAGAAATTGGGGATTGCGAAATGGATCAGGTAGGGCAGCCCGACGAAGGGCACTTCGTTGGCGCCAAGCTTGAGCGTGAACTTCAGGTCTTCTGAGCCGTCGATGTCTTCAGGCTTGAAGCTGTCCAGGTGCTCGACCGTCTTGGCGATCCGGGCCTGGAGGTCGGCGAAGCTCGCTTCGACATCCGGCCATGACGGGGTCTCGCGGCCCGAGAGGACCGACGGCACGCGCTTGGCGGTGTCGGAGGCGATCTGGACCTGCGCCGTCAGCGGCAGCATGTCGGGCGCCAGCCTGGCGCCGAGCAGGACCGAGGGGGCGATCCCGCGTTCCGTGGCCGATGCCTCGCCCTTGGCGAGCACCCCGGCCAACGCGTTCAGCGATTGGGAAAACCCCGGGATCGCGGCCTGATACATCGACATGGCGGTGGACATTGGATGGAGCTCCGAGGGTTGACGGCGACCGGGATATAAGTCTCCGCGAAGAGCGCAGGGAGAGGACCCTGAAAATTAGGCGCTGCCCCAGACATCCCGGGCGACGTCGAGGACGAGCTTCAGCTTTGAGGCCTGGTCGGCCGGGGTCACGGGGTTGCCCTCCATCACGCTGGCGAAGCCGCATTGCGGGCTGATCGCGAGCTCTTCGAGGGGGACGATCTGCGCCGCCTCGGCGATCCGGCGCTTCAACCCGTCCGGGTCTTCCAGGTCGGGCCGCTTGGTGGTGATCAGGCCGAGCACGACCTTCTTGCCCTTGGGGATCAGGCGCAGCGGCTCGAAGTCGCCCGACCGCGCGTCGTCGTACTCCAGATAGTAGACGTCGACGTCGAGCGCCGGGAACACGTCGGCGGCGATGGCCTCGTAGCCGCCCGAGGCGATCCACGAGCCGCGCGCGTTGCCCCGGCAGATGTGGAAGCCGATGCAGGTATCCGGCCGCCGCTCGGCGACCGCCGCGTTGATCGCCTCGACATATTGCCGGATCAGGCCCTCGGGCGTGTCGCCCATCTCGGCGGTCCTGGCGCGCAGGCCGGGGTCGACGAAATAGGAGAGGACCGGGTCGTCGATCTGGATCGACCGGCAGCCGGCCGCCTCGAGGTCGGCGATCTCCTCGCGGTAGAGCCGGGTCACGTCCGCCCAGAAGTCGTCGAGGTCGGGATAGACGGCGCGGTCCACCGCGTCATAGCCGTACTGGAAGTGGAACCGCGCCGGGGTCGGGATCGTGACCTTGGGCAGCGCACCGGCGCCGCTTTCGGTCGCCGACGTCATCACCGCGAAGGCATGGCCCATGATGCTGCCGGTGCGCCGGATCCGGTCGGTGATCCGGATCCGCTTGGGCACGTAAGTCGGCAGGTCGCCCGCCGAGCGGTTCTTGTCGAACCAGGTCGAGGGATCGTCGCGGTCGATCGCGATGCCGGCGATGCATCTCGGCTCGATGAACTCGCTCCACCACACGTCGCGCCGGAACTCGCCGTCGACGACGGTCCTGAAACCCAGCGCCTCCTGCTTGTGGATCGCCTGGGCGATGGCCGCGTCCTGCATCTCCAGCAGATCGCTGTCGAGCAGATCGCCGGCGTCGCGCCGCGACCAAGCCTTGAGCAGCGGCGCCGGGCGCAACAGGCTGCCGACCTGTTCGGCATGGAAAAAGGGTTTGGTGTCGGTCATCGCGTCATAATCCGTATCGTCGGCAAGCTGGCAGCGTCAGTCGGCGCCGGCATGGATCAGGCCGAAGCCGATGCCGTATTCGAGGGTGTCGGCATAGACGTCGGTCACGGGCGGAGCGCCGCCGGCCGCGCGGTTGGCGGCGCAGGCGGCGATCCAGGTGTGGAGCTCGAGCGAGCCGATGCCCGCTTTGGCCATGATCTCCTCGGGCTTCCAGGCGTCGAAACTCTCCAGGGCACCGTCGGCGACGGTCTGCAGGAAGGCCCGGTCGAAATCGGGGTTGAGATGGATATCCTCGCGGGTGCGCTGCCCGCTGACCAGCATCTCCGCGCCTTCCAGGTGCATCACGCGAAGCCGTTCCAGCCAGTCGTCGTGGG
>CAMYMQ010000296.1 GCA_947259335.1 uncultured Alphaproteobacteria bacterium | reverse complement strand
CCGGCCCGCTGCGCCTGCGCGCCGGCGAGCGGGTCCGGCTGCGGCTGATCAACGCCGCCAACGCGCGCATCTTCGCGCTCCGCTTCGGCGGCCATGCGCCCCAGGTGATCGCGCTCGACGGCCAGCCGGTCGAACCCCATTCACCTGAGGGCGGCCGCGTCGTCCTGGGCCCGGCGATGCGCGCCGACCTGATCCTCGACGCCACCGCCAAGCCGGGCGAACGCTTTGCGATCGATGACGACTTCTATCCGCGCCTCGCCTATCGCCTGACCGAGGTCGTCTACGACCAGAAGCCGCTGCGCGACAAGCCGCCGTCCGAGCCGGTGCGTCTGCCGCCGAATCCGTTGACCGAGCCCGATCTCGGCAAGGCGCAGCGGCACACCGTCACCTTCGTCGGCGGCATGATGGGCGGGAGGCGGCCGGTCGAGTATCGCGGCCAGTCGACCAACACGATGATGCTGATGATGCGCCGGCGCATGGCCTGGGCGATCAACGGCGTGGTCGCCGACGGCCACAAGATGGCGCCCTTCCTGACCCTGCCGCGCGGCGTCTCATGCATTCTGGACATGCGCAACGACACGGCCTGGCACCATCCGATGCACCTGCACGGTCACAGCTTCCGCGTGCTGGCGCGCGACGGCAAGCCGACGCCGCGGCGCGAGTGGCAGGACACGGTGCTGATGAACCCGCGCGAGCGGGTCGAGATCGCCTTCGTCGCCGACAATCCCGGCGACTGGATGTTCCACTGCCACATCCTCGAACACCAGGCCGCGGGGATGATGGGCGTGATCAGAGTAGGAGGGAAATGATGATGACTTCCGCCATGTCCCGGCGGGCCGGTGCGCGGCTTCGACTGATGCGCGTCCTCGCGGCCTGCACCTTCCAACCACCGCTCGCAAAAGGAGTTCGAGCCATGATCCGTGCCCTGTTGATTCTGCTTCCCGTCGCCCTCGGCCTGAACGTGCCCGCTCACGCGGCCGAGATGACCAAGGCGGCAACCATGTACAAAAATCCGCAATGCGGCTGTTGCACGGGACACGCCGAGTATCTCCGGCGCCACGGCTACAAGGTGAAGGTGGTCGAGACGCATGACCTTGTCGGGATCAAGAAGCGCTACGGCGTCCCCGAGAAGCTCGAAGGCTGCCACACGCTGGTAATCGGCAAATACGTCGTCGAGGGCCACGTGCCGATCAAGCATATCGAGCGGCTTCTGACCGAGAAGCCGGCCATCAAAGGCATCTCGCTGCCGGGCATGCCCGAGGGCTCGCCGGGCATGGGTGGCCCCAAGCGCGGCCCGTTCACGATCTATGAGATCGCGCCGGGCCAGCCGAAAACATTCGCGGTCGACTGATGACCCGCCGTCCCTCCCGGCGGGTCGGCGGCGTGCCGGCTGCACTGATCTTGTTGACAGCGCTCCTGGCCGCCGCCGTTCCGGCCTCGGCGGATACCGTGTTCCGGCCGCTGGCTTGGCATGCCACGCCGCGGCCGGTCCCCGGACTTCTATTCGAGACGGAGACCGGCAAATACGTGCGTCTGCGCGACTTCCGCGGAAAAGTCGTGCTGATCAACATATGGGCGACCTGGTGCTCCGCTTGTCGCGAAGAGATGCCTTATCTCGACCGGCTCCAGGGCATGCTCGGCGGCAAGTCGTTCGAGGTGATCGCCATCGCGATTGATCGGGACGGGAAGCGCGCAGTCGAACCGTTCTATAGCGGGCTCGGGCTGCGCTACTTGCGCGTCTATCTCGATCGCACCCGCTTCGCGATGCATCGGCTAAGGGTCTTCGGCATCCCCGAATCGATCCTAATCGACCGTAAAGGCCGCGAGATCGCGCGATCATCCGGTCCCAACGCGTGGACCGCGCCACCGCTGGTTCGGGCCCTCCAGCGGGTGATCCGGGCAACGGATACGCCGCAATTGAAGGGGGACCCGCAATGAGCCTACCCGGCGAAACTCAAGCGCCCGTGCCCGCAAGCGACCGCACGCCGCCAACCTCGCGGTCTCGACGACGGGTGCTCGCCTTCCTCATCCCGCTCGCTTTTGTTGCGATCGCCGGCTCCCTAGCGGCGGCGCTCGGAGGAAATCCGCAAATCGTGCCCTCGGCGCTAATTGGCAAACCAGCGCCCGAGTTCGTCCTACCTCCGGTCCAGGGGCGCACGCTCGGCCTGTCGAGCGCCGATCTGACAGGACAGGTCTCGCTGGTCAACGTGTTCGCCTCCTGGTGCACCGCCTGCCGCGACGAGCACCCGGTATTTATGCGCCTCAAGGCCAGCGGCGTCGTGCCGATCCACGGCCTCAACTACAAGGACCGGCCACGGGACGCCGCCAACTGGCTCGACACCCTGGGCGACCCCTATACGCGCACCGGCTCCGACCGCGACGGGCGGGTGGCGATCGACTTCGGTGTATACGGCGTGCCCGAAACTTTCGTGATCGACCGGCACGGCCGCATCGCCTTCAAGCATGTCGGCGCGGTCACGCCAGAGGTGCTCGAGAAGAAGATCCTTCCCCTGATCCGGAGGCTGCGTGAGCAATGAGATCGACCCCGTTTCACATTGGCATGCTCGCGCCGGCCTTGGCTGGCCTGACGGCTACGGTCGCTCTAGGGGGCATCGCGCCGTCACGAGCCGCCCAGCCACCGAAAAATTTTGCGGTTCACGAAAAGCCCAGATCACTGCCCGAGGTTCGCTTCGTCAATGCCGAGGGCCGGATGCTGAGGCTCGCGGAGTTTCGCGGCAAGGTCGTGCTGCTCAACATCTGGGCGACCTGGTGCGGTCCATGTCGGCGCGAGATGCCGACCCTTGACCGGCTCCAGGCCAAGCTGGGCGGCCCTGTTTTCGAGGTTATTGCACTGTCGATCGACCGCGCCGGTATCGACGCGGTGAAGCCATTCTACGAGGAGCTGAAACTCCAAAGGCTCGCGATCTATGTCGACCGGTCGGCCAAGGTCACCCGCCAACTCGCCGTGATCGGCATCCCGACCACCCTGCTGATCGATGCCGAAGGCCGCGAGATCGGCCGGCTTGCAGGTCCGGCCGAATGGGACGCACCGGCGTTCGTCACTTTCATCGAGAGCCGGCTGCCGAAGGGTGCTGCGCCCGACCCCGGCAAGAAACGGTAGGTGCGGCACCATGACACGCCACCCACCCGTCAAACTCCTTGAGCTTCCAGTAACTGGAATAACCACCTGAGGGGAACCGGAGGAGATGTCGCTTATGACCATCCAAGCATTACCGCCCACGGTGACGGTGTATCGGGCGCAGGGCAGCCCGTCATCTCCCACGGACCCGTCATCGTCCATGGGCAGGCACGCGGGGGGCGCCGTGCGCCTCCTGCGCGGCCGCCGGGGGTCGTTGCTGATCGCTGCGGCGGTCAGCGCGGCCTTAAACTGGAACTGGCTGGTCGCGGCCGGAGTCGCGCCGGTCCTGCTCGCAATTCTGCCCTGTTTCGCGATGTGCGCGCTGGGGCTGTGCATGAACCATTCTGGGAGGGAGACCGGCTCGAGCTGCCGCGGCGACAAGCGGCAGGCGTCGGTCAAGGGGCAGTCAGCGCCCGGTCAGCCGGGGTGACCGCCTGTCGTGGCGCGGCCGGAATCTCGGTCCTCGACGGCCGACCTGCCGCGCTAGTTCCACCAACCCGCAAGAGGAGTGAAGCAGATGCGTACCTCGATCAAACGACCGACCATCGGGGCCCTCGCGGCAGCGGCCGTAATTGTCGGCGGCCTCGCAGCGGCCGGCACGCTCAATGCTCAGGACACGCCCCGACAGCCCGGCACCATGATGAACCAGCCGGACATGATGGGAATGATGGGCCAGATGAACCAGATGATGGCCAAGTGCAACGGGATGATGCAGGGCATGATGCAGCATCAGGACCAGCATCGGCCGAATTCGCCGTCAACCACGCCCGAGAAGAAGGGCTAAGGCCCAGCGGTACCGCGGTTGCCTGCTTTCGCGGCTGCGGTACCGCAACCTCTCGGATAGCGACATGATTCGATCTGCCCGTACTATCACGGTTGCGGCATTGACCGGCCTTACCATTGCGGCACCCGGCGCGCGCGCCGCCGCGCACGACATCAAGAACAAGGCCCAGCTCGACAAGCTGATGGGCAGCCGAGAGAAGTATTTCCAGCCTGTCGACAAGACGGCGCCCGGCTTCACCCTGCGCGACGTGGACGGCAAGACCGTCCGGTTCGCGGACATGCGCGGCAAAGTCGTCGTGCTCCACTTCATCTTCGCGAGCTGCACCAACGTCTGCCCGCTTCACGCGGCGCGCATCGCTGAGATCCAGGCGATGATCAACCGTACGCCGATGAAGGCGCTGGTCCGGTTCGTCACGATCACGACCGACCCCAAGAAAGATACGTTGTCCGTGCTGCGCAAATACGGCAAGGACCAGGGGCTCGATCAGGTCAACTGGAGCTTTCTGACCACGCGGCCCGGACAGCCCGAGGACGCGACGCGCCAGCTCGCCGCTCGCTTCGGTCACAAGTTCATGCCGGTTGACGACGGAGCCCAGGTCCACGGAGTCGTCACCCATGTGATCGACCGCGACGGACACTGGGTCGCCAACTTACACGGCCTGAAGTTCGACCCGGTCAACCTCGTGCTCTTCGTCAACCAGTTGACAAACCATCACGGTAATGCACCGCGAAGGACTGAGCGGGGCTATTGGACGCGCCTGCTCGACGCCTTCGGGCTGTGACCCTTTCGGCGGCCTCGAAACGCCACGACATCAACAGGAGACGGAACGATGCCTGACAAAGGAAACCCGAACCGAACCCGCTGGCTGGGCTGGGGAGTCGCGGCGGTGCTCGCGGTCGGCGCAGTCGCCGCTTGGTTCCTGCTCGATCCGGGCCTGCGGAGCGCGCCGGACAGGCAGAGCGTCGCCGCCGACATGCCCAAGGACGAGTTCGAGCGCCGCGTGCGCGCCTATCTGCTCGATAATCCCGAGGTAATCGCCGAAACTGTCCGGAAATTGCGCGAGCGCCAGTTGGCGGCGCAACAGGCGGCAGTTGTATCGGTGATACGGGCGCGCGCCGACGAGATCTTCCGCGACCCCGATGCGCCGGTCGGCGGTAACCCCGACGGCGACGTCACCGTCGTCGAGTTCTTCGACTACAACTGTCCCTATTGCCGCCAAGTCGCGCCGGTGATGGAGGAAGCGGGAGCCGCCGATCCCAAGCTGCGAATCGTCTACAAGGAATTCCCGATCCTCGGCGAGAACTCAAAATTCGCGGCCCGGGCAGCGCTTGCCGCGCACAAGCAGGGCAAGTATATCGCCTTTCATAAAGCGATGATGAAGGCCAAGGGCGGCGCGACGCCGAGCGCGGTCCTCGACGTCGCCAAGGAGGTCGGCCTGGACGTCGAGCGCCTCAAGGCCGACATGAAGGACCCGGCGATCGAGAAGGCGATCCAGCGCAATCTTGTCCTCGCGGGTGCGCTGCGGATTAACGGCACGCCCGGCTTCGTGGTCGGCGGGGAGATCATCCGGGGCGCAACCGACCTGGAGACGCTGAAGGGATATATCCAAAAGGCGCGCGTCAAGCCCGCGACGAAGTAGCGACAGTCGCGGCACGCCATGCTCGAAATCTCGAACGTCGGGCTGATCACCGCCTTCGTGGCCGGGACGATCTCGTTCCTATCGCCCTGCGTGCTGCCGATCGTGCCCGGCTACCTCTCCTATATCGCAGGTCGGTCCGTGGGCGACCCGACTGTGGGCGGTACGCTGGCCGTGCGCCTGCCGGCTGTCGGCCTCGGCCTCTGTTTCGTGCTTGGCTTCTCGACCGTGTTCGTCTTGCTGGGTGCCAGCGCGACCACGCTTGGCCAATTGCTCCTGTCCTACCGGTGGGAGCTCAACATCGTTGCCGGCGCGGTCGTGATCGTGTTCGGGCTGTTCCTGATGGGCCTGTTCAAGCTGCCCTGGCTCTATCGCGACATCCGTTTTCGGCTCGATATGCCCGGCGGCAAGCCCGCGTCTGCTTATGTCTTAGGCTTGGCCTTCGCCTTCGGCTGGACGCCATGCATCGGTCCTATCCTGGGCGCCATCCTGACGGTCAGCGCCGCCCAGGCAACGGTCAAGGGCGGCATCGCGCTGCTGGCGATATACTCGCTGGGACTAGGGCTGCCGTTCCTAATCGCCGCCGTGTTCACCGACAGTCTAGCGGTACGTCTGAGGGGGATGGCCCGGGCCGGGCGCGTACTGCAGGTACTGGCCGGTGCGCTGCTGATCGTGATGGGTATAGCAATGATCACCGGCTATCTGTCTGCTTTCTCCTACTGGTTGCTCGAGATGTTTCCAGTGCTTGGAAGCATCGGATGATCTTCGTCGTCGTGACAGCAGCGACGGTACTCGGCCCCATAACTTCATGTCCGCTTGGAATATGTGCGGGGCTTCCTACCGCACCATCGAAACGGCTCAACCGTGACGGGCCGATGTGCGACTCTTTCCCGTATTTTATGGGCTACGAACATCGAGGGTTGTGGGCCTCGAGGGTATGTACTCATTGCACGGCCAAATGTGGGAACCGCGGCGCCGCCCACTGCACAAAGGCCGACTACTTCGGCTGGCAACGATTCGTTCAGCATATCTGAAAGCAACTTCCTAACCATAGGGGTTAGGCCGGAACTAACCGCCTGTACCTACGCTGGCGCAATATCATGTGCGTCGCGAGGAGGCGAAGAATGCGAGTGCGAGGGGGCTTTGATCGACGTTTAAATCGTAAGCCGGGCGGGGGCGATGGCCGTGCGGCAATTCGACTGATCCTCGCGGCACTGTGCGCGGCCGCGTTCGCGGTTGCAGTTGCGGCGCCCGCGGGGGCTGTGGCCGTGCGGCAGGGGCTGTTCCAGTCCTACGAGAAGCGATCTCCGAAAACGGGGATCTTCCTGAAATGGAAAGGTGTGATGCGGCGATCGTCGGCCGAACAGCGTAGGCGGTCGGATCGTTGTAGCACCCGGGACGACAATGGCTGCGCTATCGAGCGCTGGCGCCGTTTCCTCGACGGACAGCGTAGACAACCGCCGATGGCGCAACTTCGCTCGGTCCATGCTTTCGTTAACCGCATAGCCTACATCACCGACAAGGACAACTACGGCACCGTCGACTATTGGGCGACGCCGCGTGAGTTCTTCACGAGGGGCGGCGATTGCGAGGACTACGCGATCACCAAATATATTTCGCTCAAGTCGCTCGGCTGGTCCGTCGACCGCATGCGGATCGTGGTCCTGATCGACCGTCGAAAGCGCCAGGCCCACGCCGTGCTGGCGGTATACCGCGGCGGCAAGGCATACATCCTCGACAACCAGCTTGCGGCCGTCACGACGGACACCCAGATCGGGCACTATCGGCCGGTCTATTCCATCAACGAGCGTTTCTGGTGGTTCCACATCGTTCAGCAGCCGGCCGCGAATTGATCGCGCCCGATGCGGGCGAACCTCCAAACCGCTCCGGGGCGCCTTGATGCCGGCGCCCCGTCGGGGGCGACGGCGGCGTCCGGGCCAACCACGACCGTGGTGCACCAACGCGGTCTCGCCGCACTCAAACGCGCGCATATGCTTCGCACCCCGGTGGGGTCGGCTTTCGAGACGACATCTAATTGCCCCGAGGGCCGAACAAGATAAGACCCGCTCCCAGTAAGCATACCACGCCGCCGGTCACGTCCCACCGGTCCGGGCGGTACCCTTCGACAATCCAGAGCCAGAGCAGGGCGCTGACGATATAGACGCCGCCATAGGCTGCGTAGGCGCGCCCGGCATAGTCGCTGTCGATGCGCGTCAGCATCACGGCGAAGACGATCAGGCTCAACGTTCCGGGCAGCAGCCACCAGACCGACTTGCCGCTTCGCAACCAGGCCCAGAAAGCGAAGCAGCCGGCGATCTCGGCAACAGCGGCGACGACATAGTACCCGGCATTGGCGAGCAGGGCGAGCGACTGCATCCCGCTCACGGCACCGTATCCGGCGAATGATGATCCTTGGTCCGACACAGGCGGTGGTCGCTCAGCACCTCGATGACCCTGCAGTCGGCGATCTTGCCGCCCCGGCATTGTTCGATCATCCGTTCAAGTTCGGCCTTGAGCGCCAGGAGCCGTGAGATTCGACCATCGACCGCCTGGAGCTGGGTCTGCGCGATGCCGTCCGCCGCCTCGCAGGGCTGATCGGGCCTGTCCGAGAGGCTGAGCAGGTCCCGGATCGAATCCAGCGGGAACCCAAGCTCGCGAGCATGCCGGACGAAAGCGAGCCGGTCGACGTCGGCCTTGCCATAGAGCCGCTGGTTCCCGGCGGACCGTTGCGGCTCGGGAAGCAGGCCTATCTGCTCGTAGTAGCGCACGGTCTGGACCTTGCATCCGGTTTGGCGCGCCAGGGCACCGATGGTGAACCTGTTGGTCTCTGCCATTGCTCTCTTGAACCTCTAGCGACTGTAGCGGTTAGCCTCCTTCACATAGGCATTGCCGCATCGGCGACAAGCCGACACGGCCGCGCCAAATCGCACCGAGGTGTCAAGATGCTGTTCTTCGCCTTCACCATCGCGATCGCAACCAGTCTGGCTCTGCTCGGCCTTCTGTGCTGGTCCTTGGCCATGCCTGACCAACGGGTATGGCCGCCGCCGCGGGGGAAGGCCGATTGGCGGTTCTGGCTGGTCTGGCTCCTGATCGGGCTCTTGATCGTCAGCGCCATCTTTGTTGCTTTGCTCGATTTCGGCAGCCTCGGCCTGGACGGCTGGCCCTGGCGGGCAATCGGCGCCCTCTTGGTGTTGCTCGGCAACGCGCTCGCCTGGTGGGGCGTTGCCGTCCTCGGCGCCGCGACGACAACGGGCCTGGCAGGCGATCTGGTCACGGATGGTCCGTACCGGTTCACCCGTAACCCGCAATATCTTGGCGATATCGTCATCCTCATCGGTTTTGTCGTTCTGGCGAATTCGTGGCTCGCGCTTTGCCCCTCCTTGGTCACGATCGCAAGCGCCGTTGCAGCGCCGTTTGCGGAGGAGGGCTGGCTCGAAAAGCGATTCGGTGCGGCTTACCAGGCCTACAAGCGGCGTGTCCCGCGATTTTTCGGACCGCTTTGATCGCCGCCGATCGCCCCTTGAACCTATAGTCGCTGTAGGGCCTATATTTGTGCCAGACGGCGAAGGAGCGGCGCGATTCGGGCCTTCGAGGCCCGGGACGGCCGCATGAAACGGGACCATGCGAATGCCTGACCACCAACATACCGGACGTCACGATCCATCCGAGCAAGGGCAGGATCGTTCTCAGGCTGACGGCTGTCGCTCTGGCGGCATCGCCGTGACGGCGGTCGACGCGCGGCGGCGTGGCGGCGCTCCGCGCCAGACGTTTCGGGTGCGCGGACTCGACTGTGCGGAGGAAGTGAGCGTGCTGCGACGCGAGATCGGGCCACTGGTCGGCGGCGAAGACAAGCTCGCGTTCGACGTCCTCAACGGCCGCATGATGGTGCTCCCGACGGCCGACGAAGTCTCCGCAGACGATGTTTGCTCCGCGGTTGCGCGCACCGGCATGACCGCCGCCGAATGGCGCCCCGGGCAGCAGGAGGACCGTGACGCCGACCGGCACCGCCGGCTTCAAGTCTGGCTGACGTCGTTGAGCGGCGCGAGCCTGCTCGCGGGATTTGTTGCTCATGTCTGGCTGGCCGGTGGCATCTCGGAGGCGATCCGTCTCCTCGGCGGCCACGACGGACAGGCGCTGCCCTGGCCGGAGGCCACGGCCTACGCCGCGGCGATCGCGCTTGGCGTTCGCTACGTGCTGCCGAAAGCCTGGTTTGCGGCGCGACGCCTGCGACCCGACATCAACATGCTCATGGTGATCGCCGTCGCGGGCGCCATCGGCATCGGCGAGTGGTTCGAGGCAGCGAGCGTGGCGTTCCTGTTCGCGCTTTCCTTGACCCTGGAGAGCTGGAGCGTCGGCCGGGCGCGCCGCGCAATCTCGGCGCTCCTGGATCTGGCGCCCCCGACGGCGCGGGTGACGTCCGATGACGGCTCGGAGGTCGAGGTCCGGGCGGCAGAAGTCGCCGTCGGGACCCGCTTCGTGGTCAGGCCCGGCGAGCGCATTCCTCTGGACGGCCGCGTTGTCGCCGGGGCCAGCAGCGTCAACCAGGCGCCGATCACCGGCGAAAGCGTGCCGGTGCCGAAGGATGTCGGCGGCGAGGTCTTCGCTGGCACGATCAACGGCGACGGCGCCCTCGAGATCGAGAGCACCAGGGCTGCCGAGGACACGACGCTCGCGCGCATCATCCGCATGGTCGAGGACGCACAGGGCCGACGCGCCCAGGCCGAGCAATGGGTGGAGAAGTTCGCGCGGATCTACACGCCGGCCGTGATCCTTCTCGCCATCGCCGTCTTCCTCTTGCCGCCGCTGGCCTTCGGCGCTTCCTGGGCCTACTGGTTCTACAGCGCGCTGGTCCTGCTGGTTATCGCTTGCCCTTGCGCGCTGGTGATCTCGACGCCGGTAAGCATCGTCGCCGCCCTCGCCGCGGCCGCGCGCCAGGGCGTGCTCATCAAGGGCGGCGTTTTCATCGAGGCGCCGTCCCGCGCGACGGCGCTGGCCTTCGACAAGACGGGAACTCTAACGCGCGGCGAACCGGCGGTTGTCGGAGTCGTCCCGCTCAACGGCCATACCGAAGCCGAACTCCTCGAGCGGGCCGCCGCGCTCGAGGCGCGCAGCGCTCACCCTCTGGCCCGGGCGGTTATCGACTATGCCACGCAACGCGGCATCACGGCCCGACCGGCCGATCGCGTCCAGATGCTTCAGGGCAAGGGAGTCACCGGGACTTTTCAGGGCGAGGCCTTTTGGCTCGGCTCCCATCGCTACCTCATCGAGCGCGGCCAGGAGGATGACCGCGCAACCGAACAAGCCGAGGCGTTCGAGCGCGAGGGCAAGACCGTCGTGGCGATCGGCAACGACCGGCACGTCTGCGGGCTGCTCGCGGTCGCCGACACGGTAAGGCCCGGTGCAGCGGATGCCTTGGGCTTATTGCGGGCAATCGGCGTCGAGCATCTGGTCATGCTGACCGGCGACAATCGCACGACGGCGGCCGCCATCGCGCGCGAGGTGGGAATCGACGAGGTGCACGCCGAACTGTTGCCCGAGGACAAGGTCGCGATGGTCGAGCAACTGGTCGACAAATATGGGGCCGTGGCGATGGTTGGCGACGGGGTCAACGACGCGCCCGCCATGGCGCGCGCGACCTTCGGTATCGCCATGGGCGCCGCGGGCAGCGACGCGGCGATCGAGACGGCCGATATCGCGTTGATGACCGACGACCTGGCGAAGCTGCCGTGGCTCATCCGCCATTCGAAGCACACGCTCGCCGTGATCCGCCAGAACATCGCCTTCGCGCTCGGCGTCAAGGCGATCTTCGTCGTGCTGACCTTCGCCGGTTTCGCGACCCTATGGGGTGCGATCGCGGCCGATGTCGGCGCTTCGCTGCTCGTCGTAATGAACGCGCTGCGCCTGCTGCGTTCCAGGACGGCGGCTCCGCAGAGAACGGCGTCTACGGGAGAAACCATGGCCGCGGGCGGCCTCACGCACGGACATTGATGCTGTGCTGCGCGGCATGGTCGCATCGAACGCACTGACGCCGTGTGGCATGAAGTCGTATTCGAATGACGTCAAGGGCTTGGTGGGATGAGCAGCACGCGAACACGGAACCTGCCGGTCCTGATCCTTGCCGGGATGCTTATCGCGTCAACGTCCGGCCTGGTCGTCTACGCTCCGACGCTGTACCGAATGTTCTGCAACCTGACGGGGTTCGGCGGCACGGTCCAGCGGGCGGCAGCGCCGAAGCCGAAGACCACCACAACGGGCCGTGCGATCACCGTCTATTTCGATGCCAACGTCGCGCCGGGCCTGCCGTGGACGTTCAGGCCCGAACAGCGCAAGGTCACCATTCGACCGGGCGAAACGGCGAAGGTTTATTACTACGCGAAGAACAACTCGCCCGAGTCGGTGATCGCGCGCGCGACGTTCAACGTCACGCCCTACAAGGCGGCGCCGTATTTCTTCAAGATCGAATGCTTCTGTTTCACCGAAGAGAAGCTCGGTCCGGGCGAGAGCGCTCGGATGCCGCTCGTCCTCTACGTCGACGAGCAACTCGTCAAGGACGCGAACACGAGGGACGTCCGCAACATCACGCTCTCCTATACTTTCTTCAAGCAGACCGGCCTGTCGGCGGAAAAGATCAAGCGTGCCCGCGACCTCAAGGCCGGATCGGCGAAGACGGACGCCAAGCTGAAGCGGTCCGAGAAAGTTGGCTTCGACAACGATGCGCCCAGACGCTGATAGGACTCGCCGGCTTGCGCGCCGGGCGCTCCTGATCCTCGCGGTCGGTGGCGTAATCCTTGCGGCGGCGCTGGTCAGCGTCTACCTGGCGTTGCCCGACAGGCTGCAGGCCACCGCGCCGGCAAGCCGCCTCGCCGAGCCGGGCTCCGTGCCGATCGGCGGTCCCTTTGCGCTGGTGGATCACAGGGGCCGGACGGTCACCGAAAAGAGCTTCGGCGGCCGCTATCTCCTGGTCTTCTTCGGCTTCACAAACTGTCCGGACGTGTGCCCGACCACGCTCGGCGATATCGCCCGGGCGCTCGACCTGCTGGGCTCGGAGGCGAACGCCGTCCAGCCGCTCTTCGTCAGCCTCGACCCGGAACGCGATAGACCAAAGCGACTCGCCGAGTACGTGAAGGCTTTCCATCCAAGGATCGTCGGCCTGACCGGCACGCCACGCCAGATCACGGCCGTCGCGAAGGCCTATCGCGTCTTCTACGAGAAAGTCAGCGCCAAGTCCTACTATGGCCGAAAATCAGCGGCCTCGAAGGAACCGAAGCCAGTCGGCGACGACTATCTGATCAGCCATCAGGGCAACACCTACCTGATGTCGCCCAAGGGTGAGTATCTGGCCCATTTCTCGTACGGCACGAAGGCGCCGGAGATCGCGCGGGTCATCCGCGAGGCCATCGCGAAGTACGGAAACCCAGCCAGGAGAGAAGAATGAAGCGCTCCCGCATTGCCTTGGCCTTCGGGCTGACCCTTTTTGGCGTCCCCTGGGCCGGTGCCGTTGCCCAGGACAAACCCGCCATCGCGATCGAACGTCCCTGGGCGCGCGCGTCGATCGGCACCGCCCGCCCGTCGGCCGCCTACATGACGATCGTCAACCTCGGCGCCAAGCCGGCGCGCCTGACGCGCGTCGAGAGCCCCGTCGCGCGGCGCGCCGAGGTCCATCGGACGGTCAAGCGGGGCGACATCATGAGCATGGCACCGGCCGGGCCGGTCGAGGTGCCGCCGGGCGAGCGGGTGACGCTGGCTCCCGGAGGCTTGCACATCATGCTGATGGGCCTGAAGCGGCCTCTCAGGAAAGGCGGGGTGTTCCGGCTCACCCTGCGCTTCGCCGGCAACCGAGCGATCGACGTTCGGGTGCCGATCATGGGTCCCGGTGCGCGAGGGCCGAGCGAATGACGCTCCGCGACGAAAGCCCCCGGACCGGCAGGCTGCGCGCATCGTCGGGGATGCGCGCGGCTGCGCTCTGGCTGGCGTTGACGACGGGGGTCGCAAGCGTCGCCACGGGGGCGGGTCCGGCCCGCGCGCACAGCTACAAGCTGGGCGCCATCGCCATCGGTCATATCTGGGCGCTGCCGCCCGAGAAGGATGCCTTTGGCGTGGCCGTATACGGACCGATCCTCAACCGGGGCAAGACGACGGTTCGCCTCGTCGGCGTTTCCAGCCCGATCGCGGCAGAGGCCCGGATACGGGTCCGGAAGGACGGCCATGACACGTGGCAGACGTCGGTCGAACTGCCCCCGGGGAAGCCGCGCGCGCTCGCGTCCTGGCGCGAGCATATCTGGCTCTCGGGCCTGAAAAGGCGCTTGAAGGAGGGTGACTCATTCGACCTTACGATGGATTTCGGAGCGGCCGGCCGCATAACGGTGAAGGTCGTCGTCGAGAAGGCCAAGAGGCGTTGAGGCGGGTGCACGGGATTGGCGCCCCGATCGGATCGGCGCCAGACCCGCTGGACGGAGACGGCGACACTGCCGGGCTTTCAGCCGCTCCCGATCGGCGCCGATCCTGGCTCGCGCGCTGTCTACCGATGGCGGTCGGCGGCCTGGCGGGGGCGTTGGCCTATCTGACGTTTCCGGTCGCGGACACGATCGAGCAAATCCTCGTCACCGCCGGGATCGAGCCCGCCACAGCAGTGGTGATTGCCGTGGCGCTGTTCATCGTCGGTGGGGCCGAAGCGGGCGTCTTCCTCGGCCCGGCGGTCTCGCGATGGCTGAGGCGCAGACGTCCCGGCTGACGGCGCCGGTTCTGGGGCTCCCCGCGGCGGTGGGGGTCCTGGGCGTAGCGTCCGGCCCCGCCGTCGCGCATGGCGGCGAGACCCTGACCGACGCGACGGCTTTTGCGGCCTGGGAGCCGACGCCCGACGTCGTCCTGCCCACGGCAGCCATCGCGCTGATATACGCGGTCGGGGTGGTGCGACGCGCTGCGATCGTCGACCCTGTACCCTGGTGGCGACACCTGATGTTCTTTGCCGGTCTGGCGGCGCTGTTTCTGGCCCTGCAATCGCCGATCGACCCTATCGCGGAGCGGCTGTTCTTCGTGCACCAGATCCAGCACCTGGTGGTGCGGATGTTGGGCCCGATGCTCGTCGCCTTTGCGTGGCCCCAGGGCATCTTGGTGGCAGGGCTTCCCGCATCGATCCGCCGCGGCCTGGTGGGACCCATGGCCAGGCAACGCTGGCTGAGGCGCGCCTTCGGCACGGCAACCCATCCGGTCGTCGTGACGGCATTGTATGTCGGTGCGCTCTATGTTTGGGAAATCCCACGCTACCACGACGCCGCCTTGCGCGACGAGGCGGTCCACTACTCGATGCACCTGACGATGCTTCTCGCCGGCCTGATATTCTGGTGGCGCATATTCGACCGGAGGCCGCCGCCGAACGGCTTGCGGTTTGGCGTGCGGGCAATGATGCTTTGGCTCGTCATCCTTTCCAACATCGTTCTCGGCGCCTACACGACGCTCAAGAGCGCGGTCCTTTACAGGGCATACGACGCGCCCGGCCGCCTGTTCGGATACGCGGCATTGGCCGACGAACAGGTCGGGGGCGTTGTCATCTGGATCCCGAGCAGCATGATGTGCGTGGTCGCTTTCCTGGTAATCCTTTACATGTGGGGGCGGCACGAAATGAAGACAGAGGTCCGGCGGGCGACGTGGTCACCATCGAACTCCGAAAGCATGCGATACCCGACGACAGGCGCGCTCCTGATCGAGCAGCAAAGACGAAAGAACCGTGTGCTTGCGATGGGCTTTGTTGCATTTGTGCTCGCCGTGCTCGCCACCACTCTGGCGATCGGCGTACTCGCGAGCCTGTAGGTCAGGCCCCAGCGCGACAGAAAAAGGCGAAACCGATCCGAAACGCAAACCCGCAATTGTGGCAACACCGACGCGGAAGGCTCGCCACGCAATCACTCGATCAGGCATGAACGATCGCAACTTAAGGTCTGCTCCGTACTTCGGGGCCGGTCTCTTGGCCGCGGTTGTCATAACCGCGATCGATCTCGCGTCGAAGTGGCTGATCGTTGACGTCGTGCTCGATCCGCCTCGCGTCATTCCCGTCGCATCCTTTTTCAAGCTTGCCCTGGTCTACAATCGCGGGATCAGCTTCGGCCTGTTCGGGAATCTCGGGTCATGGGCGCCCGTCATTCTCTCCGCCGCCGCTTTCGCAATTATCGTCATTTTGTTGGTTTGGCTTCGGCGCGCATCACGCGCCTTGGAAGCGGCCGGAGTAGCGATGGTGATCGGGGGAGCGGCCGCCAATCTCGTCGATCGACTCCGTGACGGCGCCGTTACCGATTTTCTTGTGCTGCATTACGGCCGCTTCCATTGGCCGGCGTTCAACCTCGCCGATGTCGCGATTTCGCTCGGTGCTGTGGCGTTCATAGTCGCGTGGCTGAGAAAGCCTACAGGCGCGGAATCCAAGCATCCGAAATAGCCCTCGTCGCTCCGGGTGGGCAATCGTCGGCACTGCATGATTTGGTCCTACGAGGCATTGAACCTATAGCACCTGGAGGTCCCATATCGAATCCGTGCTGCGACGGTGCCAAGATCGCAACGTGCCGCTTGGCGAGCGCAAGGGACAAGCCAGGCATTAGGAGTGACACGATGCAGTGCCCCAAGTGTGATGTCGAACTCGTGATGAGCGAGCGCCAAAACATCGAGATCGACTACTGCCCCCGTTGCCGCGGCGTTTGGCTCGATCGTGGCGAGTTGGACAAGATCATCGACCGCAGTCTGGAACGGGAGGTTACCGGCGGTGCCGAAGTCGCAACAGTCGGTGACCGCCACGCTGGCAGACATCGCGGCGATCGCAACCACCGGCGCAAGTCATGGCTTCACGAGCTCTTCGACTAGGCTGCGCCCCGTTCCATCGGTTGCCCGTCAGACTGCGGCCTGTTCCCGGCGGATGATCCGAAGTCCCTTCGGCGCCACGAGCAGCGAAATCCCGGTGACGTGGCGCACTATGGCCACCATTTGCTGCTGTCGGCGCAGCACCAACTTAAACTTCGGTATCGTTCGTAGGGGCGGGTCAGAGCCAGCAGGCGACTAATTCTTCGGGACGTTGGCGTAGCTTGCACTCGTGGCTGGTTCACCGCAGTCTGCGTCACAATAGCGCAGAAAACCTCCACCGGCTGTAGCATTTACATCGGCAACCGCACTGAATACCGTGGTTCCAATGTGGTAGGTCAAATCATGAGAGCAACATGGCCGAAATGGATGTCCAGCCGCAGCCGGCTGGTCGCCTTTGTCCCAAATGCGAGATCGACCTGCTCTTCGTTCAGCGAGCGTCCGTCGAAATCAACTCATGTCCTCAGTGTCGCGGCATTTGGCTTGATCGCGCCGAGGTGGACAAGCTCCTGAAGCGAAGCTTGGAAAACGATCCTCGACTGTCCGGCTTGAGGAGGTACCGGGGCTTCGTCTTTGCCGGTCGTCAACGATCGAGGACGAAGACTTGGCTTGAGGAGATCCTTGAATAGCGTGCAATTCAGATCGTCGCGGCGGTCAGGTCGCAATCGGCCAACGAGCTTCCGCTTAGCTTTCCCAACTTTGGCGGCACAACTACGATGAGGCAACACGCGGAGAGGGCTGCCTTATGACCTACTCCAGAAGAGATTTCATTCGGCATCGTCGGCCCTTGAATATTGCCCTCGGGCTATGTTTGGCAGGGTTGGTCCTGCTGTTTTTTCTCCTAACCCTCGCTAAGCTAGGCGCGATATAGCAGAGATGCGAAAGTGCGGGAGTGCGGTTTCTCAGCTCGATTATGCGCGCGAGCGAAGGTCACGGTGTGGACTTATGAGAGTTCGGGCTCGGAGGGAGAGATAAAGTGTACCCTTTTCGCAGTGAGCGGATCCATCTGTAAGCGAGTTGTCGATTTGCCAGCAGACGGAACCGTGACCTTGTGGCAGGAGACATGTTGCCAATGAGTTTTTGGAATCGGTACTCCTATCGTCTTGCGATGGCCGCGGCAGCATTCGTTTGTGGCGGACTCACTATTCTTACAGCATGGTGGTCTCTATCACGAAATGCGGAACTCGCCGATCATCGTACGACCGGCGATTTCGTAATCGTAACTTCCGGAGCAGCTTCGAAGGGCATATCGCAGCCTACGCGATTTGCCGACAATGAAACGCTACTCAAGTCCGGAGTCTGGCGGGGGTACTTTGTCGATACGGAGCTTATTGTCGATCTCACGCGGCAATCGAACGGAGGCGGTCAACGAGGTCAAATCATGTGGCGTGGATGGTCGTGGAAAGTGTCGATCATGGGAATCTGAGCAGGCTTCGCCACACTGAGTCGAGTAGATGGAAGTCGATTGATCATTGGCTCAAGAGTGAGGAGATCAGAATATTGTGTTCCGCAGCCATCGATGCGAATGAGCCGATTTGGTCCGGTTAATCGGCGGGGACTGCATCGAAGGCAATCCGCTTCCCTGAACTTTCTATTTACCTGCGAGGGGATCACCTTCATGCAACCTGCTTGGGATATTTGCGGAGGCCCATTGGGCGGATAAGGGCATGATCTTCCTGATCGCAACAGTTTGCCGGGAACCCGCTCGGCCTTCTAATTGGATGGTACCCAGACGCAACTGGCGGCGAGGAAATAATTCGTCGGTCTCAAGACAATCTGGTTCTAGCAGTAACTGTGGGAGTGAATATGGGCAGGAGGGGAAGGAAGGACAGGGTAATCTCTTATGCGGTCAGCAATTTCTCGAGTGACATTGGCGGTGATACACGGGACGACGTAAGCGATTTGGGCGACGCATCGGGCGACATCGCCCACGTCGTAGGGGCACAGGGAAACTCGGTGCCAGAGGAGCTGTGCGACGATTCGGATACGGAAGAGGCCGCGGCGCGCATCTCTGCCGAGCAGGGTGACGATCCCCAGGTGCAGATACCCGGGGCGACGCCGAAGCCACCTTCATCGACCGCACGCTCCCGCGGTTGGGAGAGTGACGGCAGTAGCACGCGTCCCCGATCAGACAAATCGGCGAGCGCCCTGCCGGTGATGGCCCTGCCCGCCGACGACCCCGAGACCCACATCGACGAGGCGCGGCTGCGCTCGGCACTGGCGCTGCGCAAACTGCCGCTGTCGCCCCGCCAGTTCTATACCCGCCAGCGCGCCAACGTGGTCTCGTTGCTCGGCATCATCGCCGCGGTCGGCGCCGCTGGTTGGTACGCCACCAACGAGCACGACACCAAGCCGAATGCCGTTTCGATCCGCGACGCAGGGTCGAAGGTGCAAAAGGCCGGCTTCATCCCGGCGAAGCCGCTGGCGCCGGCGCTCTATACAGTGCCGCTGCCCAAGATCGACCGTTCCGTGCTGCTCTCGCTCGGCGACCTCGAATACAAGATGGGCCCCGGCCAGTACGTCCGCTATCTGCGGGTCCAGAAGGGCGACACCTTCTCCGAGGTGCTCAACCGCGTCGGCGTCCCGATCGACGAAGCCAACTCGGCGATCAGCGCGATGCGAACGATCTTCGACCCACGCAAGCTGCGCCCCGGCCTCAAGGTGGCCGTGACCTTCGGCGCGGTCGGCGACGAGCAAAGCCGCTTTCTCGGCGTCAAGTTCGATTCCAGCTTCGACAAGACCGTGCAGGTGCAGCGCCAGCCGGACGGCGAGTTTGCCTCGGCCGAGCTGAAGAAGGAATTGGACGTCGGCTATGCCCGCTCGAACGGGGTCATCAAGTCGAGCCTGTTCCAGGCGGCGCTGAACGCCAAGGCGCCCGCCAAGGCGATCGTCCAGATGATCCACCTGTTCAGCTTCGCGATCGACTTCCAGCGCGACATCCAAGAGGGCGACGAGTTCGAGATCCTGTACCGGGTCCACCGCGACCAGAACGGCCAGATTGTGCGCACCGGCGAGGTCGCCTACGCCTCGCTCACCGTCCGCGGCACGGCCCATCGGCTCTACCGCTTCCGGTCCGACAAGAAGGGGCCGGTGATCTATCTCAACGAGAAGGGCGAGGGCAACCGCAAGGCCCTGATGAAGACGCCGATCGACGGCGCCCGCCTAACGTCGAACTTCGGCATGCGCCGGCACCCGATCCTCGGTTACACGAAGATGCACACGGGCACGGACTTTGGCGCGCCGCGCGGCACGCCGATCTACGCCGCCGGCGACGGTACTGTCATCAAGGCGGGCTGGTATGGCGGATATGGAAAGCATGTCCGAGTCCGGCATAACAAGGAGTACGTCAGCACCTATTCGCACATGTCCAAGCTGCTCGTGAAGGCGGGTCAGCGGGTCGAGCAGGGCCAGGTGATCGGCCGCGTCGGCGCGACCGGACGGGTGACCGGTCCGCATCTGCATTACGAAGTGTTGCAGAAGGGCAAATTCGTCAACTCGGCCAACCTCAGCCTGCCGTCGTTCAAGCGGTTGGATAAAACCGATATAAACCGCTTCCGGGCCCACAAGTCCAAGATCGACGCGATCTATGTCGCACTGGAGAAGAACGGCAAAACCGGGCGTGTACTGACCGTCGAAGCGGAGCCCGATGGCGGCTGCAAAAACGGACTACGGCTCGATCCGACGGACACGCGGCCGTGCGAATAGTCCGCGGAACTTCGGTTCCTGCTCGATAGCATGGCGCAGATGCCTCGTCCGGCGTGTTCCGAACTAGCCCGCCGGCGGACAGCAGCGCCGGCCGCTATCGGCCGATGCCGGGACCGGTTACTCGGCCGTCCTTGTGGAACATCAGCTTCGAATTGGGGAAATCGAGCTTGGTCAGCTTGGCGACCGCTCGGATGGCCGACCCTGTAGGATCGTAACGCGGGACACCACGCCCGACCTGCCTTGTGGGATGGAGCCGTACCGCGACCACCTGCCCTCGACGGTTGACGGTGACGTCGGCAACCGGGGCGACGCCGGCCAGCCCCCGAAGGTTGAAGCGGCCGTAGGTCCAGAAGTTGCCGAGGCTGTAAGCGATGAAGCGGCGCTTGTAGACCTCGACCGCGCGCGGCACGTGGGGGCCATGGCCGATCACGACGTCGGCGCCCGCATCGACCACGGCACGGGCGAACCGATAGACGTCTCCCCGGTTCTCGCCGACAAAAGCCTCGGTCCGCTTGGGGACCCGGGTGGCGCCGGCCCCTTCGGCGCCGCCGTGGAAGGAGACGAGAACGATGTCCGATCGGCGCGACAGGTCGCGCAGAATCCTCTTTGCGCGTGGAATGTCTGTAATGCTCAGAATGCCCGGGTTGTGGCCGAAGGCGGTGAAGCCGACCCTTGTGCCGTCGGCGAGCCGGACCACCGCGGTCCGCATGCCGGCTCTGTCCACGCCGGCGGCGTTGATCCCGGCCCGCGTCAGCGCGCGATAGGTCGCTAGTCTGCCACCGTCGAGGAAGTCGCCGCCGTGGTTGTTCGCCATCGAACCCAATGTAAAGCCGACCCGCCGAAGTATGCGCGCATAGTAAGGCGGCATTCGGAAGACGAAGCAAAGCCGCGGGTTGCCGCAGCGCTTTGACGGTCCCTGCAGGGCGTGGATCGTTCCCTCGATATTGGCGAACACGAGCTTGTTCGGTCCGTCCTCGAGGATACGCGCGAGCCGTGGCCCGAGGATCTTGGACGGTCGGACGTCGCGGGTCAGCACCGGGTTGAGGATCGGCGACGGGAAGTCGCTGCCAATCATGGTGTCACCGACGGCGACGATCCGATAGGCGCCGACCACAGCGGCGGCGCGCCTCGTCTTTGCCGCGTTTGCCGTGCGCGCGGGCCTCAGGCTCGGCAGCAGTGTCCGGCTGATCAATGGTCGAACTGCCGCCGCCCTGTCGGGACGCGGGCTGGGACGCAACGGTTGTGCGACGGCTTCGGCCGTTGGGACGTTTAGCAGAGCCACAAGCAGAAACGAGCCGGCGAGTTGAGGTTTCATCATTCCATTCCGTTATGTGCAGAACCCATACTGTCCTTTGTTGGCCTCTCCATACCATCTCTTTATGCATGAACGGTCTCGAAGCGGCACATTCGCTTCGACAGAATGCGTGTCGCAAAACTCTTCCTTCTTTGCGGTGGCCGTCTTGACGAGTACGGACAGCATTGACGCCGGTGAGGAAACAGAGGCTCTACGCTAACCGCGGTAGACGTATCGATTGTCGTGTGTACGACAGTTCTGCGGCAAGATTTCCATCAAACCGTATGGTGCGGTAGTGATACGGATCGACTGCTCGCCCCTTCGACAATGCCACGTTGATGCTCGGCCCCCCTCATTGCGCCTCTCCGACTCGGGTTAGGTGGCGCCATCAGCACCCTCGTTCCAATCAACCGCTTCGAGGCGATGAGCAAAAGATCTATGTGGTGGACAACGATTGTTGACTCTGAAGCGAACCTACCAATTGCGCAGGCCCGTTTAAGGATCCAGCCAAAATTTCGAGAAACCCGCTTACTCGGAATGTGCGACGATCTCCAACCCGCGACACCAGCGGATTGCTATAGCATTCCTCACCTTGGTGGCCACCGCGGATGGTGCAGGTCAACGACGAAGGGGTGTCGGTGCTGCTTGGGTGCGTGGCGGTGTGAATGGCGGTGCGGCTCGGGACCTTCCCAGCCTTCGTGCGCATGCTGGTGATGCTCGTCGTGAACGTGCAGGTGCTCGTGCTCCGTAGCCTCGTGCTGGTGCTCGATGACCGTGGCTTCCCCGGCCGGCCAGAGCCGCGCCGCCGCCAGCGTCGCGGCGACGCAGATGCCGGCGAGCAGTGCGAAGGTCGCCTCGATGCCGAAGGTGGCGCCCGCCCAGCCAGCGAGCGGATAGGTGGCCAGCCAGCAGAGATGCGACAGCGCAAACTGCGAGGCGTAGACCGCAGAGCGGTCGCCTTCGCGCGACGAGCGGCGCAGGAGGCGGCCGGCGGGCGTTTGGATCATCGAGGAGCCGGCCCCGAGCAGAAACCAGATCGGCAGGAGCCAGAGCAGGTCTGGTCCGAGCAGTCCGCAGGCCAGGCCGACGGCAAGCAGTGCCCCGCCCGCCAGCATCACCGGTCGATCGGCCAGGCGGTCGAGCAGCCGCGGCAGGGACAGCGCCATGACCATCGATCCCGCCCCCGCGGCCGCAAAGGCGACAGCGGTGTCCGCCTCGGTGCCGCCCAGGCGGTCGCGGACGATCACCACCGTGTTGACGATGGTCATCGCACCCGCGGCGGCCACGGCCATGGAGAGGGCCAGCAGCCCGCGAAGCTGCGGCGTGAGTAGGTAGATTCTTAGGCCGAAGCTTAGGGTCTCGGTGATGCCGCCGGTGCGCTCCGGCCGCCGCGACGGCGGGATTGCGACCGAGACGACGAGCGCCGCGGATACGGCGAAGGCGGCGGCATTTGCCGCGAACAGCCCGCCATAGCTCACCAGCAACAGCGCCAGCGCAGCGGCGATGGGGCTCAGGAGGTTCTCGAGATCGTAGGCCAGCCGGGACAACGAGAGGGCGCGCGTGTAGGTCGCCTCGTCTTCCAGCACATCCGGGATCGTCGCCTGGAATACCGGCGTGAAGGCCGCCGAACAGGCATTTACCAGGAAGATCAAGGCATAGACCTGCCAGGCCGCGGTGACGAATGGTAGTCCCAGCACGACGAGCCCGCGCACGATGTCCAGGCTCACCAGCAACCTACGCCGTGGCAGCGCGTGCGCGAAGGCGCCGACGACCGGCGCGATCGTGACATAGGCGACCATCTTCAGGGCCAGCGCAGCGCCGAGCACGACCCCCGCGTCGCCGCCCGCCAGATCGTAAGCCAGCAGGCTCAGCGCCACTGTTGTCAGACCGGTGCCGAAGAGCGCGATCACCTGGGCGCTGAACAGGTGGCGGTAAGTTCGGTCGGCGAGCGGTCCGAGCATGGGCGGACAATAGGCCCTCTGGCCGCGGCTGTCGTGTCATCTAGGCTGATATGCATTGATTGGCTGATCCGAAACGGAGCGATTCCGGTCTTTCGGTATAGAGGCTTCGATGACCGGATTGGGGGGAGGATGGGGCTCGAACCAGAGCAGGCATTCGTTTCTGAAGGCCCAGTGTGGATTTTGAAGAGATCACCTGAAAGAACGCCCTGGCACCGGAGGTGGGGGTTGAGACCTCGCGGTGTCAGGTCGGTCTGCTTGCGTCCGCCCGCTTCGCTTTGTAATGCCGCTGCGCCACTTCCCGCAACGCGTCACGTACCTGGTCACTCTCAACTACCGACAGGAGCGGTATGAGCATTTGATTGAGGCGTGGCTCGAGGTCCGGATCGACAAGGCCAGGGTCCAACCGACACCCCCCGCGATTGCGGAACCGGTACATAAGGAGCTTGTTGCGAAGCTCGCGCGCCTCCGCCTCATGCTCGGCCGGCAGGTTGAGCGGAATGTCCGCCCTCACATTTCGGCACCGCATCTCCGCCGTGATGAACCGGCTGTCCAGACCCTTGTCATCGTAGTCGCCTCGAGTCGCGACGATCTTGGGCCCGAAGACCTGGAATGCGCGCGGCTCGAACTCGCGCTGCCGATTAACGCTCGCCCGAAGGACCGGCATCCCATGGATAATCCCGTTGTTGAGGATCTTCACCATCTCGGCCTTCTCATCGGAGAAGCGGAAATCAGCCTCGTCGATGATCAGCGTACCCCCGAACCGGTCGAGCATGTGGAAGACCGGTGAGATGGTCGAAGCGCCGCTCGCGAACATTGGGCGGTAGCAGATCGAACCGACGGTCTGCAGGAACCGGGTCTTGCCGGTGCCGTAGTCGCCGCGGACGCGCAGATACGGCACCTCGTTGAAGGCGTCGTGCAGCCAGGTGAACAGCACGTAGTAGCTCGCGAAGCGCTCGAAGTCGCTGTCCAGCTCAACGTAACAATGGATGAACGAGCGGATCTCTTCGATCAGCTTCTCTTGGCTTCCATACTCGACCGGCTTCGCCGCGAAGAGCACGACCTTGTTGCGCACGAAGTCGTTGTCGAACGCATACGGCTCCAGAAGCCGGCCAGCATCATCCTCGATCGATTGAGATCGCTGCCAGGCGCCGTCCCACCACACGGCAAATGCAGTCTGCCGTCGCTCGGGGTCGCACACCATCTCGACGAGCGCCCCGCCTGTGAGCACGGCCGAAACCGCCGGCACGGGGTTCGTGTCGCGCCGGCGGCCAGATTTCGGCGTCGACTTCGCGGTCATGGCGGCATGGTACGTGCCGTCGTGGCTGCAAAGTAGACGTAGAAATTTGGCCTGACGGCCCAAACCGCACGACTACGAATCTCCTCCCGCCGCCGCTACCCTGTACCCATCCCGGACAGGGTCGCGGGCAAACAGCGTATGGAAATCACTGACGAGGCAGTCGAAGACTTCATCGACCTGTGGGAAAAAACCTACGGCGAGCGGCTCAGCAAGAAGCGAGCGCGCGAGTATGCTGGCCAGCTCGTGCGGCTCCTAGCGATCGTCTACGGCCCACAGTAGAGGCTCGCTTGCGAAGGCGGTCGATTCGCGAGTCGCCGGCCCATCGGGTAGAATCCGACCACGGTCTATGAACCGCAACCAACCGACAATCGCATATGGTCTCTACGCGCGGAAATCGTCCGAACAGGAGGATCGCCAGGTCGCGTCCATCGACTCGCAGAAGCGAGAACTCGACGCGTTGGTCCAACGCGACGGTCTTTCCGTGAAGGAAGCCTTTGAGGAATCGCACTCGGCCAAACGGCCGGGGCGCCCGATCTTCGACGAGCTGGTCGGGGCGATAGAGCGAGGACACATCAACGCGCTGCTGACCTGGAGCCCCAACCGGATCTCCCGCAACGCGATCGACACCGGGGTGATCATCGACCTGATGGACCGCGACAAGCTGCTCGAAATCCGAACCCCGTCGCAGACCTACTACAACACGCCGAACGACAAGTTCCTCCTTGGGCTGTTCTGCGGCCAGGCGAAGCTCGAGAACGACAATAAGGGCGTCGACGTCAAGCGCGGGCTGAAAACCAAGGCCGAGCAGGGCATCTACCCGGCGCCGGCGCCACTCGGCTACCTCAACGACCGGTATGCCGAACGCGGCAACAAGACCATCGTGCCGGACCCCGACCGCTTCGACCTGGTCCGCAAGATGTTCGACCTCATGCTCACCGGCGACTACACGCCGCCGCAGATCCTCGCCATCGCCAACGAGGAGTGGGGCTTCCGCACGCCGCTCGGGAACAAGATGAGCCGCAGCAACATCTACAACATCTTCTCCCGCCCCTTCTATTGCGGCCGCTTCGAGTATCCGGTCGGCAGTGGCAACTGGTACACGGGCGCGCACAAGCCCATGATCTCGAAGGACGAGTACCGGCACATCCAATCGCTGATGCAGATATCAGCGTGCCCGAAACCGCGCCGGGGCGACCATGAGTTCCCGTATCGCGGCCCGTTGCGCTGTGGAGAGTGCAGAGCGATGATCACGGCCGAGAGAAAGACGAAGCGCCAGCAGAACGGTAATGTGCACGAGTACGTCTACTACCACTGCACCAAGCGCAAGGATCCGTCGTGCCGGCAGCCGTCACTGCGCGAAGAGGCGCTCGAAGAGCAGATCGCGCAACTGCTTGCGATGATCGAGATACCCGAGCATGTCCGGCGCTGGGGTCTTGAATATATCGCGAGCCGCTCAGGGCAGAGCGCGGCCGACCGTGAGCTCGTGGCAGGCAATATCCAGAAGACCATCGAAGGATGCGAGCGGAAGCTCGGCGCCCTGATCGATCTGCGCGTCAGCGGCGAGCTGACAGAGGCTGAATTCGCGAGCACGAAAGCGAAACTGACAAATGAGGTTGAAGATATGCGCCTTCGCCTTGAGCAGCTCGATCGTGGCTCTGAGGACGATGAGGACGCAGCCGACCGCCTCCTCTCGTTCGCTCAAAACGCCCACGCTCAGTTCATCGCGGGCGATTCGGAGGTCCGAAAGGAGATAACCCTTGCACTAGGTTCGAACCTCCTGATTCAGGACAAAAAGCTCGTGGTTGAGCGGTCTATTTGGCTCGACGCCTTGGGACGTGTCGCGGAGGAGGTACGGGCCCTTGAAGGCAGGTTCGAACCTCCGAAAACCCGCATGACACAACGCTATTTGAGCGAAATGTACATGGCGAATCCTCGCATGCTGCGGGCACTGGACTATGTTCGAACCGCGGCCGAGCAATACGATGGTTTGAAAATCCGGTGAGGCACAGGTCGCAGCGCCGGGAGGTCGATCACCACTCGCTGCCAGTGCACCGCCGCACGCGATAGAGGGCGCCGATCCGATAGATCAGCATTCACCTCTGTGTTGGCTTTCCAACCATCAGCCTCCACGCCGGAGGCGCGCGTCGAGCGGATGAATTGCCCCCCGAGCCCGCAGCGATAGGATACCGCGGCGTGGATCGATTACGAAAGACGTGCCCTTGTGTCTGTACGGCACATGAGAATTGCCCCGACCGAATGGGAGCCCAATAAGAGCCATATGGAACCACCCAATTCGAGATCTGGCGAATTGATCTGGTTTCATCGACCAACTTCAATGAATTGATCGACCGATCCGAAATTCGCTTAGTGCTACTGAGGCCTCGACGTGGTTAATCAATTATTACTTGGAGTCGCATCCGAATAAGACGCATGTGCGCGTGGCTTCGTATTGCCAGAGGCGCGCATCGACCCTGCTGCCGAATTCGGGACCCTAACGCACATACTGTAGCGTAGGCGACGGCCAGATCGAAGGACGTGTGTTTGTGCCGAGGCGGCACACGAGCAATTCTACGGCAACTCGACAATGTTCGAACAACTGTTGGGAGACGTGCCGTTCCGACCTAGCTTTGAACAACCATAGACCAATCAATCAGGTCGCACCGCAGGGTGCTGGCTAGAGATCATAGACGGCGATCCAGAAGTCTTGAGCATCGCCCGATGCCGGTACATCTCTGCGGACGGCCGGCGCTACGAGACTGTGCAATCGCTATCGACCGAGGCGACCCCACTCAATTGATGGATAGCATGCTCTTAGCTGAAAACGATCGTACGAGCCATTGAATCCGAGAATCACAGCGTGGAGATAGTACATCGCGGCCGGCCTATGCTGAGAAAGATGGAGTTCTGTGACACTCTAGCGCGTCAGCGACATGTCCCGCAGGACACCACCTTTCCTGTCAGTAGGTGGAAGGATGCGCAGAACACGCAGCGGCGCGAAATACCAGTTGCAAGAACCAAGCCATTCGCTCGCATTGGCGAGACCACATGAGTTACATCCAGGTGCCTGAGTGGTTGCCCAATGAGCTCTTGGCGCGAGGCCTGTAGGTCGCTGTGCGACATCGAGGATGCCCTATGGTATTGTCGATATACGGGTCCAATCCTAGAGAATGTGTTCGGGTGACTTTGAAATGTGCCGGAGCGGCGAATAATGAAGCGCATTCTTGCCATAGATGGCGGCGGCATCAAAGGAGTCGCGCCAGCTTCATTTCTAGCCGTTGTAGAGGAGGCCACTGGCGAGAAGATCGTCGACCACTTTGACCTGATCGCCGGGACTTCGACTGGAGGGCTTATTGCGCTAGGTCTAGGGATCGGTCTATCGGCGCAGGAGATATTGACATTTTACAGGGAGCGCGGCCCGCAGGTTTTCGGGCAATTGGAAGGTTGCCTCGACCGCATTCTCCGTTATGTACGCTGGCCGCTCCGGCCGAAATATGACCCATCCAATCTACGCGCCGAACTTTTCGAAGTATTTAGAGAAAAGAAGCTAGGCCACAGTTTTACACGCCTCGTAATTCCTGCCTATCATCGTGATCGGCAATCTGTATATGTATTCAAGACTGCTCATCATCCCCGACTGGAAGTGGATTGCCACGTAGACGCGGTTGATGTTGCAATGGCAACTGCGGCTGCACCAGTATACTTTCCCTCACATCGAATACCGACTGGAAGCCATCTCCTTGATGGCGGCATCTGGGCCAACAACCCGACGGGACTTGCTGTCGTTGAAGCGGTCGGCATCTTGGGATGGCCCGGCCACGATCTGCGTGTGCTTAGCCTGGGCTGTACCGATGATACCTGGACCTTTGTCGCAGATCCCGGACTAGTCGGAATGGGCTTAATGGGTCGAAATCTAATAAACTTATTTCTTCAAGGCCAAAGTAACGCGTCACTCGGCGTCGCCAACATCCTTACCGGGCACCCCCACTCCGGAACAAGGGTGTGGCGCTATAGCCCGAAAGTTCCTGCTGGTACCTTCTCAATGGATAGAACCAGCCAAATCGAGCGCCTAGCCGGACTAGGCGCAGTTGAGGCGAGAGGAGCCCTACCACACTTGCGAAAGGAATTTCTGACGACTGCGCGAGAGCGATTCACACCTGACCACGAGCTGCCAAGTGATACATGCTAGCGAATTGAAGCATTGATAGACGATCAGTCTTCCTCCAAGCTAGGATTCACTGGCATTGGAACGAAATCGGAACAAACGTTGCTCACGATCAAAAGTTCGGCCTCTTGATTCGTTCGTCGCGACTTGCCGCGGAGACGTCTGGTGTAGGGGCCTTTTCACCCTTGCCCCATGGCTCGAGCGGCGAATGCACCGCAGATCACGAAAATGTGATCGCATTTTCCTTGCTTTCCGGGCGATCAGTGAATATCTCGCTAGCCGTTAAAGCCGCCCCCGCCGGGATATTGGGCGTAAGCCCGCTCTTTGGTGCTGCAGGGGCGGCTATTTTTTTGGCCCGGGGACTCGCTCTATGGCTGTAGAACGAGAATATAAATCAACTGAAGAAATAATAAAGATACTCGAAGAGCGAAACCTGACTATAGACTCGCCTGCCGATGCGATGTTCTTTCTAAGATATGTAGGCCATCGGCGATTAAAGCCATACCACAATTTCTTCCTAAAGCCCGATAATACGTATGCGGATGAAGTAAAGATTACACACGTAATAGAATTGTATTGGTTTGATAGAAGGTTAAGATTGCTATTGCTTGGCCCTCTAGAAAAGATAGAAATTTCTCTAAGATCACAAATAGTAATGAAAATTGGAGACTATAAATCGGCAAATGGATCGAGCACTTTTACATTGGAGGACGAAGATATATATGATTTTGGCGCGCGTATTCCAGAACTTTCTAGTGAAGTGTCCTTGAGGGGTTTGCCGGAGAATGTTCAGAAGGCTATCTATAGTAGAGGGCAAATATTTGATTCCCTAAAGAAAGATTACGTAAGATCTTGGAGGCTACGGAATAGGTATATTGAGTTTCGAAAAGAGCTTGAGCCTTCGCTAGCGGAAAAACATAACACGACTCTTAGCCCTAAAAGAGAAAAACGAAATAAAGTGCTAACCGCCGAAGCAAACGAAGCGTTTCGTCGGGCGTCACCTTGGGAAATCCTCCAATACGCATCGTTTGGCACTCTTGTAAACATCTATTCGAAACTTAGAAGGGAGATCGCCTATCCCATTGCGGATTCGTTCGGCGTCACATGCAAAGTGCTTCAAGGGAATTTGTATGGCTTGCGAAATCTACGTAATCACTGCGCTCATCATGAACCAATTGTAAATTGGCCTCCGAATTGGTCGCATATTACGTTTCCCAATCGGTACACTGAAATAGCTGGAATCGTAACAGAAAAGGAAGCTAGGCTTGGCCAGGCGGTCAAAATCTCAGCCAACGAAAATAGTCTCTATGGATACTGTTGCTTTCTTCACCTTTTACTTTCAAAGGTCTCGAATGAGCAATCAAGATGGTACCAAAGATTGAAGGCACTTGTTGCGGAATTTGACAAGTTGCCGATGAATTATTTCGGATTTCCTGAAAATTGGCAGCAAATGGAGTTTTGGTGTAGCTCCCATGTAGGCTCACTCGATGAAGTAGGAATGCTAAAGAGGCGTTCCTACCTAGTCGTGGCTAATAGCTTTGGACAAAAAAAGTAGCCTCCCCTTCAGCACCGCTAGAGCAATTGCTCCTATATGCGGTGGGGGAGGCTTTACACTAGATATTGTAGCGTCTCCAAAAATGTTGTCAATATCTATGGGGCTTCACACGCTCGAAAATTTGAGCTGAAGGCGTCGAAGTTCCGGCAAACCAAAGGCTACCGGCTCTATCCCATTGCCATTCCGACGAAAGTCGGGGCTGTTCGCGCCATGCCTCCAGACGGTGGGTAAGACATCTAATCTGAATCGGCTAATTCGACTGGCTGTGATGCAGTGGCAATAAAGGGAAGGGTCGCATAAAGCGACCCTTGGAGGAACTTGGGATAAGCGGCTTACCGTCTACGGTTGGCCTGCCCGGAATTGCGCGGGCAACCAGCCCGTCGCGTTGACCAGCGCTTCGGCCTTCGCCGCCATCGCCGGCTTCTTCAGCTTGGCGATGTTCTCGGCCGCGTTGCTGGACTTGGCCTCGGCGACGGCCGCCAGTATCTGCTCCTTCGAAACGTGGTCGAAGTAGCCATCCCGCGTCGGCTGCCACCATTGGCTCATATCCAGCCCCAGCGCTGTGGCGACCCGGTCGGCGTCCGCGAACCGCGCCGCGTCCTCCCGGTCATGCTTGCGCCGGACGGCGTCGAGCACCATCGCGACGCAGACCGCGAGCAGGCTCGACTCGTCCTCGTCTTCGAGGCGCAGGAGCCAGTGCCACAGCCCTTCCTTGACGGGAAGCCGTTCGGTCCAAGCGCGCTGGCGCTCAGCCAGGACCTGCACCGCGCGGCTGTCCCCGACGCCCTCGTAGGTCGAGATGTCCGTCGGGTTGAGCGTGACCTTGAGACAGGTCTCCTCTCCGCCGAAGAACAGCTGCACGACGAGCGTGTAGAGCAGCACCGAGAAGGCGGCCTCGGGCCGGTCGACGAGCTCCGCTCTCAGAGCAGCGGTCCGGTGCGCCGAGAGGTTCTCTCGCAACGCATCGGAGATGCCGTCCTTCGGACGCGCCGAGCCGTTTGCCGACTTCTCGCGCTCGCCTCCGTTCGCTTCGCTGTTCCGGGCCTCGGGCTTGACCAGCCCGCGGACCACGTGGAGCCCGCCGTCGTGGCCGACCGAGACGATCGCGCCGGCCGTCGCCTTGTCGGCGTCGGACCATTGCTCGCGCTTCTTGGAGAGCGCTTCGATCTCCGTCTCGAGCGCGTCCAGCGTGGCGCTGTGCTCCGTTGACGGATCCTCGTCGAGGGTTTCGACAAGACCGTCATAGCGGTCGCACAGCTCGGACAGCCGCGACTTCTCCTGATCGCTCAGCCCGTCCGTCGGCGATACCCGCCCGTAACGGGCCAGCATGCCGTAGTCCACGTCCGGGAGCGTCTCGATCCAGGACCAGCCTTCGGCAAGGATCGCCTTGGCCTCCTTGGTCAGCTTCTCCGAGACCAGCCGGTCGAGGAGCGTGCTGTCGGCCAGATAGCCGTCGCCGTCCTCGCTGAACAGGTCGCGGACGACCTCGCCGCCGGCGGCCTCGTAGGCCGCGACGCCGACGAAGCGTACCCGCCGGTCATGGAACTCGACCATGGCGGCGGTCAGCGCCCGCCGGATCGCGGCCGGGCTCGCATGCCCGTACGGGTTCTCGAACCAGGCCCGTTCCTGCGCCTCGGGATCCCCCGAGACGGTGAAAGCCATCAGCTGCTCGAGCGTCATGCCGTCGTTGCGGTAGACGTCGACCAGCTTCGGGCTCACCGCGGCAAGCTTGAGCCGCTGGAGGACCAGACGTTCGGCGATGCCGAACCGCGCAGCGATCTCACCCGCCGCCAGCCCCTCGTGGTGGAGACGGTAGAAGGCATCGAACTGGTCCGCCGCGTGCAACGGCAGCCGCTCGACATTCTCGGCCAACGACAGCTCTTCCGGCCGCTCGCTGTCGGCGAGGACCGAACATGGTACGGGAAAGTCCTTGGCGATGCGCTTGCTCTTGGCGAGCTTGCGCAGCGCCGCCAGGCGCCGGCCGCCGGCGATCACCTCGTAGCGATCGTCCGACTTGCCATTGGTGGCGACCGGCCGGACCGTGAGGTTCTGCAACAGGCCATGGGCCTCGATGCTTGCGGCGAGTGCCTTGACGTCGGCGTCCCGCCCCGTCTTGCGCACGTTGGCTTGGGCCCGCTGCAGCTTCGACAGCGGGATCGTCTTGAGCCTTGCGCTCATCTCCAGTCTCCTTTTGGGAACAAGGGGCCGCCCGCGAGCCGCACAGGCGGCTCGACACGCGGTCCCCGATTGATGGGAAGGCACATCCGGAAAGATCAGATGCTTCCCACATGCTCCCGCGGAGACGGACCGGACTGTAGACGCGCGTTCGTGCCGAGGCGGCACGAAGCCAGGTCTTGGATAAAGAAAAGCCCCGCATGTCAGCGGGGCAGTCGACCCTTTCGGATCAGTATTCGTCGGCGAGCATCACCGTGAGTACCCGGCGCGTCGCGTGCGGGTCGCAGGGATCGGACGCGCCGCCCTCGAGAAAGAGATCGTAGTAGTCGATCTTCCAGAACAGCGTCAGGCCCTCGAGGGTGAACGAGCCGAAGTCGTGCTCGCCATAGGGATCGTTGTCCTCGCCGAAGCGGTCGAAGGCGCGGACGGCAGCGAGCGCTTCGGAAACGCTGTCGCGTCCGAGCATCTGCACGCCGGCCGTGACCAGGACGAGGCCGCCGACGAACGTCATGCGGAAATCGTCGTTGAGCGCGGCGATCTTCTGTGATCGCTCGCTCGATACAGTGGTGTTCATGATTGTCCTCCGTGACGCGGTGCCAACGCCGCCGATCGGCGCTGGCGAACGCCACCGAGGACAAGGAAAGATCAGCTGGCCTCAGCCTAGCACGCGGTCGGCGAAGCGGAAGGCCCGCCCTTGCGCCGGGGCGGCACGGTTAGACGACTTTGATTTCGGCGCCTTGCTGGCAGGCTGTGGGCATGGAGAACTCACAGGACCAAGTTTCGTATTTCGCGCGCACCAACCACCGGAAGCCCGATCGGACCTTCGGCATCAAGCAGCGCGACCGGCTCTCGCACATGTACGTGATCGGCAAGACCGGGACCGGCAAGACGACGCTCCTGGAAACCTTGATCCGCCAGGACATCGAAGAGGGCCGCGGCTGTGCCCTGATCGACCCGCACGGGGATTTCGTGGAACGGGTCGCGGCGACCATCCCGCCGCACCGGACGGCCGACACCGTCTATCTCGACCTCCCCGACCGGAAACAGCCCTACGGCTACAACCCGCTCGCCCGCGTCAGCCCCGGACTCCGGCCGCTGGTGGCCTCGGGTCTCCTCGACGTGTTCAAGAAGATGTGGGACGACGCCTGGGGCGCACGGATGGAGCACATTCTGCGCAATGCTTTGCTCGCGCTGCTCGACCAGCCCTCGGCGACCATGCCCGACATCCTGCTGATGCTGACCGACAAGGACTTCCGGGAGCAGGCCCTCGATCACGTCGAGAACGAGCAGGTGCGGACCTTCTGGAAGTCGGAATTTCCCAAATACTCCTTCCGCTACCAAGCCGACGGCATCGCCCCGATCCAGAACAAGGCCGGCGCCTTCCTCGCCGACCCTACCCTGCGCCACATCCTGACGCGCAGTGACGGCCAGCTCCGCCTGCGCACGGTCCTGGACCAGGGCCAAGTCCTGCTGGTCAACCTCTCCAAGGGAAAGATCGGCGCCGACAGCTCGGCGCTGTTCGGCGGCCTGCTGGTCACGTCGCTGGGTCTGGCGGCGTTCAGCCGCGCCAATATCGAGGAAACCGGGCGGCGGCCCTTCTACGTCTATGTCGACGAGTTCCAAAACTTCACGACGCTGGCCCTGGCCGAGATGCTTTCCGAGCTTCGCAAGTTCGGCGTGGGTACAATTCTGGCGCATCAGTATCTGCACCAACTCGACCCGGACATTGGGCATGCCGTTCTCGGCAATGCTGGGACGTTGATCTCGTTCCGCTTGGGAGCGCACGACGCCGGCTTGATCGCGCGCGAATTCGAGCCGGTGTTCGACCGCGTCGATCTGCTGAACCTGCCGAACCACGACATCTACATCAAGCTGATGATCGACGGATCTCCGTCGGCGCCCTTCAGCGCGACAACCTTAAGTCCGCTGTAGAGAACGAGTATTGTTGCGCACCTTAGATCTCGGCATTGCGGGATCCTGACCCATCAAATGCCCGAGGTATTTGAGGAGAAACGCTTTCCTAACGAGCATGACAGTCTATATGCTCGCCTGACTTTGGGGGCAGATTAGGAGTCTATCGAATGGCCAAGAAACTTCCCGACGCCAAGGAACTGACCAAGGGCGAGTTGCGGAAGCTTAACGCTCTTCGCAAATCCATCGGCGACGACATTGCCGAGGAAGCGTTTGCAAAATGGCTCGCTTCGAAGAAGACTTCTGCAGCGAATGGCACCGACAAGAACGCCGATCGCATCCAGGAAGCGCTGCAGCCGCTGATCGAGAAGAACAAGCTGTCGATTCCGCGCGGCGGTTATCTGCTGCGCCGGGGGCGCGGTCGCGTCATTGTCGAGCGGCCGGCGACAGAAGCGTAGCTATTCCATCGCGCGCAATGTAGCGGGCGAGAGGTCGCTTCACCCGTTCGGCTACGCTGCCCTGAGGTCGATCGGCGCGTAGCCAACCCGATCCCAGGGCGTGTTGAGAAGATCGCCAGCCGGCTTCGGCGGCGGGATTGTACCGAGCTTGGGCATGTGCTTGTAAAGGATCGTCGGCAGGCCCTTACCGTTGGTGACGTCCGTGCTCGCTGCCATGAGCCCCTCCTGGACCCGCTTCGAGACGGTGACGAAGAGCACAAGCATGTTGGGAAGTCCCGCCCGCTTGTAGGTGCCGCGATCGGCGATATCCTTATAGGCGAGGAGCTCCCGGAGATGGCTCTTCTGGTCGAGCGTCGCGCGAAAGTACGGCTCAGTGTTCTGGTGCGCCTCGATCAGCAGCGCCCGGTACGACTTCGTGCCGTTGCTCGTGTACTCCAGTCCAGCGACCGCATCCGGCGTGACCTCGAGCGTCTTGCTCTGCTCGTTGTGCCGGGCGGTCGCTTTCATCGACAGCCGCCGGTTCATCTTCCGATAGACCTCGTGCGGCGGCATGAACCGGACATGGCCGTGCTGCGCGGCGCCGATCTCCAGGTCCGCGATGATGTCGCAGATCTGAAGCGCGTGCGCGAGCGACCGGATACCGTGCTGCCCTTCGCCGTGCCGAACCTCGCCGATTTCGTGATCATAGAGCCCGGCTTTCCGGAGCTCGGCCGCTCCTTTCGGCTCCAGCTCGTAGATGTCGTTGGTGTAGAGGAAGTTGTCGTATTGGAACTGCTGGCGCGGCAGCTTCAGGTAGGCGTGATGCCTTAGCAGTGCTAGGCGCGCGCGGAAGGCGACGTAATTGTGCGCCACACCGGTCCTGACCTCGACCAACTTGTGCAGGAAGTTGGTTCGCAAGAACCGGTATTCCTGCAGGAGCGCGAAGACGAGTAAATCCCGTTCCGTAATCCGCGGAAAGGGCAACCCCCGTGGGTCGCGCGTCTTCTTCGGTCGCCGTTTGTGCACGCCATATTCCATGCGTGCAGTTTAGCGGCGCCTACCAGGAAGATGCAGGCTTAGTTGGATCTTCTTCGGGTTCTACTATGTCGGTATTTGATTCTGGATGTTCGTCCATGCGCTCGTCTTGCTCACGGATTTGTGAATAATGAACGGCGTACTTCGCGCGCATTTCGTCGCGGATTTCGGCGAACTGCTCCTCGGTCATGTGATCGAGACCCTCCATCAGACCGAGCTTGGTCTTGTAGCTGAGCACCTTGCCCCTGAGCGAAATAGCGAAGGAGCCGCGGGGCTGCTTCTCGATATATTCGGGGCCACAGCGCATCTCGGCCGCCATTGCGCGCGCGTCCCTCGCCGACACGCCGCCGGCCATCTTGATTGACGTATTGGCGGCGAATGCCTCCTGGAGCTTCGGGCTGAGCTGGCCCAGATACTGATGGGCCATGATGACGCCGACGTTGTACTTGCGCGCCTGCTCCAGAATGAGCGCCACGTTTTCGTCCAGATAGTCCTGCGCTTCGTCGATGTAGACATAGCAAGGTGTGCGTTTATCCGGCGGCAACGCGGCACGCTCCAGACACGCCTGCACGATCATCGCGATGAAGAAGCGGCCGAAAATCTGGGAGCCGTTCTGCTTCAGCAGGTCCTTCGACGTCGAGATGAGGATCATCCGACCCTCGTTCATCTCGGAGAACAGGTCGAGCTTGTTATTGGGGTGGGAGAACATCCGCTCGAAAGTGCGGTTCTCCAGGATGCCCCACAGCCGACGCAGCACCTGGCTCTTGGTCTGCTTGAACTCCCGGCTGTCGAACTCGGTCTCGAAGAAGGCCCGGGCAGTGCCGTCGAGCCGCTCGATATACGGCCTGTAGCGCTCATAGCCGTCCGGCTCCATGAGCTTCCTGAAGGTGTGGATATTGGCGTCGGGAATCTGGAGCATGAGCCGCATGATGTAGCGGAACAGCGTGCCTTGTTTGGACGTCATCTCGGCGCCCAGGAGCGACCCGAACACGAAATCGTACAGCTCGATCGTGCCGTTCAGGATTTGCTCCTGGATGAGGGAAGAATAGTCGCCGACGCGCTCTCGGTTCACGTCGAAGAGGTTGAGGACGACGGGATACTCGATGTCCTTCGGCTCGATGAGGGTGAGCTTGTCTTCAAGCGCACCGTTGTAGAACCAACGGAGGCGCGAAATGTTGTTGATGAGATCGCCCTGGCTGTCGATGACGATGACGCTCGCCTTGCCCTCGGCGACGGCAGGAAGGTCGTACGCAATGAAGTTCTGAATGGTCTGGGTCTTGCCCCACCCCGATCCGGCGACGATGTGCTGATGCTCGAAACGCATCGAGTCGGGAATGGGATACGCCAGATAGTGATTGACGATCGTCTCGAAGGGCGTCCCCTGGATCCAGAGCATCGGGTCGCTCTTGTCGTCCGGCAGCTTGAGCTTGTCGGGTCGGTTCTCCGCCTCCTCTCGGGTGATCTGCGACCCGACCAACGCGCCTTCGATGAGCTGTTCCTTAAGCGGCTCGATCGAGGCATCCAGCACTGGGTCGCCGCAGATATAGCCGCTGAGCACCATCCCATAGATGAACTTCACATACGCCGGCAGGTCGATGGCGTCGCCCACGGTCGTGGGGATAATTTGTGCTGTCTCTTCACTCGGGATGCGCTCGGCCAGGTCCTCGGCAAACCGCTCGCACAGGATGCCGATATAGGCGAGAACGTCATCGTGCCGCTGGTAGAGGTCGTAGATGCGGTGAACGTCCTTGAGCTTCTCGGGCGCCCGGGTCAGGCCGCACAGCTCGAACAGCTCGCTGCGGAACTCAACGAAGAGTTCGTGGAAATGCTCGAAGGGCGGCAGGTCGTCTAGATCGAACGTGCCTATCTTCGACCGCAGCTTCTTCGGGTTATTGGGCTTGGGCAGGATCCGATGAGGGTAGTTCTGGCGAACCTTCAGGTGGTCGAGCAAGCCGCCGAGTATACCGGGAATGGCATCCCAAACCTCATCGTCCACGCCTGCGCCTCCAGTACCACCAGGCGCCGCCCCAAAACGCCACAACCCAAAACCCGAGTCCCGCGGTAGATTCATCGGAAAGAGGCCGCTCGAACAACAAAATGCCGAGCATAAGTCCGCCCATGACAATGAGACCCAACAGGGTCTTGACGCTGCCGGTGAAGGTCCCGATACGAAGGGCCGCGCCGGACTGATTGCCAACGCGGTCGGCTTCCTTCGCGATTTCGATATTGTTCGGGTCAAGCTCTGCGGCTCGTAGCGAAGCCTTCTTGGCCGCCCTCTTGTTACCGCAGCCTAGATATAGCTGCGCCTGGATCATGTGGAGGTTCGCGTTGGTCGGGTCATACGATATGGCACGGTCCAGAGCCTTGACACCCTTTTGGTGTTTACCCATTAAGCCAAGAGCCGTTCCCTCTAGTTGCAAAATGTGTGCTCGCAATTGCGCAGCAGTGACCAGGCGCTCGTCACCGTCAACCGTAATGTCATATTTGTCACCGTTATCCTGGACGCCCCGCATCTGCCGAGCTGCCAGCCCGACGTTCTCCAGAACTTCGGCATAGTTGTCTGCACGCATGTGCTGCTGCGCATCTTCTGCGTAGGACATGGCGATCTGCACCGCCCTCTGAGCGTCGGTCATGGCCCCCTCTCCCCGTCTTTGGTGCCGGTGAGTGGACACGTTTTGGAAGAAAGAGTCAATTACTAGTCATGTTAAGTTGTAATTTAGGACCAAAAGTTGTTCTGTAGTTGAAAATTATTTTCATTCAACATCACGGCATGACACGGCCGCCCATCCCAAGATCGAGTTCTTCGAATTGTTGATCTCGGAAATTTTTCGCTGCTAGAAAATTTCGCCGACAACCTGTCGAAGACGACAGCGGGAGCGGATCGGATCAACCTTCGACGGGCGCTGACCCAGGCGACTCGATCATGACCGTGGCGTTGGCGAAATTCAGTCGGTCCTCTCGAGCCCCGGTGCACGTACGCTTGCTACCGATTCCTCCCCAGCACCTTGCATCCACCAACCAACTCCTTCCCAGCTCTCCATCGCTTCACCTCCCTCCCTCTTCAGAACAGGAGGGTGGGTGGGAAGTCACGAACTCAAAGCTGAACCTCTAAGGTGTATATATTATTGAAAAGATGTCATATTTTATCTTGAAGGCCCATATCTGCCTATAGTTCCAGGAAATAGAAGTGGAACTATAGGGTCATCGGCACATACGAAAGGGGCCGGATCGCTCCGGCCGCCCCCCGCTCCTAAGAAGAGCTCGCTCCCGCGTGAGTTCATTGCGCCGCGCTTTTCTAATCTAAACTATCATCTCTTTCGCGAGCTCAGGTCAGCAGCGAAACACGCAGCCAGCACTTAAAGCCAGGTTGTTCGAATTCGATTGGACCAATACCCTGCAAAACCCGTTGAGTTACTGGGTACGATTATTCAGCGCTTTCCACACCCGCGCTGGCGTTGCCGGCATATCGAGTGCTGTGACACCTACCTGCGCCAGAGCGTCCGTTATAGCGTTCATTACGGCCGGCATCGCCCCACAGGTTCCAGCTTCACCGGCGCCTTTTACCCCCAACGGATTCTGTTTAGTCGGTACGGGATTGCTCTCCGTAAGGATAGGTGGAATGTCGATCGCCCGGGGCAACGCATAGTCCATCAGCGACCCAGACAGCAGTTGGGCAGTGTCATCATAGACGATCTGTTCGGTTAAGATCTGCCCTGCTCCCTGGGCAATGCCACCGTGCATCTGTCCTGCCAGTGTGATGGGGTTAATCACGGTTCCGACATCTTCGACGACTGCATAGGAAACGATCTGGACTTCGCCTGTTTCCGGATCGATTTCGACCTCGCAGGCATGGCACCCGTTTGGGAATGTGTAGCGTGTATCACCAAAGGTTGCGGTTTCGTATAGGCCTGGCTCAAGGCCGTGGGGGAGCCAGGCTGGCTCGAACGCACGGCGTGCCAACTCTTTGAGCGCGATGCTGCGGTCGGTGCCAGCAACGGTGAAACGGCCATTCTCGAATGCGAGATCGTCCTCCGAGACCTCCATTAGATGTGCAGCGATCCGTTTCGCCTTGGCAATAACCTTATGCGCGGCCAGATACACCGCCGATCCGCCCATTACAGCTGAACGCGATCCCATGGTGCCAACCCCGTAGGCGACCTTGTCGGTATCGCCTTCCACGACCCTAAACTGCGAAATATCTAAGCCGAGACAATCGGCCGCGATCCGCTGATACATGGTCTCGTGGCCTTGTCCTTGGTTCTTAGTTCCGACCAAGATAAGTGCCGAGCCGGAACGGTTGAACCGGATCTCGGCGAACTCCATTTCGATCCCAGCTGCCTGCTCGATTGCATTGGCAATACCAAGCCCGCGAAGGCAGCCGCGTTTTTGGGACTCGGCACGCCGGACCTCAAAATTCGCGACATCGGCAAGATCGAGGAGCTTGTCGAGCCCCAGCTCGAACGCGCCGCAGTCGTAAGTAAAAGTGAGTGGAGTCTTGTTCGGCATCGCCGTTGGTGGGATCAGGTTCTGGCGCCGCAGCTCGATTCGGTCGATGTTGAGCTCGCGCGCGGCTTCGTCGACCATGCGCTCGATAACGAAATTTGCATTCGGCCTGCCCGCGCCACGGTAGGGGGCTGTCGGGTTGGTGTTGGTCTGAACGCATATGACCGTGACGTGAGCCTTAGGGATGGCATAGGTTCCCACCAGAAGGCCGACGGCACCGATCGCTGGCCCGAAGTTGCGGACAGAAGATACGTAGGCGCCGACATTCACCTGAGTTTGAACACGCAGCGCTAGCATGCTGCCATTGGCATCCAGGGCCAGCTCCGCATCGGTTACGTCGTCGCGAGCGTGTTCGTCGGCGAGCAAGACTTCGGACCGCTCGCAGGTCCACTTGATCGGTCTGCCGAGTTTGCGGGCAGCCCACAAAGCCAACCGGTGCTCGACATATTGCCATCCCTTCGCGCCAAAGCCGCCGCCGATATCGCCACAAACGACCCGAACGTCCCGCTCGGAAACCTTGAGGATAAATTCCGACAGAACATGTCGAACCCGGTGAGGATATTGAGCGTCCACAGTTAGCGTGTACTGCCCGTCCGCCTCGTCGTACTCGCCCAGTACACCGCGCGGCTCCATATATTGCGCGTGAACGCGCGAGATCACAAAGCGGCGCTTGACAACGTGAGCAGCCGACGCGAATGCTGACTCGGTGCCTTGCGCGTCACCGACCTGATAGACAGCGGCGACATTTCCTGGGTTCTCGTCCCAGACGTCCGGCGTATCGTCGTTAGTCGCGCGATCTGTAGCCGCGTTCGCGGGAAGATCGCCGAACACAATTTCGATTCGTTCAGCCGCATCCTTCGCCTGCGCAATCGACTCAGCGACGATCATGGCAACAGGGTCGCCGACATAGCGAACTTTGTCCTGAGCCAGACCCGGATGCGGCGAGTGAAAGGCTGGTTGACCATCAGGTCGCCTCAGCGGCGACTGCATTGGCGGATGACCAAGCCCGTCCGCAGCAATATCCTTCCCAGTGTAGATGGCTAAAACGCCAGGGAGTGCCAAGGCCTCAACAACATCAATTCGGTCAATTGTCCCGTGCGCGACGGGCGACCTCAGAAAGTAAGCAATCGCTTGATTCGGGCGTTTCTGGTCGTCGATGAATCGCCCTTTGCCGCGCAGCAGGCGCGCGTCCTCAACGCGCAATGTCCCTCGTCCTTCCGCACCTGACATCATTGCGTTTCCTTTAACCACGACCGATACAGTTAGCTTGTATCGGCTCCAGGCGAACTCTGCCCCGATGGACGGCGCCCGTGAAAGGCGTCGTCCAACAGGGCCCGGATCCCCCGTTCTGTTATCTCGCGGGGATTGTAGTAGGGATTCTGGACCGCGATCTCCGCGGCGCGGGCGAGGTCTTCCTCGCGCATGCCGATCTCGCGCAGCGACACCGGCGCCTCGATGGCGACGGCGAGGTCGTAGAGCCCCTCGGCCGCGTCGACGCTCTCCAGGGCGCGGGCGACGCGGGCCATGGCCTCGGGCGCGGCCGGCGCGTTGTAGGCGGCGGCGTGGGGCAGGACGACCGTGTGG
>CAMYMQ010000295.1 GCA_947259335.1 uncultured Alphaproteobacteria bacterium | reverse complement strand
GATATGCAAGAGGGCGATCAGCACGCCCGCGACCAGAATGATCGCGAGGGTCTGGCGGCCGACGACGAGGTCGCCCAGCGGCACCGGCGGGCCCGCGACCAGCGGCGGCACCGTGCGCTCGGCGCCGCCGAACAGGCCGTTGGCGGCGCCCTGGAGCAGGATGCCCACGGCGATGGTGCTGATGAAGACCGAGACCGCGGGTCTTCGGCGCAGCGGGAAATAGGCCACGGCCGAGAAGGCCAGCCCGAGGACCGCCATCGCCGCCAGTACGATCGGCAGCAGGGCGAGCCCCGGCACGCCCAGGGCGTCGAGCGGCAGGAGGCCGGCGAGCAGGAAGGCCACATAGCCGCCGGCCATCACGGTATCGCCCTGGGCGAAGTTGACCGCCCGGGTCGCGTTGAGGATCAGCACGAAGCCAAGCGCGATCAACGCATAGGCGGCGCCCAGCGCGAGCCCGTTGACCGCGAGCTGGACGTAGAGGGTCACCGGCGGCTACCGCGGCGCGTTGTCGGCCAGGTCGATGCGGTAACGCTTGACGATCGCCGGCACCCGGCTCGTGCCGTCGTAGCAGACGATCACCGCGTCGTGGGCCATGTTGCCCTTGCCGTCCGAGCGGTAGGACATGGCGAGACCCTGGTAGCGCGTCGTTGCCAGCGCCTCGCGCATCGCCGGGCCGGTCTTGATGCCCTTCCGGCGCAGGCCCAGCACCATGCGAACCGCGTCATAGTCGGCGAGCGCGAAGGCGTCGGGATCGGCGTCGTATTCCTTGCGGAAGGCGGCGGTAAACGCCTTCATCGGCGGCGACGTCTCCGAGATCGGCGAGGAAGCCGTCTCGGCGCAGACATTCTTGAGCGTCGCCGGCTCGACCAGGGCGGCGGTGGTCGGCTGGTGCAGGGCGGAGCCGCCGACGACCGGCAGCGTGAGCCCGAAGGCGGCGGCCTGCCGGACGAACAGGGCCGACGGCCCGGAATGGAGCTGGAGGACGACCACATCCGCGCCCGACCGGCGGATGTTGGCGAGCACCGGCAGCATCTCCTTGGTCCCGACCGTCAGACTGTTCTCGTAGACGATCGTCGCGCCCATCCGGCCGAAGGCGGCCTTGAGATGCGCCCGCCCGCTCTGACCGTAGGCGGTGCTCTGGGTGATCAGGGCGATCCTGCGCCTTTCCAGCTCCTCGACCACGTAGCGCGCCTGGGCGACCTTGAGCACGGCGTCGGACGGAAAGAAGCGGAACACCCACTTGTTGCCCTGCTCGGTCAGCTTGCCGGTGCCCGAGACGGTCAGGATCGGCAGCTTGCGCCGGGCCGCCAGCGGCATCATCGCCAGCATCGAGTTGCCGTAGATCGGCCCGATCACGGCGAACACGCCGTCGCCGCGGGTCGCCCGGGCGAAGGCCTGGGTCGCGACCTGGGGCGAGGAGGCGGTGTCGAGCACGTTCGGCTCGACCTTGAGCTCCTCGAAGCCCCTGAAGGCGAGCAGCGACCCGCGCTTCTGGCTGGTGCCTTCGAGCGCGATGAACTTGGTCAGCGGCACCAGGATCGGCAGCGTCTCGGTCGCATGGGCGGCGGGGGCCGCGCCGAGCGGCAGGGCGAGGGCGGCCGCGGTGGCCGCGATCCGGTACGGAATGGTGGTCGGAATGAACATTCTGGCTCCCTTTGGGAGCCGTCTTCGCGATGCCGATCGAGGGAAAAGCTGTGAGGTCGGCCTCGCGCTTTGGCTCCCTACGCCGGCATGACCCGGTTCAGGTTCGATGGGTATTCTCTCAGTCCCGGCCTCATGCACCGGAACACCCCAGCCTCACGCTTACAGGCGGTAACCTTGCGTCGCGCCCGGGGGCGAGTCAACAGCCAGGCGCTTCAGTTGGCGCGCCGCACCGGCTTGTAGCCGTCTTCGCCCTTGCCCTGGAAAAGCTTGTCGATCAGCGGGTGCTTGATGGGCGCCGGGTCGGTATCGGGCTCCAGGTTCCGCTCCGCGACATAGGTGGTATGCTGCTGGCCGTCGGGCATCACGTGATACCACGGACGGTCCTTGGGTGGACGCGTGCGCGCTATCGCATCGTACCATTCATCGGAACTGCTGAAGACCGGGTCGACATCGAAGATCACGCCGCGATACCCGAACAGGGTATGGCGGACGACGGTTCCGATCCCGAAGCGCGCGCCGTTCTGTACGAGAGTTTTCACCATTTGACGGTCGACTCCGGAACGCGGCCTAGGAACCCATCTCGGCCGTCTTGCGGCGGAGGGCCGCGATCAGGGCGTCGGCGCCCTTGTCCCGCAGGATCGAGCTGAACTCGGAGCGGCGGGTCGCCACCTCGCTGATGGAGCCCTTGAGATAGACGTCGACGATCGCCCACCGGCCGCCCTTTTCGAGCAGCAGATAGTTGATCGCCGTGCTGTTGCCGTTGCGCTCGACGATCCGCGTGTCGACCAGCACCTGGTTCGCGGCCAGCCGGCGCTGGCCGGTGATCTCGAAACGCACGCCGCCGAAACTCTTGAAGCGGGCGGCGTGGGTCGCGATGGAAAAGCGGGCGAAGGCTGCGGTGTAGCGCCGGCGCTGGTCGGGCGTCATCTTGCGCCAGCCCGACCCGGCGGCGCGGCGCGCCACGGAACCGAGATCGTAGGCGGCCGTGACGATCGGGGTCAGCGTCTTGACGCGGCCGGCGAAACCGAGCTCCTTGGCGCGTTTCATGACCGACAGAAGGCCCGCCTGATAGGTGGCGATCACATCGCGGGGGGCGGCTTGCCCCGCCGAAGACTGAAACGCTATAAGCGAGCCGACTATCGCGGCAACAAGCAGTTTCGTCGGGTTGGGAATCGTCATTCAATCCATCGTAACGATGTGAAGCCGGATAGGCACGCCGCTACCCGAGGCGTCCGGCAGGTGGCCTACTATATACGGCAGAACTGCAGGCCGGACTTCCGGGCGGAGTGTATATTTCATTGTACTTAGATAATGAAGGCCGCGATTCCCAGCGTCCGCTTCCGCCTGAACCGGATGCCGAGGCCGGTCGTCTGGACGCCGCCTTCGGCGGGCTGGTCGACGCCGCCGTCCGGTTCCGCTGGCTGGTGCTTGTCGGCTGCCTGCTGCTGGCCGTCCTGTCGGCGGGCTTCGCCGCGCGCAATCTGTCGGTCAACACGGACACGGCCGACCTGCTCTCGTCGGAGCTGCCGTTCCGCAAGGCGTTCGCCGCCTATCGCGACGCCTTTCCGCAATTCCGCAACACCCTGGCAGTGGTCGTCGACGCCGACAGCGAGCAGGCGGCGCTGGATGCCGCCGAGCAACTCGATACCGCCTTCAAGGCCAGGCCGGCCCTGTTCCGTTCCAGCTTCTATGTCGCCGGCGAGCCGTTCTTCCGCCGCAACGGCCTGCTGTACCTCACCCTGCCGGAGCTGGAGGCCCTGTCCGACCGGTTGTCCGGCGCGCAGCCCTTCCTCGGCACTCTGGCGCGGGACCCGAGCCTGCGGGGACTGTTCTCGGTTCTCGGCACCGTGTTCGGCGCCATCGCCTCGCAAGAGGGACCGGTCAATCAGCTCAAGCCGTTCCTGACCGAGCTGACCCGGTCGGTCGAAGCGGCGGCGCGGGGCGAGCGCAGGGGACTGGACTGGTCCCGGATGTTCCTTGCCCGGTCGCCGGGACAGGCCGGCCGGCGGCAGATCGTCGTCGTCCAGCCCAAGCTCGACTACGGCAGCCTCAAGCCGGCGCAGGAAGCGATGGCCGCGATCCGCCGGATCGCCGCGGAAAAGGGACTTGTTCCCGAAAACGGCGTCCGGGTGCGGATGACCGGATCGGTCGCCATCAACAACGAGGAACTCGACAGCGTCGCGCGCGGCGCGAGCGTGGCGGGCGTCGTCTCGCTGGTCCTGGTCACGCTGCTGCTGTTCGCCGGGTTGCGGTCGCGGTGGCTGGTGGGCGGAGTCCTGCTGACCCTGGTGATGGGCCTGGTCCTGACCGCCGGTTTCGCCGCGCTCGCCTTCGGCTCCCTCAATCTGATCTCGGTCGCTTTCGCGGTGCCCTTCATCGGCCTTGCGGTCGATTTCGGCATCCACTTCTGCCTGCGTTTCGAGGAGGCGGCGCAGGCCGACCAGCCGCCGCGCGCGGCGCTGCGGTCGGCGGCCCGGTCAGTCG
>CAMYMQ010000294.1 GCA_947259335.1 uncultured Alphaproteobacteria bacterium | reverse complement strand
GTCGATCATCACCGCGCCGCCCGAGGCAATGGCGCTGGCGATCCAGCGCTTGCGCGCCGTGCGCGGGCTCTGGGCCGGGACGAACCAGGTGCAGCGTCCGCCCTCGCGCATCGCGGACAGCGGGCGCGACACGCGGCCGTCGGCGATCGCCATGCTGCAGCCGGCGCCGTAGGCGACCTTGGCGGCCTCGATCTTGGTGACCATGCCGCCGGAGCTGTAGCCGGGCAGCGGCCTTCCCGCCATCGCCTCGATCTCCGGCGTGATCTCGGTGACCTCGCCGACATGCACGGCATCGGCCTGCTCGCGGGGGTTGGCGGTATAGAGCCCGTCGATGTCGGACAGCAGGATCAGGGTGTCGGCGCTGATCATCTGGGCAACCCGGGCAGCCAGCCGGTCGTTGTCGCCATAGCGGATTTCGTCGGTGGCGACCGTGTCGTTCTCGTTGATCACCGGCACGGCGCCGAGCTTGAGCAGGGTGGCCAGAGTGGCGCGCGCGTTCAGGTGCCGGCGGCGTTCCTCGGTGTCGCCCAGGGTCAGCAGGACCTGGGCGACCGTTACGTCGTGGCGGGCCAGGGCCTCCTGCCAGGCATGGGCGAGGCGGAGCTGCCCGGTCGCCGCCGCCGCCTGCTTTTCCTCGAGCCGGAGCGAGCCCGCCGTGAGGCCGAGATGATGACGGCCGACCGCGATGGCGCCGGAGGAGACGATCAGGACTTCCTGGCCGCGTGCCCGCGCGTCGGCCACATCCTCGGCCAGCGCGTCGAGCCACTCACGCCGGATCGCCCCGGTCTGCTCGTCGGCCAGCAGCGCGGAGCCGATCTTGACGACGATCCGCCGTGCCTTGGCCAACCGGTCGCTCATTGCGGGGTCCACGGGCTGCGCGCGCCCGTCCCGTCCTTCTCCGCCTCGCGGGCAGCCTTGATGTGTGCGAGCAGGTCGCGCAGCACCGCATCGCGGCCGTGGCCGGTCGCGCCCGACAGGGTGACCACGGGGCCGCCCGCCGCCTCTTCCAGCGCCGACTTGCGCTCGGCGATCGTCGCCTCGTCCAGCGCATCGCACTTGTTGAGCGCGACCAGTTCGACCTTCTCGGGCAGGTCCTGGCCGTAGGCGGCCAACTCGCCGCGAATCGTCCGGTAGTCGGCGGCGACGTCCTCGCCGGTGCCGTCGACCAGATGCAGGAGCACCCCGCACCGCTCGATATGGCCGAGGAACCGGTCGCCGACGCCCTTGCCCTCGTGGGCGCCCTCGATCAGGCCGGGAATGTCCGCGAGGACGAATTCCTCGCCGTCGACATAGACGACGCCCAGATTCGGATGCAGCGTGGTGAAGGGGTAGTCCGCGATCTTGGGCTTGGCGCGGGAGACCGCCGCCAGGAAGGTCGACTTGCCCGCGTTGGGCAGGCCGATGATGCCGGCGTCGGCGATCAGCTTGAGCCGCATCCAGATCCAGCGTTCCTCGCCCGGCCAGCCTTCCTCGAACTTGCGCGGCGCGCGGTTGGTCGAGGTCTTGAAGCGCGCGTTGCCCCGGCCGCCGTCGCCGCCCTTGGCCAGCAGGACGCGCTGTCCCGGTTCGGTGAGGTCGGCGATCAGGGTCTCGCCGTCCTCCTCGAAGATCTGGGTGCCGGCGGGCACCTTGAGCACGACGTCGTCGCCCGAGCCTCCCGTCCGGTCCGAGCCCATGCCGTGGTGACCGCGCTTGGCCTTGAAATGCTGCTGGTAGCGGAAGTCGATCAGGGTATTCAGCCCCTCGACGCACTCTGCCCAGACATGGCCGCCCCGGCCGCCGTCGCCGCCGTTGGGGCCGCCGAACTCGATGAACTTCTCGCGCCGAAACGACATGCAGCCGTTGCCGCCGTCGCCGGAGCGCAGAAAAATCTTGGCTTGATCGAGGAACTTCATGGCGCGGGTGTTACGCCACGCGCCCGGGAGCATCAAGCGCCACGAAGACCGACGGCACCGCCCGCCCGCGCGCCAGGCTGTGGGACGGCCCCCGTCCGAACTCCCGGAACCCGCATTTGGCGAGCACTTTTCCGGAGGCGGGATTGTCCTGGTGGTGACGCGCCTCGAGCCGGGACAGCCCCGCCTCTCCCAGGCCGAAACCGGTGACCCGCAGGGCCGCCTCGGTGGCCAGACCCCGGCCCCACCAGGGCTTGCCGAGCCAGTAACCGAGCTCCCATGCGCCGCGTTCGCGCTTCTCGATCCCGATGACCCCAGCCAATCGGCCGGCATAGTCGATGGCGAACACATGGGCCATGCCGCCCGACGCTTCGAGCGCCTGGCGCTCGATGAACGTCTCGGCCAGGTCGTCGGGATAGGGATGCGGCACGCGCGCGAGCCGGCAGGCGACATCCCAGTCGCTGCAATAGTCGTGGATCGCGGGGGCGTCGGCGGGGGCCAGCGGCCGCAGCGTCAGCCTTGGTGTTTCCAGAATAGTCGGCATGATCGGAACACTCTGAAAAAAATAAAGGGAGACGGCGCTCCGTCTCCCTGTCGGGTGTTCCTCGCTGGGTCGGAGCGCCGCGCCGGCGGCGCCCCGCCGGCCTATTCGGCCGCGGCCGGGACGGCCGGCTCGATCGTGACGAAGGTTCGCCCGCCCGCTCGTCGGACGAACTTGACGCTGCCCGGGGTCAGAGCGAACAGGGTGTGGTCGCGGCCCATCCCGACATTCTCGCCCGGATGGAACTTGGTGCCCCGCTGGCGCACGATGATGTTGCCGGCGATAACGGCCTCGCCGCCGAACTTCTTCACGCCCAGGCGCCGGCCTGCGGTATCGCGACCGTTGCGGGAGCTACCGCCTGCTTTCTTATGTGCCATCTCGACGCTCCTTGACCGCGACGCCTAGGCGTCGTCGTCCTTCTTCGCGGCCGGCTTCTCGGCCGCGGGTTTCTTCGCAGCCGGCTTGGCCTCGTCCTTCGAAGCCGCCGCGGTCTTCTTGGCGGCCGGCTTCTTTGCCGCCGGCTTGGCCTCGGCCTTCGCGGCGGGCTTTGCCTCAGCCGCCGTCGCCTCGGCCTGCGCGGCCTCCGCCTGCTTGGCCGCGGGCTTGGCGTCGGACTTGGGCTTGGCGTCGGACTTGGCAGCCGGCTTGGCAGCGCCCTTGTCGGCCGCCGGCTTCTCGGCCTTGACCGTCGGCTTCTTGCCGTCGGTCAGGATCTCCTCGATCCGCAGCACGGTAAGCTGCTGGCGATGGCCGTTCTTGCGCCGATAGTTGTGGCGCCGCTTCTTCTTGAAGATCAGGATCTTGTCGGCGCGATCCTGGGCGATCACCCGTGCGGCGACGCTGGCGCCGGTCACGGTCGGCGCGCCGATCGCTGCCGTATCGCCCTCGCCCACGGCGAGCACTTCGTCGAAAACGACGACGTCGCCGGCCTCGCCGGCAAGGCGTTCGACCTTGATGACTTCGTTCGCGGCGACGCGGTACTGCTTGCCGCCTGTTCGGATGACTGCGTGCATCACTCGGGGTCCGGATATACGGAGACAGAAAATAACGCCGGTCTCGGGCTCAGCCCGGCCGGACGCTGCGGAATATACGGGTGCGCTCCGCCGTGTCAAGCGGAAGCCGGTCCCGTGGCCGCGATCCCGGCCGTCCCCCGCCCGCGCGTCAGCCCCGGGCCGCCCGGGCGATACCGATCTGGCCCAGCCAGTAGGTCAGGATGATCGCATAGGCGGCGGCCGGGACCGGCTCCCAGAACTTGTTCAGGGCGATCAGCGTGTCCGACAGGCCGAACAGCAGCGCGCCCCACCCGGCCGTCTGGGCGCGCGAGACCGCTTGGCCGTATCCATCGGTCAGACTGAAGGCCCGCCACATCATGGTGACGATGACCAGCATGTAGACGATCACCGGGACGGTCAGGTCGCCGAGAGCCGGCCGGACCAACAGGAATACGACCACGCCCCAGGCCAGGAAGGGGAGCAGACGCAGCGGATTGAGCTGCCGGTTCCAGCTTATGAAAAAGCCGATGTAGAACAGGTGCGCGATCAGGAAGGCGCCCAGGCCCATGGCGAAGAAGACGGTCGCATCGAGCCCCAGGTCGATCATCGCCAGCAGCACGTCGCCGACCGCGCTCCACGCAAGGCCGCCCCCGATCAGGATGCGGCGCGGCAGGTTCGCCGCGATGGCGACCCAGACCAGCAGGCACAGAACCGGGATCGGCTTCACGGCCAGGCGCAGGCCCGGCATCTCGAGGGCGAGACCCGCGATGTACGCCGCCGCCGCCGCTACGCCGACCGCGGCAAGAGCGAGGGTCGCGGCCCGCTGCCCGCCCGGCGTCATGTCGAAACCCGCACGACCGCCCCCACGCCGACGGCCGGTCAGAGG
>CAMYMQ010000293.1 GCA_947259335.1 uncultured Alphaproteobacteria bacterium | reverse complement strand
GGCGCGGCGGCGACCGCCGTCACCCGTCCGGCCGCGGTCAGCCGATCGATGTGCCAGTGCGCTCGCTTGTCGGCACGCAGGTGATGCGCGATCCGGGCCCGAATGCCGCCCGGGCCGCGGGCGCTGCCGCAATAGACGTAGGTGCCAGGGGCGAGCGTCGTCGCACCGATGCCGCGCGCGTCCAGGACCAACCGCTGCTCAAGGCGAACGGTCATCAGGTAGGCGCCGGGCCGGGCCGGCAGGGTGCGGGCGTCCAGTCCCATCGCCTCACTCGGCGGCGGCCGCCTCCGCCGGGGGTTCGGTTACATCGTAGCTGCCCGTCAGCCGGTCGACGATGCCGTGGAAGTCGTCCCAGGGCGTCTCGCGGTAGGAATGGTTGCGGACGATGAAGGAGGCGCCGGCATAGAACTTCTCGTACTGCTGCTGGCGGCCGGCGAATTCGCTGCCGACCATGTCCCAGACCACCTTGAACAGCTTCATCCGGTCGAGCGCGGCCAGCTGCGGCGTCTGCCAGTACATCTCGAACTGCTCGCGGACCTTCGGATCGTGCATCACCGTCGACGAGGCCGGCATCTGGAAGACGCCACCGCCCGACAGCTCGCGGAGCTGGTCGATGATCGCCGAATAGTTCTCGGTGCACCAGTTGAGCGCGGCATACATCATGCGGCGGTTGAAGGTGACATAGCCGTCGGGCCACTCCTCGGCCGCCTCGATCTGGCCGTGGATCACGCCCGCGAGGGTCGCCTCCAGCGAGGACATCCGGCCCAGCACCTCCTTGACCGCGGGCACCTCGATCGCCCCGGTGGCGTGCGCGACCTTCGAGCAGAGCCCGAGGATCAGCTGCATCTTGGACCAGAAGCGGACGTTGGACTGGTGGTTGCCGTAGCAGTGGGCCGGGGTCTCGATATAGATGCCCCGCGCCTTGATGGCGTCGTCCATGACGAACACCTTCTCCCACGGCACGAAGACGTTCTCGCACATGACCATCGAATCGGTCTCGTCGAACCGCCACGCGAGCGGGCCGTCGAACTCGTTGGACGTGTTCATGTTGAGCGGCTGGCGCGACCACAGGGTCAGCCCCTCGGCGTTGACCGGGACCGCGCAGGTCACCGCCTGCTTGACCTGGTCGGGCGCGAGCGGCAGCAGGTTGCCGATCCAGATCTCGTCGCAGAAGACCGCCGAGGTCGCCAGCATCTTCATGCCGTTAATGACGATGCCGTCGTCCCGCTCCTCGGTGACCATCAGGGTCGGCACCGGCAGGTTCTTCTTGACGTAGAATTCCGGATTGCGCGCGGCCTGGGGCGGAAGGACGGCGTAGGTCGCGTAGATGTCGTTCCGGCGGCAGTGTTCGTAGTAGGCCAGCAGGTTGGCGCCGAACTGTCGGGTCTCGGTGTCGAAGGCCGACGGGTTGGTCGCCATGCCGGTGACGAAGCCGGAGACGTGGTCGGGGGACCGGCCGAGCATGCCGTAGGTCATGTCGGCGATCGCCTTGTGGCATTTCATCCGCCGGCGCAGGTCGTCCTTTGAGCGGGCGCGCAGGTACCACATCGAATAGCGCTCGCCCTCCTCCTCGTAGGAGAAGGTGTCCAGGGTCTCGGGCGCCCGCTTGGCGTCGTACATGCCGGCGACGGTCTGCGCCGCGGTGCGGAAGGCCGGGTGGGTGGTGACGTCCTCGACCTTCTCGGAGCCGATATAGACGGTGCGCCCGTCGCGCAGGCCCTCGAGATGTTCCTTGCCGGTCTTGAGCATGTGACTTTCCTTCCCTACTCGGCCGCCTGGGCGCCCTGGGTTTGCGTCCGCCGCCGGTCGCGTTCGTGATCGGCCACTTCGTCGAGGGCCCGCTCCGTGGTCGACAGGAACCGGTCCAGGAGCCGCGCGAGGGTCAGGAACTCCTCGCGCGAGAAGCCGTCGAACAGGACGTTGTTGATGTGCTGCCGGAACGGGGCCAGCCGATCCAGCACGGCCTTGCCCGCCTCGGTCAGCGTGACCAGGACCCGCCGGCCGTCCTCGGGATTGGGCCGCTTGGCGAGCAGCCCCCGGTCGACCAGCTTGCCGACCTCGGTCGTGACGTGGGGCGCGGCGACGTGGAGGTGGCCGGACAGCCCGCCGATGCCGATACCGCCGTCGCCGTGGTGGCGGGCGACCGCCATGAGCACGAAATATTGCGGGCCGCTGACGTCGACCTCGCGCCCGAAGGCCTCGCGAATCTCCTGGAAGCGGGACCCCGTGACGAAGAGCGTGTAGATCAGGTCGCGAAACCGGTCATCCGATCCATCGATCAGGACTTCCGGCCGCGATACGCTCAACGGCGGCCGATAGGCCTCGGGCGCCGTCCCATCGGCGGTCGGCTTGCTCCGGACTCTGGAACGCGGCATGGCGACCCATTTAGATACGATCAATAGTTATGTAACGTAACTAAATGCCCCCTGCGATGCAACGCCTATTCGGGTTGCCCCGGGCCAGACAGTCCCGGAACCTAGCGCGCGTAGAGCACGTAGGGCAGGACCGTCAGGAACCGGTAGAGGATGTAGCGCCCGTCCCGGCGATAATATCCGCGCCGGGAAGAGCCGCCCTGGTAGCGATGGTGACCGTAGTACCGCCGCCAGCCGTGGCTGTGTCCGTTCCCGTAGCGGTCGCGGTATCCGCGATGGCGCCAATGGCCTTAGCGGCGCCAATCGGCGTAACGGTACCGGAGCCGGATGCGGAGCGGGCGCCGGCGGACGCGCCCGCCCCGCCCTGGTCAGGCCGCCTTGGAAGCGAGCTCCTCGAGATAGTCGTTGGCCGCCTGCTCGTCCGCGAACCACGGGAAGAAGTCGCGCGGATCGTTGAAGGCGTTGGCCATGCGGTGGGCCAGCGGCGGGGTCTCGCAGGCCGTCGCCATGATCCGGAGGACGAAGTCCGGCGGCGGCACCAGCATCATGTTGGTCCAGGCGACGACCCACTGGGCATAGGACCAGTAGCGATCGAAGGTGCCCTGCATCCATGAAGCGTCGAATGCCCGGTCCTCCTGGGCCAGGATCGATCTGAGATAAGCGTCGGCGGCCTTGCTGGCGTTGTTGGAGCCCTGGCCCGTGATCGGGTCGTTCAGGCAGACGGCGTCGGCCATGCCCAGCACCTGCCGGCCCGACGGCAGCGTCCCGACCGGCCGGCGCACCGTCGGCGGGAAGCGGCCCGCAAGGATCCCGTTGTCGTCGGTCAGCGCGACGTCACGGCAACGCTCTGCCTCCCACGGCAGGAAGGTGTTCAGGATGTTGAGCGAGGCGTCGAGATGCTGCTCCGGCGAGGAAACTTCCGCCCAACAGTCCATCGGGCCGCCGGGCACGCCTTCCAGGACCATGATCTCGCACGGCCCGGTGGTGGTCAGCGCCGGGAAGACGAAATACTCACCGACCCCGGGAATAAGGTTGAAGCACACCGCCGAATAGTCCGGCCGCGGGGTCATGCCGGTGACATAGGTCAGCGCAAGCGCGCGCATCGGCTTGTCATAGGGCGACTTCTCCTCGTCGCGCTCGAACAGGCGGCCGATATCACCCTTGCCGGAGGCGACCACGACCAGATCGTCCTCGCGGGTGTATTGCTCCAGGTCGGAGACGGTCGCGTCCTTGATCACCAGATGGCCGCCCCGGTCCGAGAATTCCTGCATCCAGCGCGGCACCTTCACGCGTTGGTCGACCGAATAGGCCGGATCGTCGAGGCGCGAGGCCCAGTCGATCGCCTTGCCGCCGCTGCCGTCGGGCGCCGGCACCATGAAGTTGATGCCCTCGACCGGCGGGCAGGAATCTCCCCAGAAATCGATGCCGAGGTCCCGCTCGTTCCGGACCGCGTCGTGGAACATGCACTGGCTCGACAGAACCTTGCCGTCGCGCACCTCCTCCGCGGTCCGGTTCTGGACGATGCGGACCCGATAGCCCTTGTCGAGCAGGCCGAGGCCGAGCTGGAGGCCGGACTGACCGCCCCCGACGATGGTGATGTTGCGCATGGAAGCCACCCTCCAGTTGGTTGTTATCGGTTGGTTATTCGGTCAGAAGCGGGATCGCGGGCGCGGCGCGCTCCGGCCCCATCGCCGTGTAGCCGCCGTCCACCCGGATGTCGGTGCCGGTGATGAAGCCGGCGTCGTCCGAGCACAGAAAGAGGACCGCCCTGGCGACCTCCTCCGGATCGCCCACCCGTTCTAGGAGGTGAAAGGGCGCGGCGACGCGGTCGGTCTTCGCCCGGTCGCCGCCGCTCAACTCGTCCATGATGTTCGACCAGGTCCAGCCGGGGCTGACCGCGTTGACGCGGATGCCGTCCGGCGCCAGGTCCATGGCCTGGTTGCGGGTGAGCTGGAGAATCGCCGCCTTGGAGACGGGATAGAGCCAGCGGCCGGTCTGGGCGACCCGCGCCGAGATGCTGCCGAAGTTGACGATCGCGCCCCGGTTTTGGGCCAACTCGGCGCGCGCGGCCTGCATCAGCATCACCGAGCCGACCACGTTGACATCGAGGCTTTCGAGCCATTCGGCGCGGCTCGAGGCGGCTCCGTTGTCGAGATAGCTGCAGGCGACGTTGACGAGGAAGTCGACGCGGCCGAAACGGTCGACCGTATCCCGCACGAGACCCGCGATATCGGCGTCGCGCCGGATATCCGTTTCGCGGAAGGCGACGGCGTCGTCGAAGGCGCCCGCGACGGCGGCCCCAGCCTCGGCGTCAATGTCGGCCACCATGACCCGTGTCCCCGCGGCGTGAAAGGCGGCGACAACCGCTGCGCCGATTTTGGTCGCGCCGCCCGGAACGATGGCGGTCTTTCCCTTCAGCCCCTGCATGGCGTCTTCCCTCGAGCTTGCCCTTCGCATCGCGGAACGAGCCTGCGCCCCGAGGCCAGGCGCCCGCTAGCCGGGGTCCGAAATGACTATCCAAAAAGCGAAACAATCGACGCCAACCACCTGTTCCGGCCGGCAAATAGTCGCACGGCGGCCTTGACGGCACCGCCATCCGGGCCGGATGCTAACCGGGCCATGCCGTAAAGGTCCGCGCGAAGCGAGGGATGGACGATGGCACCTATTGCGGAAACGCCCCTGGCCGGCCACACACGGTTCGCCACCACCGAGCTCGACGAGGCACGCGAACGGGTCGCGCAGGTCTTCTGTCCGCACCGGCTCGACATCGTCGGCCGCGACCGCCTGGACGCGCGCCATCACCATCTTCCGGGCGCGCGCCTGTCGCTCAACTACATTCAGTACGGCGCGAAGACCTCCATCAATCCGGGCTGCCTCGAGCGATTCTTCCTGGTGCAGATACCGGTCGAAGGCTCTGCCGCCATCGCCAACGGCGACCAGCGGTATCATTCGACCCCACGGGCAGCCGCCGTGCTCAATCCGCACGAGCCGACCGACATGATCTGGGATACGGGATGTCGGCAGGTGCTGGTCCAGATCGAACGCCGCGCACTCGAAGATCATCTTTCGGCACTGCTCGGCGGAACCGTCCGCGAGCCAATCCGGTTCGAGGGCGCTTTCGACATCGCCCAGGGACCGGGCGCGGCCTTCCGGTCGCTGGTCAACCACATGGTCGGCGAGGCCGACGCCGGGCGGCCGTCGATCGCACCGGACGGCGCTGCCGCAGGGCTGATGGCCCGCCAGGTCGAAAGCGCGCTTCTCTCGGGCCTACTGGAAGCCCATGCCCATAACTATCGGCGCTTCCTGCACCGCCGCCAGCCGGCGGTGGCGCCGCACTACGTGCGCAGGGCCGAGGAGTATATCGACGCGACTCTCGACCAGCCGATTGCGTTGGAGGATATCGCTCTCGCCGCCGGGGTCAGCGCCCGCGCCCTCCAGATCGGCTTCCGGCGCTTTCGTAACACGACCCCGATGGCTTTCCTGCGCGACCGGCGGCTTAGACAGGCGCACCGGGACCTCTCGGCCGGGGACGAAGACGCGACCGTGACCCAGATCGCCGTGCGCTGGGGCTTCACCCACCTGGGACGCTTTTCGGTCCAGTATCGCGAAGCCTTCGGCTGCACGCCGCGCGAGACCCTGCACAACGCCGTGGACAGCCCATTCGGGCGCTAGGTACCTACCGCGTCAGGGCGCCTTCGATCGCCTTGGCGACGGCGAGCAGCCGCGTATCGCCCATCGTCTCCCCGACCACCATCATGCCGACCGGCGCGTCGCCCGGCCTGTGGCACGGCACCGACGCGGCGCAGCGGTCGAGGAAGTTGAACAAGGCGTTGTTGCGCAGCATCAAGAGGTTGGTCTTGCCGTAGACCTCGTCGCTCTCCTCCAGATCGGCAATCGGCGGCGCGATGCGCGGCGTGGTCGGCAGGATCAGCGCGTCGAAGGGCGCGCTCGTCGCGTCGGCCGCCGCGCGCAGATGGCGCCGGGCGGCGAGCAGGTCGACGTAGTCGGCGCTGGAGATCTTCCGGCCGTTGTCGATCCGCGAGGCAACCCGGGGATCGAACCGGTCGCGGCGCGTCTCCAGATCGGCGCGGTGGACGGCATAGGCCTCGGCGGCCGCGAAGCCGCCCAGGATGCTGACCCTGGGAATGTCCGCCAGTTCGGGAAAGGCGATGGTCGTGATCCGCGCGCCCTTGGCCGACAGGACCGAGACGGCGGCTTCGAAGGCCGCCGCGACCGTGTCGTCGACGTCGTCGAAGACCAGCGTCTGGGGCACGGCGAGGCGCAGGCCCTCCAGTGGCACCGCCGAAACCGGTGCGGGCTCGTTGCCGGCCAGCACGGCATCGACCAGGGCGCAGCAGTCGACCGTCGGCGCCAGCGGGCCGATCGAATCGAGCGTATGCGACAGCGGGAAGGCGCCCACGGTCGGCACCCTCCGGGCGGTCGGCTTGAAGCCGGTCAGCCCGCACAGCGCCGAGGGAATGCGGATCGAGCCGCCGGTATCGGTGCCGATCCCGACGGCCGCCATGCCGTCCGTCACGGACACGGCCGCGCCCGACGAAGACCCGCCCGGGATGCGCCGCGCGGACCGGTCCCACGGATTGGCCGGGGTGCCATAATGCGGGTTGAGGCCCACGCCGGAATAGGCGAACTCGGTCATGTTGGTGCGGCCGACGATCACCGCCCCCGCGGCCTTGAGCCGGGCGACGACGGGCGCGTCGCGTTCCGCCGGCGGCG
>CAMYMQ010000292.1 GCA_947259335.1 uncultured Alphaproteobacteria bacterium | reverse complement strand
TCGATCATGTCGGTCCGCTCGCCGTCTGACAGGCCGTGGGCGGGCGCGTCGAAGGCCACGACCCGGTAGCCTGCCGCGACCAGCGGCTCGGCGAAGGCGGAAAGCTGCGCCGCCTGGCCAGCCCAGCCGTGGACCAGCACGACCGCCTCCTCGCCCCCGCTCCCCTCACCGGGGCCCGTCTCCCACACCCTCAGCCAGCGCCCGGCATAGGGCACCTTGCGGGCGCGCGCGGGGGCGAAGGGCCCATCCACCGCCACCGGGCCGAGCGCCCGACGCGGGGTCAGGAACAGCCGCTCGAACAGGCGCGAGGCGTGATCGGGCATCACCGTGCCATAGGCGGTGAGCATGCGCCGACGCAGCGCCGGCCAATTGTATTTAGATCGAACGTTCGTGCTTTTATTTGTTGAAAGAGCGGTCGTGGTCATGTCGCGGTTTCCTGGAAGGGATGAAGACTTGGGACTTGCGGTCAGGCAGTTACCCCAAGGGGCCGGCCGAATGGATGGGCCCCCTCTTCATTCGGGGGAGAGGGGAGCAGCGGGCGGCCCGGGAGACGCGGGGCGAATCATCCCTCGTCCCCCGGCTCCGGCCCGAACAGGCGGTCGAAGGTCGCCCGGGCGCGGGCTTCGGCCTCGGGGTCTCCAAGCAGCCGGTCGGCGTGATAGAAGCCCATGACGATCGCGTAGAACTCGTGGGCGGCCTGGCGGCCGTCGAGGCCGGCGGGCAGTTCGCCGCGCGCCACGCCACGGTCGATGACGCCGGCGAGCGTTTCCATCCACTGGCGCTGGATGCGCACCAGCGTGTCGCGGCTCGGCGTGTCGCGGTCGTCGAGCTCCGTCGCCGCGCCGACGAAGACGCAGCCGCCGCCCGACGGGTGCCGGGCGCCCCAGTCGAGCCAGCAGTCGAACAGCCGGCTCATCCGTCGCCGGATATGCTTCTCCCGCCAGGCCGGGCGGACGACCTCCTCGGTGAACCGCTCGGCGGCATGGTCGAGGATGCCGCTCTCCAGCGCCGTCTTGGAGCCGAAGTGGCTCCACAGCCCGCTCTTGGACAGGCCCGTCGCCTCGGCCAGCGAACCGACGGTCACGCCGGTGACGCCGAGCGTGCGGGCCTGCTCCAGCCCGGTTTCGAGGATCTGGGCGCGCGTGCGCTCGCCCTTGGTGGTGGTTTCGGATGCCATGACGATAAAATAGAACGAACGTTCGTAAATTGTCAATCGGGTGCGGTGGGGTCCGTCATCCGGCCCTTCGAGGCTCGCTGCGCTCGCACCTCAGGATGAGCCTGAGCGCGGGCGACGGGCAGCGGGACGACGACAATCGGAAACCCAAGGACGACCATGGGAGTCCCGAAGCTACAGGCTCATCCCGAGGTGGCCGCGACAGTGGCCCTCGAAGGATGGGATGACAAGTCCCCCGCCCGCGCTCCTACCGGACTTCCCCGGCGAACCGCTCCGCCAGGAAATCCACGAACATCCGCACTTTGGTCGAGAGGTGCCGGTTGTGGGGATAGACCGCCCAGACGGGCACGCCCTCGTCGGCATGGTCCTCCAGCACGGGCACGAGGCGGCCGTCGGCCAGCTCGTCGGCGACGATGAAGACGGGAGACAGAATCACGCCCAGCCCCGCCAGCGCGGCGCAACGCAGGATGTCGCCGTTGTCGGCGCGCAGCGGCCCGGACACCTTCACCCGCTGGACCGCGCCGTCGCGCCGGAACGGCCACTCGCCGGCAGTCGGGAGGTTCGAGTATTCGAGGCAGGCGTGCCCGGCGAGATCCTCGGGCGTCTTCGGCACCCCCCGGCGCGCGAGATAGGCCGGGCTGGCGCAGGCAACCCGGTGGGTGGTCGCGATGCGCCGGGCGATCAGGCTGGAATCGGCCATCGGCAGGATCCGAATGACGACGTCATAGCCCTCGTCCACCACGTCGACCCGGCGGTCGGTCAGGGTGAGGTCGATGGCGAGCTCCGGCCAGCGGGCGAGGAAATCGGCGACGGCGGGGCCGACATGGCGCTGGCCGAAGGACATCGGCGCGTTGACCCGGAGCGTGCCACGCGGGGCATCGTGCAGCCGGGCCACGGCCTGGCTGGCGTTCTCGACCTCCTCCAGGATCCGCAGGCACCGCTCGTAATAGGCCCGGCCGACCTCGGTGAGGCTGATCTTGCGCGTCGTCCGGTTGAGCAGCCGCGCGCCGAGCCGGTCCTCGAGCCAGGCAACCTGCTTGCTCGCCGCCGAGCGCGACAGGCCGAGGGCCGCCGCGGCCCGGACGAAGCTGTCCTCCTCAACGACGCGGGCGAAGACGGTCATGCCAGAGAGGAGGTCCATGGGCGCTCTCCGATTATTTCAATATTGGAAACAATCTAGTTCAAAAGCGGCCGATTATAAATCCATTGCGCCGCTTACCTGTGTTGGTGCGGGCCCAAGAGCCCCCCGGCACACTCGCGCCGACCCGATGGCGCAACAGGAAAGAGGCACACGATGACCAAGGTTCTGGTTCTCTACTATTCCAGCTACGGCCATATCGAGACCATGGCGCACGCTGTCGCCGAGGGCGCGGGCGGGGTCGACGGCGTCACCGTCGACGTCAAGCGCGTGCCCGAGCTGATGCCCGAGGACGTCGCCAAGGGAGCCGGCGTCAAGCTCAACCAGGCGGCCCCCGTCGCCGAGGTCGACGATCTGGCCGGCTACGACGCCATCGTCTTCGGCACGCCGACGCGGTTCGGCAACATGGCCGCCCAGATGCGCAACTTCCTCGACCAGACCGGCGGCCTGTGGGCGGAAGGCAAGCTGATCGGCAAGGTTGGCAGCGTGTTCGCCTCGACCGCGACCCAGCACGGCGGCCAGGAAACCACCCTCACCTCCTTCCACACGACCCTGCTGCATCACGGCATGATCATCGTCGGCCTGCCCTATTCCGCCGAGGAACAGACCACCCTCGACGAAATCTCGGGCGGCTCGCCCTATGGCGTCACCACCATCGCCGGCGGCGACGGCAGCCGCCAGCCGAGCGAGAACGAACTGAAGATGGCGCGCTTCCAGGGCCGGCATGTCGCGGAGATCGCGTGCAAGCTGGCGGGGTAGACTGTGCATGGCGCCGGGCGGTACGGGCAGCCATGCGGTCTGCTAGGTTGACCGCACCGGCCCGGCGGCCGAATTCATAGTCACCCCCCGAAGGCAAGACCCAAGGGCGGCAAGAACCGGCAGGAGGATACGCGTATGGGCATCATGGTGGACGGCGTCTGGCATACCGACGAGGCGCCGCTGGCGGACGACAAGACCGGCCGGTTCATCCGCAAGGAATCGGCCTTCCGCAACTGGGTGACCGCCGATGGTTCCCCGGGTCCCTCTGGAGAGGGCGGCTTCAAGGCCGAGCCCGGCCGCTATCATCTCTACATCTCGATCTCCTGCCCCTGGGCGCACCGCACCCGGCTGGTGCGCGCGATCAAGCGGCTGGAGGATCTGGTCGGCATCTCGATCGCGACGCCGCGGCGGACCGACCAGGGCTGGACCTACGACAATTCGACCGAAGCCTATGGCGACCCGCTCTATGGCATCGAGGCGCTGCATACCCTCTACAGCCGCGCCGACCCGGACTATTCGGGCCGGGTGACCGTGCCGACCCTGTGGGACACGCAGCGCGAGACGATCGTCAACAACGAGTCGTCCGAGATCATCCGCATGTTCAACGACGCCTTCGCCGCCCATGCGCCGGCCAGCCCGGACCTCTATCCCGCCGACCTGCGCGACGAGATCGAGAGGGTCAACGAGCGCACCTACGAGGGGCTGAACAACGGCGTCTACCGGGCCGGTTTCGCGACCGCCCAGGATGCTTACGAGGAGGCCGCCCGGCAGGTGTTCGAGACGCTCGACTGGATGGAGGACCGGCTGTCGAAGCAGCGTTACCTCGCCGGCGACCGGCTGACCCTGGCCGACTGGCGGGCGTTTCCGACCCTGGTGCGGTTCGACTGCGCCTATGTCGGCGCCTTCAAGTGCAACCTGCGCCGGCTGATCGACTACCCCAACCTGTGGGGCTATACCCGCGAGCTCTACCAGATGCCCGGCGTGGCCGAGACGGTCGACACCGACATCTTCAAGCGCGGCTACTATTCGATCAGCCAGATCCGCAACCCGACCGGCATCGTGCCGCTGGGCCCCGAGCTCGACTTCACCGGCCCCCACGGCCGCGACCGGCTGGCCGCGGCGGCGTGAGGGCGTTGCGGATAAGGGACCTAATTCCTATATATCCTCGACGCGTCACCCCCGCGAAGGCGGGGGTCCAGGCCTCGAGATCGCCTGGATGCCCGCCTGCGCGGGCATGACGTCCAAAGGGGATCGAGTTCAAGAAGATAACCTCTGATAACCCTTGATAACCTTTCGCGATTTCCCCGCGCCCCTGACATCCGCCGACACACGCCTACCTCACCCTGACACCAAACCAAGAAGACCGGAGACGCAACCATGGGCTATCTCGACAACGGCGAGTGGAAGGACAAGTGGTATGACACCAAGGCGTCCGGCGGGCGGTTCGAACGGTCGGAAGCCGCCTTCCGCAACTTCGTCACCGCCGACGGGTCGCCCGGCCCCGCGGGCGAGGGCGGGTTCGAGGCCGAGTCGGGCCGCTATCACCTCTATGTCTCCTGGGCCTGCCCCTGGGCGCACCGCACCCTGATCTTCCGCAAGCTCAAGGGGCTCGAGGACCATATCTCGCTCTCGGCGGTCCACTGGCGGATGCACGACAACGGCTGGACCTTCGAGGACGACCCCGACGTCATCCCCGACCCGATCAACGGCGCCGACACCATGTGGCAGGTCTATGTCGCGGCCAAGCCCGACTACAGCGGCCGGGTGACGGTGCCGACGCTGTGGGACCGGAAGCGGGGCACGATCGTCAGCAACGAATCGTCCGAAATCATCCGCATGTTCAATTCGGCCTTCGACGGGCTCGACGGGGTGCGCGCCGATCTGGACTTCTATCCCGAGCCGCTGCGCCCCGAGATCGACGCGGTCAACGAGCGCGTCTACCACACGGTCAACAACGGCGTGTACCGGTCCGGCTTCGCGACCACCCAGGAGGCCTACGAAGAAGCGGTCACCGAGTTGTTCGATTCGCTCGACTGGCTGGAGGCGAAGCTGGGCCAGCACCGCTATCTCGCCGGCGACCGGATCACCGAGGCCGACTGGCGGTTGTTCACCACCCTGGTCCGCTTCGATCCGGTCTATCACGGCCACTTCAAGTGCAACCTGCGCCGGATCTACGACTATCCGAACCTCTGGAACTACACCAAGGAGCTGTACCAGTGGCCGGGCGTGGCGGAGACCACCAACCACCGCCACATCAAGAACCACTACTACGGCAGCCACAAGACGGTGAACCCGACGCTGATCGTGCCGGTCGGCCCGGATATCGACTTCAATGCGCCCCACGACCGGGAGCGGCTGCCCCGGGCGGCGTGACAGGGGCCGCCTGACTGGCGTGGCGTGAGGCCGCACGATACTGAGGTGCGAAGCAGGAAGTCCCCTCCCCCTTGAGGGGGAGGGTCAGGGAGGGTGGATCGACGACCGCGGGTCGATCGGCGAGCGGCTACTTGAAGCTGAGCGTCGCCGGCGAGATCAGCACGCCGAAGGCCTCGCACCAGATCACGACGCTCGGATACTTCTTGAGGTCCACGCCCTTGGGGATGGCGTAGTTCTGGGCGCCCTTGAAGGCGCGCAGCCGGCCCAGGTCGATATACATGGCGCCCTTGACGTCGTCCGAGCTCTTGATCGGCGCCTTGGGCACCAGATAGACGTGGAACTTGGGTCCCGGGCCGACCTCGAAATCCGGCTCGAGCCGGACGGTGTCGGCGTAGACCGTGACCTTGCCCTTGCCATAGTGGACCGGATCGTCGGGATCGGCGTGGATGAAGGTGCCGGTGGCGACGACCGCCTTGGACGGATCGGGCGGCGCCTCGGCGGCGACGATGTCGGCCAGGAAGATATAGGGATAGACGAACAGCCCGACGGCGAAGCCCGCCGCGCCGCCGAGCAGGCCGCCCACGACGAACCAGATGATCGCCTTCTTCACGATCCGCCCCTCCCCCGAGTTCCGGGACAATCGTGCGGGCCGGGCGGGTTTCGGTCAAGCGCCGCGCCGAGCCGTCAGTCCTTGAGCTCGAACTCGGCGACCAGCGGCGCGTGATAGGATTCGGGCGAGGCCTCGACACTGGCATAGGCGACCAATTCGTCGCCCAGCATCTCGTTGTGAATCTCGGCGGCGCGGAACCGCGCCATCAGCGCCCGCGAGGCGAGCAGATGGTCGAGCATCACCCGGCGGCCCGCGTGGATGACCGTGAAGCGGCGCTCCTCGGCCAGCGATCCTTCGACCGGGATCAGCGCGCGGCCGGCGAGCGCACCGTTGCCGGTGTCCTCGTCGTCGGCCCGGAGCAGCCGCACCGCCGTCTCGCGCAGCTCGGCGTTGCAGTCGCCGGTCACCGCGACCAGGGCGTCGGGCTCGGTATCGAAGAGGCGGTCGACGAACAGCCGCGCCTCGAGCGCCTGGCCCGCCCGCTTGAGCGCCGAGAGATAAAAGCCCTCGGCCCAGCCGCCGGTCGTCTTCCAAGCGAACGAGCCCGCCTTCTGGCCCGGCACGACCGACGCCAGCGGCGCCCGCAGGTGAAGGTTGAGGACGTGGAGCGACCGGCCGCCCACCTCGATCCGGGCGTGCAGCAGCGGGCGATCCCACGGCACGGGCACCGGTGCGTCCGCCGGCGGGTCGGCGGCCAGATAGCGGTGCGCCGGCGCCGGCACCAGGTCGTTCCAGACCTGGGTCTGTTCGCGGATCGGATGGCGGCTCAGGATCACCAGGTTGTGGGCCTGGAGCACGCCCGGCGCGTCGGCATTCTGGGTCGCGACCCGGCCCATCTCCGCGTAGGACGTGCCGGCGAGCAGCGCGTCGAGGGCGCGCAGCCGGCGCGGGGCCCC